>JANLVB010000152.1:0-4094 GCA_031363785.1 Betaproteobacteria bacterium
GGGTATCCACTTAGCTCCAGTGATTTGCGAGGCTGGATGAATAACCAGTGTTCTTGGCATTCTATCGAGGAGGCTGGAATGTTCAAGTTTTGGTCCTGCTATTGCGCGCGACATTCTCATACGTGACTGGCGCTGTGACGACGGCCTGTTGAAGCAGCCTGTAGAACAACATTCCGCGCGAACTCGAAGTGCGCCGATTGAATCGGAACACAAATTCGTCCAAGTAGGCATCCAGGTGCTCAGGTTGAACCGAGCCATGATGTGTGCCCAGAATCCAGCGCTGCACGAGTGCTGCTACCCGATGCACCCCGGCCATGGACACATGGGCCGGCACATCCGAACCGAGCATGACCGTGCGCTGATGGGGGTAGCCCAATTCTGCCAACGACAAGTAGGCGGCAGAGCCATCGGTATGAACCTGGGCGCCGGGCTCGACCACATCCTGAACGAACGGAATCACACAGGCGGCAGAGTCGTTGGCGATGCGGCGTAGCCGGATTCGCCCGAACCCTTTGGGCTGCAGCGTCTCCACGGCAATGACTATCTGAACCTTCGTCGTCTTGCTCTTGCGCCCCACAGGCGAGATGGGGTTCTGGCGGTCCGTGATGGCCAGATAGGTTTCGTCAACTTCGACCTGTCCTTTGAGTTGCTCGCGGCCCGGGCGGACCATCGCACGGCGAAACCGATGCAGCATGGTCCAGGCGGTCTGATAGCTGCCCAAGCCCAGCACGCGTTGCAGTCCCAAAGCGCTCACGCCTTGCTTCTGATTGGTCAAATACCACGCCGCAGCCATCCACACGCGCAACGGCGTACGCGTCTTGTCGAAGATGGTCCCGGCAGTTACCGTGCTTTGGCGTTGGCAGTCGCGACACATCAACCGGGTGCGGCTGGCACGGTAGGCATCAGCGACGCTGCCGCAGCGCGGACAAACGAATCCGTCCGCCCACCGCAGCCGCTCCAGATAGGCAAGGCAAGCCTCCTCTGTGCCAAACCAGTCTAGAAATTCGTTCCAGGTCTGGGGGTAGTCTTTGTCCGGAATCGGCGCTACTATCTGGGTTTTCATCCAGTCATTTTGCATCAACTGGAGCTAAGTGGATACCCCATATTTCATACAGTATTCTGAGCCTTTCGTTTGCCCATGTCCTCCCTTCCTGTTCCCGTTGCCGCCCATGGCGCCGTCTGGCGTGCCGACGAACTGGCGCGCCCGGCAGGCGCGGTGCTGGCCACCGGGCACGCCTTGCTCGATGCCCAGTTGCCCGGCAGCGGTTGGCCCGTGGGCGCTCTGGTGGAAATACTGCAGGCGCAAAGCGGCCAGAACGAATGGCGCCTGCTGTTGCCCGCGCTGGCCCGTGTCCCGGCCGGGCCGGTGGTGCTGGTGGGCGCGCCGCACATGCCTTTCGGGCCTGGGCTGTCGGCGCAGGGCCTGGCCACCGAGCGCCTGTTGTGGATCACCGTGGCCCAGCCGGCTCCGCGCATGTGGGCCTGCGAGCAGGCGCTGCGCTGCGCTGATGTGGCCGCCGTGCTGGCCTGGTTGCCGCAGGCCCGGGCCGACCAGCTCCGCCGCCTGCAGATGGCGGCCAGCGAACATGCCAAGCTGCTGTTCGTGATGCGTCCGGCCCGGGCCCAGGCCGAGTCGTCGCCGGCAGTGCTGCGGGTGCTGGTGGCGCTGCAGGCCGACAGCGACGAACTGCACATCGAGATCCTCAAGCGCAGGGGGCCGCCGGCGTTGAAGCCCCTGGTCATGCCCGCCCGCCAGGGCCGCATGGCGGCGCTGCTCGCACGCGGTGGCGGGCGGGCAGGGCGCGATTCCGTGCCGGAGGTCTCCGCAGCGATGCTCCCCGGGATGCTCCCCGGGCTTTCGATGCAGGAGCCGCTCCATGTACTGGATCGCTTTACAGCCCCAGCCTGAGGAAGAAGGCGCGCCTGCGCCCGGCGCTGGCAGCGCCAGCAGCAACTCGCAGGTGCTCGAATACGCCAGCGTGCGTGACAACGCACTCGCCGCCCTGGGCTGGTGGGCGCTGCAGTTCACGCCCCGGGTGGCGCAACGCGAGCAGGCGGTGCTGCTCGAGGTATCCGCCAGCGAGCGCCTGTTCGGCGGGCGCCAGCCGCTGCTCGACCATCTGTTTCAGGCAGCGTGCCCGGTGCAGCCGCTGCGCTCGGCACATGCCCCGACCTCCCTGCTGGCGCTGGCCTATCTGCAGGTGGATGCTGCCGGTGCTTATCCGGCACCCGACTTGCTGCCACTGGCCACGCTGGCCGAGGCGCAGCCGCATCTGGCCACGCTGGAGCGCATCGGCTGCCGCGCGTGGGGCGATCTGCGCGCCCTGCCACGGGGCGGTGTGGTGCGGCGCTTCGGTGCGCCGCTGCTCGACGCGCTGGACCGGGCCTACGGCCTCAAGCCCGAGGTCTACCCCTGGCTGCTGCTGCCCGAGGTGTTCGACCTGCCGCTGGAGTTGTCGGTACAGGTGGAGACCGCACCCTCACTGCTGTTTGCCGCGCGTCGCATGTTGGCGCAGTTGCAGGTCTGGCTGCAGGCGCGCCAGCGCGGCATCCTGGCGCTGGAACTGGGCTGGGAGATGGACGCGCGGCGCAACACCGCCACCCACGGCAGCCTGGTGGTGCGCACGGCAGAGCCCACGCTGGACATGACCCACCTGCAGCGTCTGCTCGGCGAGCACCTGGACCACACCACCCTGCCGGCGCCGGTGCTGTACCTGCGCATGCGCTCCATCGAGACCGCGCCCCTGGCCGGGGCCAGCGCCAGCCTGCTGCCCGATGACCTGCGCAGCGGCGACAGCCTGCACCAGCTGCTGGAGCGCCTGAGTGCGCGTCTGGGGCCGGAGCAGGTGTTGCGCGCGGTTTCCCGTGCCGACCATCGGCCCGAGTGCATGCAGGCCTGGGTGCCGGCATCGCAGGGCCGGCCGGCCACCACATCCACGGCAAGCGGCAAGCCTGCCGGGGCAGGCAAAAAGCCAAAGGCCAAGGCCGCCGCCAACGCCTCTCCCGCATACGCCGACCTGTACCCCACCTGGCTGCTCGCCACCCCCCTCAAACTGGCCGTGCGCCAGGACCGCCCGTTGTACCAGGGCCCGCTCACGCTGCTGGCGGGGCCACAGCGGCTGGAGGCGGGCTGGTGGGGTGCAGCCAGCCCGGCAAAAACCGTGGTCACGCTGCGCGACTACTTCCTGGCGCGCAGCGAGCAGGCGGGTTTGTTGTGGATCTATCGCGAGCGGTTGACGGTGGACAGGCAACTGGCGGAGCAGCCATCGGAGCGAGCGGGCAGCCACTGGTATCTGCAAGGTTTGTTCGGGTGAACGGCCAGCCACGGTTGAAGCCTATTATTTTCATTCAGTCGAACCAGAACATTTCAAGTGGCCGGACTATAAGGTTTCAAATAGCGAACCATAAAATTACAATCAGCCGACTACGATCGACCCCCGAAGCAGCACGCCATTTCCCCGCTTTGCGCAGGCCAGGTTGACCGAGGCATTGGCAGACACACCCGTGGTCCTGTTGCATGGCCCGCGCCAATGCGGCAAGACCACACTGGCACGCACCGTTGCCGAGCCGGCCGGCTACGGTTACCTGACATTCGATGACGACAACCTGGTGGCGGCAGCCAAGGCCGATCCGGTTGGCTTCGTGGCCGATCTTCCGCCCCGGATGGTGCTCGACGAAATCCAGCGCGTACCGGAGATATTCACCTCGATCAAGGCGGTGGTCGATCGCGATCGCAGCCCGGGGCGATTCCTGCTGACAGGCTCTGCCAATGTCCTGCTGCTACCCAGGCTGGCCGAGTCCCTGGCCGGCCGCATCGAGGCACAACGGCTCCATCCCCTGGCGCAATGCGAACTCGCGCGAAAAAGCAGTGGATTCCTGGATCTGCTTTTTTCGCGTGGCTTCAAGCTGGCACGGCACGAACGTCTGGGCCCCGAGCTGGCGCAGCGCATCGTGGCGGGTGGCTACCCGGCCGCGCTCGCACGCAACCCCGACCGGCGCCGGCATTGGTACCGGGCCTATGTGCAAACCCTGGTGCAGCGAGACGTGCGCGACCTGGCCCGTATCAGTTCGCTCGACGCCCTGCCGCGCTTGCT
>JANLVB010000171.1:0-4267 GCA_031363785.1 Betaproteobacteria bacterium
AGGCGGCAAGTTTGCCCAAGGCCAAAATGCAGTTCGAAGCGCACCCGATCTCGTTCCTGGTGGGCTCGGAGGTCACTGGCGTCGACCTCAAGCACAGTGAGGACCTGTCAGACCAGAGCATTCGCGACATGTGGCGGCTGCTTGGTGAACGCGGCATTTTGCTGTTTCGCGCCCAGGGGTTGAACCATGACCAGCACCTGGCGTTCACGCGCCGCTTCGGTCCGCTGGCGCTGACCGGCCTGACCAGCCGTTATGCGCCGCCCGGTTACCCGGACATCTTCACCGTCACCAACATCCGCAAGAACGGCGAGCGCTCGGAAACCGAGAACGCCGCGCAACAGTGGCACACCGACCAGACCTTCTTGAAGGTGCCAGCGCGTGCATCGATGCTGCGCTGCGAACTGGCACCGCAATGCGGCGGCGACACCATGTTTGCGAACATGGTCGCGGTGTACGACGATTTGTCTGACGGCCTCAAGGCAACGCTGGCGCCGTTGCAGGCCTTCCACAGCCTTTTCAGTACCCGCTCCAAGGTAATGGCCGGTCGCAAGCAACTCAATGCCGAGGAGCTGTCACGTGTCGAGGGCGCCATGCAGCCGGTGATCCTCAAGCACCCCGATACAGGTCGCAAGGCGCTCTACATCAACGAGCAGTGCGTCGACCATTTTGATGGCTGGACGATCGAGGAAAGCAGGCCGCTGCTCGAGTATCTGTTCAACCTGAACTGGCTGCCGAAGTACACCTACCGGCACCGCTGGCAGCCGGGTGACATCGTGTTCTGGGACAACCGCTGTACCCAGCACTACGCGCCGCTGGACTATGATTTTGCGCACCGCGACGAGACGCAAAACCGCCGGCTGATGTTCCGCTCGACGCTGGCCTGAGCGTTGATCGCCGTTGCCGCATGTCCGCGACGCTTGCCGCCGCCGCGCCTGCCGTGATCGCCTTGCAGGGGTTTGAGGCCAAGCCTCTGTCTTGGCGCACCGGCTCCGAGGTGCTTGGCATTGACGCGAGGCGCATCGACGCCATACCGCAGACCACCATCGACGCCTTGTGGCTGCTGCTGGGTGAACGCGGCATCCTGTTGTTTCGCAACCAGCATCTGGAGCACGACCAGCAGCTGGCATTTACCCGCCGCTTCGGGCCATTGGCCAAGACCGGTCTGCTGGGGCGCCATGCTCCCGATGGTTATCCTGATCTGTTTCGCGTTACCAACATCAAGTCCAACGGGCAGCGATCCGAGACCGAAAACGCGGCGCAGCAATGGCACTCGGACCAGTCTTTTCTGCCGGTGCCGGCGCGGGCTTCGCTGCTGCGGTGTGTGCACGCCCCGCAATTCGGCGGCGACACCATGTTCGCCAACATGTACCAGGCGTACGAGGCGCTGTCGGACGGGTTCAAGGCCATGCTCGAGCCGTTGCGGGCCGTGCACACCCTGTTCAGCGCCCGCACCCAGCGATTGACCGGTCGCAAACCGTTCTCGAGCGTGACGCCAGAGGAAATCGAGCGCATGAAGGGCCATGCCCATCCGGTGCTCCGCACCCATTCGGATACCGGCCGCAAGACCCTGTACGTGAGCGAGCAGATGGTGGACCATTTCGAAGGATGGAGTGTGCAGGACAGCACCCCTCTGCTCGAATACCTGTTTGCGCTCTCGGTGCGCCCGGCCCACACCTACCGGCATCGCTGGCAAGCGGGTGACATGGTGATGTGGGACAACCGCTGCACCATGCATTTCGCGCCCATTGACTACGATTTTGCGGCACTCGACCTGCCCGAGAACCGTCGCTTGATGTTTCGCAGTACGCTGGCCTGAGCAGTTGCTTTTCGGGAGTTTTGCATGTTTGAAGGCTTCACCCTCGGCCAGACGCAGGTTGGCGACGTCACTGTCAACCATGTGCAGGGTGGCAAAGGCGACCCGGTCCTGCTGTTGCACGGATATCCGCAGAACCTCAGCGAATGGGCACGGTTGGCGCCGCTGCTTGAGTCGACCCACAGCGTGGTGTGCGCAGATTTGCGGGGGTATGGCGACTCCTCCAAACCGGTCGGCCTGCCGGACCACAGCAACTACAGCTTTCGCGCCATGGCGGCGGATCAGGTGGGGTTGATGAAGTCGCTCGGTTACCGGCGCTTTCATGTGGTCGGGCATGACCGGGGTGGCCGCGTCGCGCACCGTATGGCGCTGGACTGGCCGTCCGAGGTGCGCTCGTTGACCGTGCTGGACCTGGTGCCGACCCATGCGCTGTATTACCAGACCAACAAGAAGATCGCGTCCACCTATTGGCAGTGGTACTTTCTGCCGCTGCCCGCGCCGTACCCGGAGCGCCTGATTGGTGCTGACCCCGATTTCTATTTCGAGAACTGCCTGGTCAGTACCGGCGGCAAGAGCCTGGACCGCTTCGACCCGCAGATGCTCGCCGAGTACCGGCGCTGCTGGCGCAATCCGGCAATGATCCACGCCTCGTGCTGCGACTACCGGGCCGGCTCCAGCATCGACCTGGAGCACGACGAGGCCGATCTGCATGTCAAGCTGGCCTGCCCGACGCTGGCATTGTGGGGTGCAGACGGCCTGATGCGCACGCTGATGGACATCGAGGCTGCATGGCGCGTGCGGTGCGCCGACCTGCGGGTGGGAACCATCCCGGGCGGGCACTGGTTTCCCGAGCAGTCGGCGCCGCAGACGGCATCGGCATTGAGGGATTTTTTTGCAGGCATTCGGCCCTGAACCACAGGAAACAACATGACACAACGATTTGCAGGCAAGGTACTACTCACCACCGGCGGCGGTTCCGGTCTCGCAGCCGCCGTGGCCCGGCGCTTCTCGCACGAGGGCGGCCGGGTTGCGGTGCTCGACATGGATGCCGGTCGCGCAAGTGCCGTGGCAGCGGAACTGCCCGGGTCGATCAGCCTGGCAGTGGATGTGGCCAGCGAGGATGGTGTGCGCGACGCGGTGGCCTCCACCCACAAACAGCTGGGGCGCATCGATTGTGTGTTCAACGCTGCCGGACACGCCGACTTCGGCCCGATCGAGCAGTGGACTCTGGAGCGCTTCAACCGCATGCTCGGCGTGCATATTGGCGGCACCTTTCTGGTCTGCAAAAACGTCCTGCCCCTGATGCGCGCGCAAGGTGGCGGCTCCATTGTCAACGTGGCGTCGATCGCAGCGATCGTCGCGCAGCCCAACAACGCACCGTATGGTGCCGCCAAGTCCGCCATCTGGGGCTTTTCGCGGCAGCTGGCCAAGGAAGCAGCGCCGCTGGTGCGGGTGAACGTGGTGGCGCCGGGACGCATACGCAGCGGCATGACCGAGCCACTGTGGAAGATGCGCGGCGGCGGCAGCATGGATGCCGGGGTGGCACAGGCGGCCGCGCTCAACATGCTGGGGCGGGTCGGGGAGCCCGATGACATCGCAGCACCGGTGTGTTTCCTGTTCTCGGACGAGTCAGCGTTCATGACCGCCACCAGCCTGGTGCCGGATGGCGGCGAGACAGCCCTCTGAACATGGGCGCACAGACCGAGCTGCATGCGACCGCGCGGGGCCGCGTCATGGCCATGGACTCGGCCTACGACGTGGTGCCGGGCAACCGCGACCGCGATGTGGTGGTCAACGCCTCGTATTGCGGCGTGTTGCCAGCACGCTTCATCGCCGAGCAGCGACCGCGCGGTGCCATCGGTGTCGATTGTGGTGTCGGTCCGGCTGGTGCCTCGATTGCCGGGCTGTGGTACCTCGAAGCCCTCAACATCGCCGCTGCGGTGGCCGATGTGATGACGGTGCGTCTGGGCGACGGGGTCGACCTGTACCGCAGTGGCATCATCAGTTTTGCCAACCAGCCGGCGCGTGATGGTGGAGTGGTGGTCGGTATGACCGTGGCGCAAGCAGCGCAGTGCATGCTGGACTTCGACCCGGCGGAGCGCGCGGCGGCCGATGTGACGAATCGCACGGTGGTGGATACCGCCCCTGACGGACGCCAGGTTGTCTGTACCGATTCCATCGCCTTCGGTCTGCCCGAAGATGTGCGCAATGTGCTGGTCACGGCCGGCCATACCGGGCGCAGCGCGGTGCCCTACCTGCTCAAAGTGCGGCCGTTCGGTTTTATTTGCTCGGACGGTGGCAAAGGCCGCGAGGATGGCGGCATTGCCGGTTTGGCGATGGTCGAGAAAGAGGGCCTGGCCGGCGCCACCGTGGACGCACGCAGTGCGCGCATGGGCGAGGGCCTGAGCAGTTACCGCGATGGCAGCATCAGCGCGGTGAATGCGCTGGCCGCTG
>JANLVB010000568.1:0-3991 GCA_031363785.1 Betaproteobacteria bacterium
GGTTGTTCCGCAAATACCTGCTGCTCATCATCTCGCTGGTCAGTGTGGCGCTGCTGGCCTCGGGCGGCATTGGGCTGTATTTCTCCTATCAGGAGCACCGCGCGGCGCTGGCCAGCCTGCAGCACGAGAAGGCGATTGCCGCCTCGTCCCGCATCGAGCAGTACATCCGGCAGGTATCCCAACAATTGGCCTATGCCTCGTTGCCGCAGATCGATGCGGCCGACGTGGAATTGCGGCGCATCGAGTTTTTGAAGTTGCTGCGCCAGGCGCCCGAGGTCACGGATATATCGCAGCTTGACGCCACCGGGAAGGAGCAGATCGCCGTGTCGCGCCTGGGCATGGACATCGTGTCATCGGTGAAGGACCGCTCGCAGGATCCGGCGTTCCTGAACGCCAAACGCGGCCAGCCCTGGTACGGCCCGGTGTATTTCCGCAAGGAGACCGAGCCCTACATCACGGTGGCCACACGCGCTGGCGGGCCGGGCAGCCCGGTGACGGTGGCCGAGGTCAACCTGAAGTTTATCTGGGACGTGGTCTCGCGCATCAAGATCGGCGAGAAGGGCAAGGCCTATGTGGTGGACAGCCGTGGTCTGCTGGTGGCCGACCCGGACATCGGGCTGGTGCTGCGCAAGACGAACATGTCCGCATTGCCGCACGTCAAGGCGGCGGTCGGCGTGCGGGATGCCGATGCGCCGGCCATGGAGTCGGTCGATTTGGGGGGTGTTGCCGTGTTGACGTCGGTGGCGCCGATCAACCCGCTGGATTGGCAGGTGTTCATCGAGCAACCGGTGTCCGAGGTCTTCACCAAGCTCAACGCGTCGATCATGCGCACCGGGCTGTTGTTGCTGGCAGGCTTGGTGTTTTCGGCGGTTGCTGCCTCGGCACTGGCGCGCAGCATGGTGCGTCCGATCCGCACACTGGATGAAGGCGCGCGGCGTATCGGTGCGGGGGACCTGGAACAGCAGATCGTGATCAGGACGGGGGACGAACTCGAGGGCCTGGCGGACCAGTTCAACCGCATGACGGCGCAACTCGGCGAGTCGTACGCCGGGCTGGAGCGCAAGGTGGAGGAGCGCACGGCCGAGGTGACCGAGGCGCTGCAGTACCAGGTTGCCATCAGCGACGTACTGCGCGTGATCAGCGAGTCGCAGACCGATGTGACGCCGGTTTTCGAGGCCATCATGGACAGCGCGCTGCGCCTGTTCGGCGTGTCGATCTCGGCGGTGTTCCGGTACGACGGACAGCTGGTGCACCTGGTGGCCACGCGCGGCTGGAGCGAAGATGCTGTCGACGATGCGCGCCGGCACTACCCGGCGCCGCCGCACCGCGAGATGATGAGCGGGCGGATCATCCTTTCCGGACAGGTCCAGGTCGCGGAGGATACCCATACCGACCCTGACTATGACCCGACCACCGCAAAGGTGGGTGGTTGGCGGCGCATGATAGGTGCGCCGATGCTCAAGGACGGTGCTGCCGTGGGCGCCATCGTCGTTGCCTGGCCCGAACCCGGCAAGACGCCAAAGCGCCAGTCTGACCTGCTCAAGACCTTTGCCGATCAGGCGGTGATCGCCATCGAGAATGCACGCCTGATCACCGAGACGCGCGAGGCGCTGGACCAGCAGACCGCGATCGCCGAGATCTTGCGCGTGATCAGCAGCTCACCCACCAACACGCAACCGGTGTTCGACGCGATCGTGCGGGCGTGCCAGCGACTGTTCGACGGCCGTGCAGTCGCCTTTTCCGTACCACGCGGCGGCTTGATAGAAACCGTCGCGTTTGCCGATGACGGAACACGCGGCGACCGTGAAGGCGGCTTTCTCAAGCCTTGGCCACTGGACCGCGGCAGCGCCGCAGGCGCCTGCATGCTCGACGCCCGCATCG
Organism: Betaproteobacteria bacterium; assembly: GCA_031363785.1. Classification (GTDB taxonomy): domain Bacteria; phylum Pseudomonadota; class Gammaproteobacteria; order Burkholderiales; family Burkholderiaceae_C; genus CAISIP01. Next base: position 1,882 of record JANLVB010000568.1, read on the forward strand.
TGAATGTGGCCGATACCGAGGCTGCTGTTCTGGAGTTTCCCCGCATGCGCGACTTGGCGCTGGCATTGGGTTACCGGTCCGGGCTTTTTGTGCCTCTGCTCAAGGACGGTCAGGCGATCGGAATGATCGGCATACTGCGCGCGACCATCGGTGAGTTCGGAGTCCAGGAAACGGCCTTGGCCCGTACTTTTGCCGACCAGGCGGTGATCGCGATCGAGAACGTGCGCCTGTTCAACGAGACCAGGGAAGCGCTGGAGCAGCAGACCGCCACAGCCGAGGTGTTGCAGGTGATCAGCAATTCGGTGGCCGACGCGCAACCGGTTTTTGACCGCATCTTGCAGAGCTGTGAGCATCTGTTCAGTGCCACGCAGCTGATTGTGTTCGAGGTGACAGATGATGCGAAGCTGCGTATTGGCGCCATTCGCGGGTCGGACCGGCAGCGCATCGAGCGCACCTTGCAGCTCTTCCCCGCTCCGATTGAGGGCACAGCCACCGAGCTGGCGATCCGCGAGCGCCGCCTGGTGACCTATGCCGATGTCCTGCACGACCCCGACGTTCCGGCGGGGTTGCGCAAAATAGCCCTGAAGTTTGGCAATAGTTACTCGCTGGCCATCGCGCCCATGGTGTGGGAAGGTGCCGCCATCGGCTCGATCATGGTGTCGCGCGAAAAGTTGGAGGGGTTCAACGAGAAAGAGCAGGCGCTGCTCAAGACCTTCGCCGACCAGGCGGTGATTGCGATCCAGAACGCGCGCTTGTTCAACGAGATCCGCGACAAGAGCCGCCAACTGGAAATCGCCAACCAGCACAAGAGCGAGTTTCTGGCCAACATGTCGCACGAGCTGCGCACACCGCTGAACGCCATCATCGGCTTTTCCGAGGTGCTGCTGGAGCGCATGTTCGGTGAACTCAACGAGAAGCAGGACGACTACCTGAAGGACATCTTCACCTCGGGTAAACATCTGCTGTCGTTGATCAACGACATTCTGGACCTGTCCAAGATCGAAGCTGGCCGGATGGAGCTCGACCTGGGTGACTTCGACGCAGCGCAGGCACTGGCCAACGCCATGACGCTGGTGCGCGAGCGGGCCCAGACACACGGCATCGCGCTGTTGCTGGAGGCGGCCGACGGTATCGGCGAGCTGCGTGCCGACGAACGCAAGTTCAAGCAGATTCTCTTGAACCTGCTGTCGAATGCCGTCAAGTTCACGTCCGATGGCGGACGGGTGGTGGTGCGGGTAACGCCGGCCGGAGGCGGCATCGAGGTGGCGGTCTCTGATACCGGCGTTGGCATTTCGGCCGAAGACCAGCTGGTGGTGTTTGACGAATTCAAGCAGGTGGGGCGCCACTACACCAACAAACACGAAGGCACCGGCCTGGGGCTGGCACTGACCAAGCGTTTTGTCGAACTGCACGGTGGCGTTTTGAGCTTGCAGAGTGAACCAGGTGTCGGCTCCACCTTCACCTTCACCATACCGAGGCAGGCATGAGCGCCGCCGGGCCGTTCCCAAGGGCAAATTCCGCAATGCGCAGCACGGAGGATTTCTGATGAGCGTTATTTTGATCGTCGAAGACAACGAGAAAAACATGAAGCTTGCGCGCGACGTGCTGCAGGCAAAGGGTTACCAGACGCTGGAGGCGGTGAACGGCGAAGATGGCGTGCGGCTGGCGCTGGAGCATAAACCCGACATGGTGCTGATGGACATCCAGTTGCCCGACATCAACGGCATCGAAGCCTTCACCCGTATTCGCGCCAACGCCGACACTGCCAGGGTACCCGTGGTGGCCTTTACCGCCTCGGTCACACCGATGGACCGCAGCCGCATCACCGACGCCGGATTTGACGGCTTCATCGGCAAACCGATCAACCTGAAGGAGTTTCTCGAAACCGTGCGCAAGACGGTGGAAGGCAAAGCAGCATGACGGGTGTGGGGGACCGATGACGCCGCGCAAGATCCTGGTGGTGGACGACACCCCGGCCAATGTCAAGCTGCTGGTCGATGTGCTGGCGGCCAAGGGCTACGCGGTGGCGGCCGCTAGCAATGGCGCGGATGCGCTGGCAATGATCGCCGCCGCGCCACCTGACCTGGTCTTGCTGGACATCATGATGCCG
>JANLVB010000203.1:0-4290 GCA_031363785.1 Betaproteobacteria bacterium
CCTTGCCAGTCATGTTTTGCAGCACGAAGAGGTTGAATCCTACCGGCGGTGTGACTTCAGCAATCTCCACCAGCAAGACGATGAAAATACCAAACCAGATCAGGTCGAACCCGGCTTTCTGGATCATTGGCAGCACTACAGCGGCTGTCAGCACAATCATGCTGATGCCGTCGAGTGCCGTGCCCAACACCAGATAGACCAGCACCAGCGCAGTGATCAGCGCGTACGGTGACAGCTGCATCGCATCGACCCACTCTGCCAGTTCACGCGGCACACCAGTGAAGGCCATGGTTTTGGTCAGGAACGCGGCGCCAGCCAGGATGAACATGATCATGCAGCTGGTGCGCGTGGTGCCCATCAGGGCCTCCTTGAAGTTTGCCCAGCTCAAACTGCCGCCCCAGGCCGCAATGGCCAGCGATCCGGCCACGCCGTAGGCCGCACACTCGGTGGCTGTGGCGTAACCGCTGACCAGCACCCAGACGATAAATACGATCAACACCATACAAGGAATCAGGCTGCCGCTTCGACGCAGCTTTTGCGCGAAGCTGATTGCCGGGTCGGGCGGCGGCACCTTGTGCGGGTTGCGCAGGCTCCACCAGGCAATGTATCCCATGAACAGGACCATCAGCAGCAAGCCCGGCAGGAAACCGGCGAGGAAGATGCGGATGATCGATGCGTCAGCCGCCACCGCGTACACCACCATGGTGATCGACGGTGGTATCAGGATGCCCAGGGTGCCGGCCGTGGCCAATGCGCCGATCGCCAGTTGTTCATCGTAGCCGCGCCGTTTCAACTCGGGCAGGGCGACTTTGGCGATGGTGGCGCAGGTTGCCGCTGACGACCCGCTGACCGAGCCAAAGATGCCACAGCCGAGGATGGTGGTGTGCATCAAGCGCCCCGGCACGCGGTTCAGCCAGGGGCTCAGGCCCTCGAACATTTCCTCACTGAGCCGGGTGCGAAACAATATCTCGCCCATCCATATGAAAAGTGGCAATGCCGCCAGCTCCCACGATGCATTGCTCTCCCAGAACGAGGAGAACAGATTTTTGCCTGGCGCAGTGGAGGTAAAAAATGCCTGGCCAATCCAGCCGCAGATGGCCAATGTCATGGCAATCCAGACGCCGCCCGTCAGCAGCAGCAGCATGATGATGAGCAGGAACAAACCAATCCCGAGCGTATCCATGGTTCTGTCACCTGCGTCAGATATCGGACGAAAAATCGCCTTGGGCATGGCGCTGTTGCAGGGCCACCTCGTAGCTTGGCTGTTGTCCGCGCAAGACGATGACCATCTCATCGAGCACCGCTACAAAAAACAGCCATGCGCCCAGCACGAAGCTGGTTTGTGGAATCCAGATCGGCAGCGCCAACAGGCCACCGGCCATGTCGTTGAATTGCCAGCTCTCGTAAGTGAAACGGGTCGCCCACCAGGCCAGATAACCAATCGCCAGGCAGGCCAAAGCCAGGGACGCCATTTCAAACTTGCGCCGCAGCGCTGGCGGCAGCTTTTCCAGCAACAAGGTGACACGCACGAAGTCGCCGTGTTTGAAGGCATGGGCCATTGCCAGAAATGCGGCCGCGGCGCATAACCAGGACACGACATCGTTGGTGGCACCCGTGCGCACACCAAATTCGCGCAGGATGCTTTGTCCAATCATCAACACGGCAATGGCGCAGATACACGCTGCGGCCACAGCGGCGGCGGCAAGGTACAGCCAGTCAAGAAACTTCCTCATGGCAAGTCGTCTGAAATACGTGAGGCGCCCATGGCACCTCTGGTTGCAGACGATGCACGGTGGGCGGTGTATAGGCGGGGTTGAATCGGCATTGGAGTAAATTATTGATAAAACATTAAAGAATTGTCTACTTGGTAATTACACCTATTGGTTGATGACGATAAATTATCAAAATATCGATGTTTTATAGATATGGGCGATCACCATCCGTGGTCGAAAAGACACCATGACAGACCCAAACTCGGCAATTGTTTCCTCATCGCACCTGGTCTCAGCGCGCAGTGCTGAAATGAGTGAGCTGGAGTTCGGCATGATCGTGAGCTGGAACGCGTTCAGCCGCTGGGCAGTGCGTTGCATGGCCGCAGCCGGCGTGCCTGATCTGACGATCACCGACGTGCTGGTGTTGCACCATATCAACCACCGGGCGGGCAACAAGAAACTTGCCGACGTCTGTTTTGTGCTGAACTACGAAGATACGCATGTCGTGAACTATGCGCTGAAGAAACTCGTCGCGGCAGGCCTGGCCTCGGGTGACAAGGTCGGCAAAGAAGTGTTTTACCGGCCCACTGCCAGAGGTGAGGAAGTGGTGCAGCGTTATCGGCAGGTGCGGGAGCAGTGTCTGATCAGCAGCGTTGACGGTGATATGAACCCGCAGATCGGTGAGCTGGCGCGGCACCTGCGCATGATGAGTGGCATGTATGACCAGGCAGCACGTGCCGCATCCTCTTTATGAAGCATGCTCCGCCGGCCAGGCGTTGGCAATTCTGGATCGACCGTGGCGGTACCTTCACCGATGTGGTCGGAAAACGCCCCGATGGCCGACTGGTGACGCACAAGTTGCTGAGTGACAACCCGGAGCAATACGCGGACGCCGCGGTGGCCGGCATTCGCCATTTGCTGGGGCTCGCGGCGGATCAGCCCATCACCGCGCAACAGGTTGATTGTGTCAAGATGGGAACCACCGTCGCCACCAATGCGCTGCTGGAGCGCAAGGGTGAGCCGACACTGCTGGTGACGACGCGCGGCTTTCGCGACGCGCTGCGAATTGCCTACCAGAATCGGCCACGCCTGTTTGAGCGCCACATCGTGTTGCCCGAGTTGCTGTACAGCGCGGTAGTGGAAGCGCACGAGCGTGTTGGCGCGCGCGGCGAGTTGTGGTGTGCGCTGGACGAGCAACAACTACACGCCGACATGCAGCGCCAGTTCGACGCCGGGCTGCGCAGTGTGGCCATTGTTTTCATGCATGGTTACCGGCATGTCTTGCATGAGGTGGCTGCGCAGCGACTGGCGCGGCAGGTTGGGTTTTCGCAGATCAGTGTCTCGCACCAGGTCAGTCCGGTGATGAAGTTTGTCGGGCGTGGCGACACGACGGTGGTCGATGCCTATCTGTCGCCGATCCTGCGTCGTTATGTGCAGCAGGTGGCGCAGGAGATGCCCGGCGTGCGCCTGTATTTCATGCAGTCTTCGGGTGGCCTGGCCGATGCGGCGAGCTTCCAGGGCAAGGACGCCATCCTGAGCGGCCCGGCGGGTGGCATCGTCGGCATGGCGCGTACGGCGGCCATTGCCGGCCAGACGCGTGTCATCGGTTTTGACATGGGTGGCACCTCGACCGACGTGTCGCATTTTGCGGGTGAGTTCGAGCGCGAGTTTGAAACCCAGGTGGCGGGAGTGCGGATGCGCGCGCCGATGATGGGCATCCACACCGTGGCGGCCGGTGGCGGCTCGATCCTGGCTTTCGACGGCGCGCGCCTGCGCGTCGGGCCGCAAAGTGCCGGCGCCAACCCGGGGCCAGCCAGTTACCGTCGTGGAGGGCCGTTGACGGTGACGGACGCAAACATCATGCTTGGCAAGGTGCAGCCTCGGCACTTTCCCAAAGTGTTTGGCAGACACGCCAACGAAATGCTGGATGCCGGGGTGGTGGAGCAGTTGTTCGGCGCAATGGCACAACAAACCGGCCAGGCCCCACACGACCTGGCGGAGGGATTTATCCGCATCGCCGTGCAGCAAATGGCCAATGCCATCAAGAAGATTTCCGTGGCGCGTGGTTATGACGTGACGCGTTACACCTTGCAATGTTTCGGCGGCGCGGCCGGCCAGCATGCCTGCCTGGTAGCAGATGCGCTGGGCATGACCCGGGTGTTGGTGCATCCCCTGGCGGGAGTTCTGAGTGCCTACGGCATGGGCTTGGCCGACCAGACCGTACTGCGTGAACAGGCGGTCGAATTGCCGTTGGATGCAGCGGCGCTGCCCGGGGTGGCGGCTTGCCTGGCGCAGCTGGCCGCAGCAGCGCAGGAAGAATTGGGCCGGCAGCACCATACCACCGGTGTGGTGGAGTTGCGCCGCCGCGTGCACTTGCGCTTTGAGGGCAGTGACTCGGCCCTGCTGGTGCCGTTTGGTGATCTGGCCCAGATGCAGGCCGCTTTTGAGGCTGCATACCGCCAGCGCTTCGCCTTCCTGATGCAGGGCCGTGCGCTGGTGGTGGAGGCGGTATCGGTCGAAGCGCTGCTGGCCGGTGAGGCTGCCGACGAGACGCCGCAGCAGCTGTATCCGCCGCGGC
>JANLVB010000232.1:0-5778 GCA_031363785.1 Betaproteobacteria bacterium
GGTTTCCTGAATCGTATTGGCGCCAGGGTCGTGTCGCATGTCACGCAGCTTGGCGACACACCGCATCTTGAAAAATTGATCGGCCCGGTCAAGGTGTTGCTGGACGCTTACGCTGCCGGCAAGGTGAGTGTGGTGTACCTGAGCTACACCCGCTTCATCAACACCATGAAGCAGGAACCAGTGCTGGAGCAATTGCTGCCCCTGTCTGCCGACAAGATGCAGGCCGAGGCAAAGGCCAGCAGCTCTCAAGCTGGCTGGGACTATATCTACGAACCTGACCCGCAGACTGTCATCGACGAGTTGCTGGTGCGGTACGTGGAGGCGCTTGTTTATCAGGCGGTCGCGGAAAACATGGCGTCCGAACAGTCGGCACGCATGGTGGCGATGAAATCGGCAACCGACAACGCTGGCAACGTGATCGCGGAACTCAAGTTGATATACAACAAGACCCGCCAGGCCGCAATTACCAAAGAACTCTCGGAGATCGTGGCCGGTGCGGCTGCGGTTTGAACGTTATTGGCTACGGCATAACTTGGCTTCACGTTAGCCCCCACTGAAATTCTCGTTTTCAATTATCGGAGCAAAGCAAGATGGCTCAATCAGGCAACATGGCGAACGCAGGCGTTCAAGGCAAGATCGTTCAGTGTATCGGCGCAGTAGTCGACGTGGAGTTTCCGCGCGACCAGATGCCCAGGATCTATGACGCACTCAAAATGGACGGCTCGGCGCTGACACTGGAAGTGCAACAACAACTCGGGGACGGCATTGTGCGCACCATTGCGCTGGGTTCGTCTGACGGCCTGCGTCGCGGCATGGTGGTGCAGAACACGGCCAGCCCGATCATGGTGCCGGTGGGCAAGGCGACCCTGGGCCGCATCATGGACGTGCTGGGCGCGCCGATCGATGAGCGTGGCCCGGTTGCTGCCACACACACCGCGTCAATCCACCGGAAGGCCCCGGCCTATGACGAGCTCAACCCGTCTCAGGAATTGCTGGAGACCGGCATCAAGGTGATCGACCTGGTATGCCCGTTTGCCAAGGGCGGCAAGGTGGGCCTGTTTGGTGGCGCCGGTGTGGGCAAGACAGTGAACATGATGGAGCTGATCAACAACATCGCCAAAGCCCACTCCGGCCTGTCGGTGTTTGCCGGTGTCGGCGAGCGTACGCGCGAAGGCAACGATTTCTACCACGAGATGGCCGACTCCGGCGTGGTGAACCTGGAGAAGCTCGAAGACTCCAAGGTCGCCATGGTGTATGGCCAGATGAACGAGCCCCCGGGCAACCGGCTGCGCGTGGCGTTGACTGGCTTGACGATTGCGGAGTCGTTCCGCGATGAAGGCAAAGACGTTTTGTTCTTTGTCGACAACATTTACCGCTACACGCTGGCCGGTACCGAAGTGTCGGCGTTGCTGGGCCGCATGCCGTCGGCGGTGGGTTACCAGCCGACCTTGGCCGAAGAGATGGGCCGCCTGCAGGAGCGCATCACGTCGACGAAGGTGGGGTCGATCACCTCCATCCAGGCTGTGTACGTGCCAGCGGATGACCTGACTGACCCGTCTCCTGCGACCACCTTCGCCCACCTCGACTCCACCGTGGTGTTGTCGCGCGACATCGCCGCTCTCGGTATTTACCCGGCGGTAGATCCTTTGGACTCCACCAGCCGCCAGTTGTCGCCTAACGTCGTGGGTGAGGAACACTACAACACAGCCCGCGCAGTACAGGGCACGCTGCAGCGGTACAAGGAATTGCGCGACATCATCGCCATTCTGGGCATGGATGAACTGGCACCTGATGACAAGCTGGCGGTGGCCCGCGCACGCAAGATCCAACGATTCCTGAGCCAACCATTCTTCGTTGCGGAGGTGTTCACCGGCACTTCAGGAAAGTACGTATCGTTGGCAGAGACCATCCGCGGCTTCAAGATGATTGTCAACGGTGAGTGTGACCACATGCCGGAGCAGGCGTTCTACATGGTTGGCACGATCGACGAGGCCTTCGAGAAAGCCAAGAAGATGGCTTGAGGCCAGGCTTCACAGCATCCAAAGGAAATCACATGGCGACCATACAGATTGACGTAGTCAGTGCCGAAGAGTCCATCTTTTCAGGTCAAGCCAGGTTTGTTGCGTTGCCGGGTGAGATGGGCGAGCTCGGGATTTACCCGCGCCACACACCATTGATCACACGCATCAAGGCGGGCTCGGTGCGTATTGAAATGGCGGATGGCTCGGAAGAGTTTGTATTCGTCGCTGGCGGCATTCTCGAAGTGCAGCCGCATGGCGTTACCGTGTTGTCAGACACCGCAGTGCGCGGCAAGGACCTCGACGACGAAAAGGCCAATGCGGCCAAACTCGCCGCCGAGGAGGCGCTGAAAAACGCCAAAGGCGAACTCGACATCGCCAAGGCGCAGTCTGAGCTGGCCGTCATGGCAGCGCAAATCGCGGCCCTGCGCAAGTACCGCCAAAAGCGCTAAAGCTGCTTGGCGCTGGCCCGGCGCCAGCAAACTGACAGCCCCTGTGGTTCGCGCTCCAGGGGCTTTGTGTTTTTTTGTGACTGGTGGCGCAGGCCGACGCCCGCTCAACCGACAGCGGGGTGGTCCGGCAATGTATTCGGGCCAGGTGAGCCCAGGCTTGCCGGGAAGTGCTGCACCAGTGGCGCCGATACTTCTTCCCGTGCCTGTGTCAAGCCGTCTTCGAATCGGCCGGTGGCAAACGCCTGCGCCATGTGTTGCACCATGGATAGCCATTGCTCTGCACTGACGACGGCGTTGACTCCCCGGTCGGCCAGCAGCTTGTCCTGCTCGAAAGCAGCTTCCTCCTTAAATAACCAGAATCCAGCGTTTCATGAAGTCCTCTTTCAGGTCGAGCACCGCCTGGTGCTGTTCAACGGTAGCATAGACGGGAGCATCGAAAGCCGTTTTCAACATCGCCGCAGACCGGAACATACATGTCCAAAGTCAAATCCCGGGCCGCCATGGTTGGTGGCTCGGCCGACGACATCGAGGCCAGCTTCTATGAGGCGTTGCAGAGCGCAGATATCGAGCGCCTGATGGCCTGCTGGGCCGATGACGACGAGGTGGTCTGTGTACATCCCGGTGGGCCGCGCATTGTCGGCATTGCTGCCATCCGGGCCACTTTCGAAGCCATTTTTTCGAACGGCAGCATTCGTGCCTGGCCGCAGCATGTGCGCAAGGTCGAAGCCCTGGCCAGCGTGGTGCACAACGTGCTGGAGCGTGTGGAAGTGATGTCGGACACCGGTCCGACCCAGGCCTATGTACTGGCCACCAACGTTTACCACAAGACGGTGCAGGGCTGGCGCATGGTGGTCCACCATGCCAGCCCGGGTAGCCAGAGCGAAGCGCAGGAAATCAACGACTCGCCGCAGGTGCTGCATTGATTGCGGTGCGGCCGATGTCTGCAACGGCGGACGGGTCTCTGGCGTGAACTACCGAGCTCCGGCTTGGCTGCCTGGCGGGAACCTGCAGACCATTTGGCCAGCCTTGGTTGGTCGGCGCGTCTTCGGCGCGCCCCTGCAATGGCGGCGCGAACGCTGGGACACACCAGACAAGGACTTTGTGGACATCGATTGGCTGGCCGATCCCGCCGCATCTGTGCCGCCTGCGATGCGCCCTTTGCTGGTTTTGTTTCATGGTCTGGAGGGGTCGTCATCCAGCCATTACGCGCAGGCCTTTGCCGACGTTGCGCGTGAGCGCGGCGCCGTCTTTGCCGTGGTGCACTTTCGCGGCTGCAGTGGCGAGCTCAACCTGGGGCCGAGGGCCTACCACTCGGGTGATTTTGAAGAGATTGACTGGATGCTCAGACGATTCCGCCATGCGCACGCGGGCCCGATCGCGGCGGTCGGGGTCTCGCTCGGCGGCAACGCGTTGATGCGCTGGGCCGGCGAAATGGGCGTGACGGCTGCCGCACAACTGGGTGCCGTCGCGTCCGTCTGTTCCCCGCTGGACCTCGCTGCCGGTGGCCATGCCATCGGGCGTGGATTCAACCGGCTGGTGTACACCCCGATGTTCCTCAAGTCGATGAAACCCAAGGCCCTGCGCAAACTCGCACAGCACCCTGGTCTGTTCGATGTCCGGGCGCTGGCCGCAGCACGTGACCTGTACGACTTCGACAACATATTCACGGCACCATTACATGGGTTCAAGAATACCGACGACTATTGGTCCCGTGCGTCGGCCAAACCTGTGCTTGCCGACATCGCCGTGCCGGCCCTGCTGGTGAACGCGCTCAATGACCCGTTTGTGCCGGCTTCCAGCCTGCCGATGCCGGGCTCGGTCGGGAAACATGCGCAGCTGTGGCAACCTGCGCACGGTGGCCATGTGGGTTTTGCCAAGGGAGCATGGCCGGGTCATGTGCGCGCCATGCCGGAGGCGGTTGGCGACTGGCTGCTGTGCAGGATTGGGGCCGGCAAGGGCATTGCCAAACCACCATAATTATCGCCATGGATGACATAGTCAAGCAGGCGCTGGCCAAATGGCCAAACGTGCCGCATTGTTACGGCTGGCTTGGCCTGGACGCGCGCGGCAACTGGTACATGCGTGACGATCGTATCCTGGCATTGGGACCATTTGCCGATGGCACTGTGCAAAGCAAAGGCTCGCTGCTCAGGCACGAGAAGCTGGTGGACTTCATCCAGCGCAACTACGAGTCAGACGACAGCGGGCAATGGTTTTTCCAGAACGGGCCGCAAAGGGTCTATGTGGAGCTGGAAGCAACCCCGTGGGTGATGCGGGTCGCCAGTGACTTCACAGTGACCAGCCACACCGGGCGGGCGGCCCGGGTACAACGCTGCGTGGTGGATGATACCGGGCGTGTCTACCTGGAGGCAGACATCGGTTTTGGCCTCGTCCATACCCAGGACATGCTGGGCGCAGCCGATGCGATCGAGTCAGGGTTGTGGGTGCCGACGTCGGCAGCTTTGACCGACTTGCCGCAGCGTTTTGGTTTTGTCAAAAGCCCCAAGGCGGCGCAGGCCGCCGGATTGGTTGGGGCTTAGGGGGCGGTTTCTCAGTTTGAGGCCGCCGCAACAGGTTTTTTCGGCGCTTCGAACTTGGCACCGCCGGTATTGGCCATATAGACCACGGCCCGGGCAATCTCAAGGTCTTCGAAGTCTCCGCCCCCCTGCGCACCCATCGCGCCCTTGCCCTTCATGACCGACGTGATCAGTGTTTCCAGGCCAGTAGCAATGCGGGGCGCCCAGGCGGCCGTGTCGCCCAGCTTGGGTGCGCCGGCAACACCGGCGGTGTGGCAAGCCGTGCATTGAACCTTGTAAACGTCGTCACCCGACTTCAACTCACGATTCGCGTCACGTATTTCCACCGTGCCGACTTTTTGTATCCGTTGCGCGATGGCCCTTTCCATGTTCACCGAGCCCGCCGCCGGTTTGTTGCTCGAGACCACAAAATACACCAGCCCGATGATGATGATCACCGGAGCCACAAACGACAAAAACACCGTTATCAACAGCTGTTTGGGGGTCTTGATGGGTCCCGTGTGGTCGTCCTCGTGGCTGTTGTCGCTCATGGTGTCCTCAAAAGTCTGGGGGCGTCTCAATCAACCGGGAATTATAGCCGTCGCCCCCGTGCAAACCTTCTACAATGCCCCCTCTGTCAAGCGCGGCTGTAGCTCAGTGGATAGAGTATTGGCCTCCGAAGCCAAGGGTCGTGGGTTCGATCCCCGCCAGCCGCACCAACACCATTCCTGCCTGGCCCGGTTCCTGAGGCATGATTCCCGTCATGCAATTTGACTTCGAGACTGTCACCGC
>JANLVB010000247.1:0-4850 GCA_031363785.1 Betaproteobacteria bacterium
CAGCGGCACCGGCCCCAGCGCCGCCAGGCCTTGGCGATCAAGGGCAAAGCCGTTGTACAGGTACTCTGCCGTGAACGACAGTTTGCCCAATGTCGTGTAAGTCACGCCGCCTGTGAAACGGTTGCGGGTTTCCCGGATGCCCGGCACACCAGTTGCCCGGTCGATCAGGCGCGGTTCACGACCGCGCGACCACTCCAGGTGTGCCACTGCCGCATCCGACAGCAAAGCGGTGAAGTTGGCGCCCACCGACGTGGACATTCCGTCTTCCTTGTAGGCCAGGAACTGGGCGCTGATACTTTGCGAGAACTGGGTGCCCAGCACCACCAGAGCACGATCACGGCTGTTGGTGGAACCGAGGTCGAGGCTCCAGCCATCGCGATCCGGGCGATTGGCCAGCTTGGGAGCAAACACCAGCGACAAAGAACCGTCGGCCCACAGCCGCTGGCCGCGCAGCATGACGGTCCCCAGCCGGTTTTCGCGCAGCGCCACCGGGTCGGCCGTAGTCAGGGTACGCAGGCTGCCAGCGCGGAAATAGTCGGTCGGATTAAAGCCATACCCTGGCCCGAAACGCAAATTCACGCGCCCGACCTCGAGCACCGAGTTGCCACCCTCCGGCTGCCAGCTGATGTAGGCCTCGCGCAGGCTGTTGATGTTGGAGTCGGCCCCGGCAGCAACCGGATAGATATGGTCGAGCCGATCCGAGAACACCGCGCGCCAGCCGGGCGCGAGTTTCGCGGTGTGCGAAAAGTCGATCGAGGCGCGGCCGGTCGTCTTGCTGCCCAACAGGTAACGTTGATCGGATGTCCCGAGCGCGCCTTCGACGAAGATCTTGGTGTCTTTGCCGGCTTGCGGCGTGGCACTGGTGTCGCTCTCCAGCTTGAGCGCGTCGACCTCGTCGTCGGCGCTCGCTACCGCCGCATGCAACAAGGCCGCCGCAAGAAACGTAGCCCGGACTGTCTGGGTGAATAACTTCATGTTGTTACTCCGGCTGGAACCGCGGCAGGAAGTCGCGCTGCAACCAGGTGTCTGGAATGTTGCGCGCCGCGTAGTCGGAAAACCGCATCAGCGTGACGGACTGCGGATTGAGGCCGTCGATGATCACCGTCTCGGTCGGGCGCTCGGCACCAAGCTGGGGCTGGTAGCGCCTGTAGTACGCGGTCTTCAACAAACGCGAGGACTCGGCAAAAAAGCGTGCCTTGATCGGCCGGTTGTTTTCTGCGTCAACCCACATTTCGATGGTGGCGTAGGTCACGTCTGGCGTCGCTGCGGTCAGCGCCAGTTTGTGTGCCTTGCGGGTACGGCGCTCACCGTCCTGCACATCCTCGACTCCGGCCAACGTGGCCTTGTAGTCACGCGCCAGATTCACCGTAGCAACGTCGCCGTTCGATGCCTGGCCCAAAAGACGTTGTTGTGGCGATAACCGCACACTGGTTTTTGCCACCGGATCGTAGAACCACATGTCGTTGCCATTTTTGAGCATCAGCTTGCCAGCGTCACGGGTTGGCAGGACAAACCGTATCAGACTGGCGAACTGCCCGCCCTGCTGCTGGGTGCGCGAATAACTGGTGAGGGTGCTGGTGTCCACCTGCTTGCCAGCCTGGAACTCGGTCAGGGTGACGGTCACGCTGAACGAGCGTCCCGGGTTGCGTATCGCGTCGCTTGCGGCAAGAATTTCGTCCGCGCTGGTGGCGGACCATGCCCAACCCGAACCGAGCAATACCAGAGCGCCAAAAAATGCCTTCATCATCGACCATCCTTCCTTGTCAAACATGGCGCAATGCCTCCACCACATTGAGTTGTGCCGCCCGGTAGGCCGGCCACCATGCCGACAGCACCGCGATCGCGATCAAACCGATGGTGGTACCAATGATCATGGTGGATTGGCCGGACACCAGCAGCAACAGCGGCAGCGGCTCGACGTTGCCAGGCGGCAACCAGGTCAGCCCGGCCTGATTCACGATTGCCGCCAACGTCAAGGCCAGCACTACACCCAGGATCGCGCCACTCAGGCCCAGCAGGGCACCCTCCGTCACAAAAAGCTGGCGGATGCCAGCACGGCGCAACCCAATGGCGCGCAGTGTGCCGATTTCCACCGTGCGCTCCACCACCGCGGTGTTCATGGTGTTGCTCACCGTGAACAACACGATCGCACCAATCAATACAAAGATGAAACCGAAGATGGTGTCGAACATCTGTATCGTCTGGACGTAGAACGGATTGAGCGTGCGGATATCGAGCACCGCCAACGGTTGTGTCTTGGAAAAGCTGGCCAGGATCGGCCCCAGCCGTGCCACGGCAGCCGGCATCTGGGCGGTCTGGCGCAACTGGATCATGATCGATGTCGCCTTGGGCGGTGCCGTGCCGTAGATCAGTTTCTGGATCTGCGTCAGGTGCATCATCACATAGACCTCGTCGAGTTCCTTGATGCCCTGGTCTTCCGCCCGCACCACCTCCAGCGCAGTGACATTGGGTGCACCACGGGCATTGCCCACCAGCACCTCGATCTTGCGCGGATTCACTGCGGCTTCGCTGCCAGGCTTGGTCTCCTGCTGGCTAAGCGCGGCGATGTCATCAGGCAGGGTCTTGGCCTCCCCCGCGGGCTCCGGCTTGGCCTCCTTGTCCGGCGTCGGGCAATTGCTGATCTTCAGGGCATCACACAACTGCAACACCCGCGCCACACCCACACCCACGATCGCGGCATCGGGCGCCGCCCCCTCGAGCGCAAACACCGGCGACTTGAGCCGCAGGCCGTAGTTGTCCCAGCTGCGCATCTGGTTGATGTCCGCCGCCACGAAGCCATTGCCGATGATGGTGCGCGACACTCCGGCGGTGTAGTTGCCGGCGATACCGCCAAACTGCAGCGTCGGACTGGCCACCAGGACCATCTTGCCCAGCACCTCGTCGGCCTTGATGGCTTCTATGATCTTGGCGTAATCGGCGATGCCATAGGCGCTTGGGTTGCCGCTGCCGTAGCGAAAGAAATCACGATGCTGGATCTGCAGATGGCCACCGGTTTGCACCTGCTTGGTTTGCATCAGGTACTCGATGCTGGCACTGAAGCCGCCGAACAGCAGGATCGAGGTGGAACCGATCGCCATGGCGACCAGCGTGGCGATGGAACGGCGCCGGTTGCGCAACAGGTTGCGCATCGCGAGGTTGAGGGTCATCATCATGATGCGTCCTCCGCGCCTTTGCGCCGGATGCCCTGGATCAGCCCGTCTTTCAGGAAAATGATGTCGTCAGCCGCCTTGATGACCTCCGGGTCATGCGACGAGAAGATGAACGATATCTCGTATTGATCCACCATGCGGCGCATCAGCGCCAGGATGGCGGCGCCGGTGGTGCTGTCCAGGTTGGCGGTAGGCTCGTCGGCGATCACCAATTTGGGTTTGCGCGCCAGCGCGCGTGCGATGGCAACACGCTGGCGCTGACCGCCTGACAGTTGCCCGGGAAGGTTGTTGGCCCGATCCAGCAGGCCCACCGCCTTGAGCAATCGCGGCACGCGGTCGCCACGTTTCTTGGCCGACGCGCCAGCCAGAAGCAAGGGGTATTCGATGTTCTCGTAGGCGCTGAGCACCGGCAGCAGGTTGAAGTTCTGGAAAATGAAACCGATGTTCTTGGCCCGAAAATCCGACAACGCATCATCACCCATGGTGCCTACATTGGCATCGGCAACGATGATCTCGCCCTGGTCTGGCTTGTCAATACAACCCAGCATGTTCAACAGTGTTGTTTTGCCACTACCTGAAGGCCCGCTCAGCACCGTGAACTTGGCATGCCGCACCAGGATGTCGACGCCCTTGATGACTGGCACCTCGATCGAATCCAGGTGGTAGGTCTTGTGCACCTGGGTCAATATGGCAACCGGCTTCTGGGTTACCGGCGCCGCAGCACCGGCTGCCACACTCACCGGCCCGTCATCCTCTGTCTGATCCGTCATCCGTTGGCCCTTTTCATTGCTTTTTGCAGTCTCCGTCGGCCCAGCCGTATCGTACGCTGGAGCAGCACCGTTTTACGATTATTACCGGAGATGGGACATTTTTGATAGAGACTTGATCGACTGCCGATGGCCTGGCCCTGCAGCCCGGCCGCATGTCCATGTTGTTGCATGGCTTGCGTTACCATGCGCATGAATCGCGGCACAGAGGCCGTCTGCCGCAGAAGGACGTCATGGTTGATCCGCAATACCGGGACACTGCGCCCCACCAACCTGAAGCCATCCCGGCACAGCGGGAGTTGTCGAGCCGCGAGAACGCTGCGCGCCTGCTGGCCGCACCTGCAGCCCTGATGCAGCTCAGCGCGATCGAGGCGAAAATTGTGGTCAGCTATATGCGGCCGGAGAAAGTGCCGTCCGGGGTGACCTTCATCACCGAGGGCGACCAGGAAAACACCGGGTTCATGGTGCTGCTGCTGGATGGCGAGGTATTGGTCGAGACCATCACCGTGAGCCGGACCGAACCGGTGACCACGGCGGTACTTGGGCCGGGCAGCCTGATCGGCGAGATGGGCATACTTGACACCGGGCCACGTTCGGCATCGTGTACCGCCAGCACCGACATCCAGTGCGCCGTGTTGACCCGGGAGGACCTGGAAACCATGATTGCCGAGCAGCCCGCCATCGGTGCCAAGTTCCTGCTCGCGGTGTCAGCGCGGATATCGGAACGTTACCGCGACACCTTGCGCAAACTCAAATTGTTCGCCCGGCTTGCATCGACGATGCAAGACGAGCTGAACCGAACCAAATGAGGCACGACAGGCTGCCGCCGCACCGGTGCTGAAATTCCTGCGCCCGGCGCCGCGCATGCGCCTGCTGATGGTGTGTTTGGGCAACCTTTGCCGCTCACCCATGG
>JANLVB010000574.1:0-17021 GCA_031363785.1 Betaproteobacteria bacterium
GCGCCACAGCCCGGTCGGATTTCGCAGCAGCTTTCATTGCACCGGAACGCCACAGTGGGTTTTCATACTGCAGGGCCAGATGGAAATCGGATTGCAGGGCGGCGCGTCACGGGTGTTTGGCCCGGGTGCACATTTTTATTCCGCCGATGTGCTGCCGGATGGCGCCACGTTCGACGCTTCGCTACACGGCCACTGGAGTCGGCAACTGGGCTCAGACCCGTTGGTGACGCTGTTCGTTCGGGATTGAGCCGGGTGTTTGCACGAAGCTCAGCGTGGCTGGAGTTCACCGGACAGCAGCACCCGCACGCCCGGCCGACCTTGTTGAACCGCACCCAGCAGGGCGCGGGCGATGTCTTTGGCGTGGATGGCCCGGTAGTTGGCAGGAATCAGCGGACGCAGTACACGCATCAGGCACAGTCCGAGGCCTTCAGCTGCGCGAGGCAACTGCGCCGCAGCCGCGCGGTCACCGTCGATCAGTGATGGCCTGGCCACCACGACGCTGGCAAAACCAAGGCCGGCTATGGCCTGTTCCATTTCGCCTTTGACACGGTTGTACAAGACCTTTGACGCTGCGTCCGCCCCCATGGCGCTGACTACGCCCAGCCGGGTCGCGCCAGCAGCGCGCGCGGCGCGTGCAACGTTGACGACAGCATCGAAGTCGACCGCGCGAAACGCCGCCTGGCTACCTGCCACCTTGATGGTGGTCCCCAGCGCGATGTAGACGTCATCCAGCGCGGGAAGCGTTGGCATGGCTGAAAAATCTGGCTGCAGGTGCTCCGTCAGTTTGGCATGGCGCACACCGCTGGCGCGCCGTCCCAGGCTGTGGACGGCCAGGGTGTTGTCATCGGCCAAAAGAGCCGCGAGAACCTCCTGGCCCACGAGACCCGTTGCCCCCGCCACCAAGACCACCCGACCCGCCGCCCGAGCGACCGCCACCTCCGCCATAGGAACCTCCGTTGCGGTTGCCACCGCTACCACCCCCACCGTAGCCACCACCACCGCCGCGGCGCGCGCCGCGTTCGGCCATCATGTCGACACTGGTGCGCATGGGATCGGGTTCGCGCGCTGGCGTGCTGCGCGGTTGCACGTTGCCACCACCGCGCATCGGGTCGGGTTGGCGGTCCACGGCAACACGCGGCTGCGAGTAGCCGCCGCCATTGCGCCCGCCCTGACCCGTATTGCCCGCTGGATAACCGCCGCCCTGGGCACCACGTCCGCCCTGGCCGTTGCCGCGCCCGCCCGAGCGCTGACCACCACCATTGCCGCCACGGGCTCCGCCGCCGCCCGCGTTGGCACCCTTGTTGTCGCGTACCCGCTGCATCATTTCTGTGCGCGCTGCCTTGCCCGCGGCCATCATCACATCGCGGCTCGGCGCTTTGCCTGCGCCACCCCAGATTGTTTGCCGTCCCATGGCAATCGGTTCCGCCCGTTCATCAGGCTCCGGGCCAAACCCTTCGACCACCCGGACTTCGATGTTCTGCTTGGTGTAGCGCTCGATGTCCTGCATGAAGCCCTCCTCGTCCAGGCACACCAGGCTGACCGCTGCTCCGTCCGCGCCCGCGCGGCCGGTGCGGCCGATGCGGTGCACGTAGTCTTCGCTCACGTTCGGAATGTCGTAGTTCACGACGTGCGGGAGGTCGTCGATGTCGATGCCCCTGGCCGCAATGTCGGTCGCCACCCGCGCGCGGATATCGCCGCTCTTGAAGCCCGCCAAGGCCTGGGTGCGTGCCGCTTGGCTCTTGTTGCCATGCAAGGCCATGGCGTGGATGCCGTTCTTGGTCAGAAACTCGGCCACGTTGTTGGCGCCAAACTTGGTGCGTGTGAAGACCAGCACCTGGCTCCAGTTGTGTTGGCTGATGATGTGCGCCAGCAGGGGCTTTTTCTTGGCTCGTCCCACCGGATGGATGGTCTGGGTGATGCGCTGCACCGTGGTGTTGCGCGGCGTCACCTGTACGCTCTGCGGGTTTTTCAGCAGCGTGGCGGCGAGGTCGCGGATCTCGTCGCTGAAGGTAGCTGAAAACAGCAGGCTTTGCTTGTCACGCGGTACCGCCGCGAGCACTTTCTTGACGTCGTGGATAAACCCCATGTCGAGCATCCGGTCGGCCTCGTCGAGCACGAGCATCTGCACCTGGCCCAGGTCCAGCACGCCCTGGCCCATCAGGTCGAGCAGGCGACCGGGCGTTGCGACCAGGATGTCAACGCCCTTGCGCACCCGGCTGATCTGCGGGCTCATGCCGACACCGCCGAAGATGACGGTCGAGGACAACTGGAGGAATTTGCCGTAGGTTTGCACCGACTCTTCGACCTGCGCTGCGAGTTCGCGCGTTGGTGTCAGTACCAGGGCCCGGATACCGGTGCCGCCGAATTTATTCTCGGCGCTGCGGCTCATGCTCAAGCGGTGCAGCATGGGCAGTACAAAGGCGGCTGTCTTGCCGGTGCCGGTTTGGGCACCGCCGAGCAGGTCATGCCCGTCAAGCACAACGGGAATGGCCTGGGCCTGGATGGCGGTGGGTGATTCGTAACCTTGCTCGCGCACGGCCTTGACAATGGCCGGGGCCAGTTTCAGATCTTCAAAGTTCATAGTGTGGCGCCCGTCCTGGGCGCTTGGCATGTCAGCCCTACCCGGTGTTCAGACAACGGGCCAGTTGAAGGCGGACAGAATACAAAAATGGGACGTGGGCGCAAGGCGCGCAGCCCCCAGCAGATGCTGCGATTGCAGGAAGCTGGAGTCCTACAACAGCTTGTATTGTCGCACGCCCGGCCCGTTCGCCCGGGCCGGTAACTTCCAGGCGCACCAACGGGCCTGCTTGCCGCGCGCCACGCGCTGTGCCAAACTGCAAACATGGGTTGCATAAATCGCCAGCATTTTCGCCGCACCGGGGGCCGGTGATGGCCCGTTATCCGCTGCGACGCATCGGTGTTGCCAACAACGCGGCGGTACTGCGCCCCACTTTGTCCGAATGCATCGAGGTGGTGCTGGAGCACAGTGACGCGTTGGCTGCCGACGTGCTGGAGGCACTGAAGGCTCCGGTAGTCAAGTCGGCGTTGCCGGGGTCCGATACGGTTGACCCCGACATCAAACGCGTGGTTCTTCAATTGGTCGATGAGGCGGTGGCGGTGCGAGCCACCTTTGGTGCCGAGCTGCGACGGCTCATTTACCAGAGTGGCTTGCAGGACTTCGTGCCGTCGCCGCTGGGGCGGATCGAGGATATCCGCGCCTTCGACATGCGCGAGCTCGAGGCGCAGCTGGAGCAGGCGCTGGCCCAACAGGAGGTGGCGCGTGCGGTGGACGATGTGTTGCCGCTGTTCGATGCCCTGGTCAGCGCGCTGCTGGGATGGACCTCGGTGCAACCGGGGCTGAACCCGATGAAGCCCGAGGCTTATCTGCGTGCCCTGTTTCAGACTCTTGCGATGTGGGTTCCACAACGCGAATTGCGCACCCGGCTGGTACGTCCGGCGGCGATCGCCTTGGGCATCGGATTGCGCCAGTTGTACCGGGAAGTGTGCGAATACCTGCGCTCACTGGGTGTGGAGCCGGTGCATGCGGTGGAATACGCCGGACTCGACCCAGCCCTGCGTGCCAGGCCGGTGGCCAGTGAACTCGAGAAATCCATGGCCACGCTGGACAAGCTGCGCCGGTTACTCGCCGGTGACAGTTCTGCGGGTAGCGCGACTTCTGGTCTGCGCGATTTCACCCACACGATGCCGGCGTCTCTGGTGGCATTGCAGGATCTCAAGCTGGTCGAGCCCATGATCAAACGCCTGAGTGAGCGCCAGACACCACCGGTGGCGGCGACGCGCCCTGGCGTTGCCGACATTGCGGCGACGGGCGGATTTTCCAGCCGGCAGGAGCAGAACCGGCAAATGGGTCGCCAATTGGCCGAGGAGGTGCTGCGTCTGATGTTGGACCGTGTGGTGCACGACGAACGCCTGGCAGCGCCGGTGCGTGTGCAGTTGCGCGCCATGGAGCCGCTGCTGGTGCGTCTGGCCAAGAGTGACCCGCGATTTTTCATCGACCGGGCACACCCGGCGCGCCAATTGCTCGACCGTGTGGTGCAGCGCAGCCTGGGTTATGGCCGTGATGACCAAGAGGGCATCGCAGGGTTCGCCGCTTGTGTCTCCAATGCCATCGGGGGCCTGTTGCGCAGCGCCGGTGATGCTGTCGCATGTGCCGAAGCGGTGGCGGTGCTGGAACGCAATTGCTTCGAGTTCGAGGAGTCACGGCGCCGTGAGCGTGAACGCGAGCGTATCGAGCGCGAGCATGCGGAAAAGCGCCAGGTGCTGGCGCAGCGATTCTCTTCCGCGCTGGTGGAGCGCTTTCAGGGTGCCGCCGTGCCCGAAATGGTTGCAGCATTCTTGCGCGGACCCTGGGCCACGGTGCTGGCCGAGGCGCGCCTGCGCAGTGCCGCTGATATCGCTGACCCGCGTGGCTATCTGGCGGTGGTGGAAGATCTGGTCTGGAGCGTGCAACCACCCCGCGTGCGCAAGGACTACACGCGACTGGTGCGACTGGTGCCACGGCTGCTGGCGCGGATCAATGAAGGCCTGGTGTTGATTCGTTATCCACGCGAGCCGGTCACCGCCTTTCTTGATGCGCTGAGCAACCTGCACGAACAGGGTCTGGAGGATCATCGTCGGGCCATGGCCCGGGCGTTGTCTGCATTGGTCAGCCGTGGCTCTGCTGGCACCGGGCCGACGCCCGATCTGGTTGTACCCGCCACGCCGATCCCGGCGGTTGTGACCCCGGAGCGCCGGGCCAGGCCACGCCCGCCCGGGCCCGGTTATCGGGTGGCAGCCTCGCCGCATGAATTGCAACTCGGCGACTGGGTTGACCTGATGCTCGGTGGTGTCTGGGTTCGGGCCGAATTGACCTGGGTCAGCCCGAACAGTGCCTTGTTCATGTTCGTCTCCGGCGCCGGTCTGGCACATGCCATGTCTCGCCGAACCATGGACCGGCTGCAGACCCATGGCCGGTTGCGTCTGGGCCAGGCACCGGCGCGCATCGACCTGGTGCTCGATACCGCCCATGGGCTGCTGGATGCGGCTGCAGCCACAGATGCGGACGGAGCGCCAGCAATCTGAGCCTGGGGCGGCACTTTCCGGCGGTAACCGCTCAGCCGATAATAGCGGCCTGGCAGTGAACCCAATCCCGAAATATTTCAAAGGCAATGTCGTAAACCATGGCGCAATACGTTTTTACTATGAACCGGGTCGGCAAGATTGTGCCGCCCAAGCGCCACATCCTGAAGGACATTTCCCTGAGCTTTTTTCCGGGTGCCAAGATCGGCGTGCTCGGCACCAACGGCTCGGGCAAGTCGACGCTGCTCAAGATCATGGCTGGCCTGGACCAGGAGATCGAGGGCGAGGCCACGCCGATGCCCAATCTCAACATTGGTTATCTGCCGCAGGAACCCAAGCTTGATCCTGACCAAACGGTGCGCGAGAGCGTTGAGGCCGGCATGGGAGCAGTATTCCGGGCCAAGGCGCGGTTGGACGAGATCTACGCCGCCTACGGTGAGCCGGACGCCGACTTCGACAAGCTGGCCACGGAACAAGCCGAAATGGAAGCCATCATCGGCGCTGCCGGAACCGATTCCGAGCACCAGCTCGAAATTGCCGCGGACGCCCTGCGCCTGCCCCCGTGGGACGCCAATATCGGTGTGTTGTCGGGGGGCGAGAAGCGCCGTGTTGCACTGTGCCGTTTGTTGTTGTCCAAGCCAGACATGCTGCTGCTGGACGAGCCGACGAATCACCTGGATGCCGAATCGGTGGATTGGCTGGAGCAGTTCCTGCAGCGTTATCCCGGCACGGTGGTGGCCATTACCCATGATCGGTATTTCCTTGACAACGCCGCCGAGTGGATTCTCGAACTTGACCGCGGTTCCGGCATCCCGTACAAAGGCAACTACAGCTCCTGGCTGGAGCAAAAGCAGGAGCGCCTGGTGCAGGAGCAAAAGGGCGAGGAGTCGCGTGCCAAAGCCCTGAAGAAGGAGTTGGAGTGGTCACGCCAGAACCCCAAGGCGCGCCAGGCCAAGAGCAAGGCGCGGCTGGCGCGTTTTGAAGAGTTGTCGGATTTCGAATACCAGAAACGCAACGAAACCAACGAGATATTCATTCCGGTGGCGGAGCGCCTTGGCAATGAGGTGATCGAATTTGTCAATGTCAGCAAGTCCTTCGGCGATCGGTTGCTGATCGACAACCTGAGCTTCAAGGTGCCGCCCGGCGCCATTGTCGGCATCATCGGCCCGAACGGCGCCGGCAAATCGACGCTGTTTCGCATGATTTCCGGCCAGCAGAAGCCCGACTCCGGCGAGGTCAAGGTTGGCTCCACGGTCAAGATGGCATTTGTCGACCAGAGTCGGGATGACCTGTCGAATGAAAAAACCGTCTGGGAGGACGTCTCGGGCGGGTTGGACATTCTCAACGTCGGAAAATTCCAGATGGCCAGCCGCGCCTACTGCGGGCGCTTCAACTTCAATGGCGCCGACCAGCAAAAGCGGGTCGGCATGTTGTCGGGCGGAGAGCGCGGCCGACTGCATCTGGCCAAGACCCTGATTGCCGGCGGCAACGTGTTGATGCTGGACGAACCGTCGAATGACCTGGATGTCGAGACGCTGCGGGCACTGGAAGATGCCTTGCTGGAGTTTGCCGGCTCACTCATGGTCATCAGCCATGACCGCTGGTTCCTGGACCGCATCGCCACCCACATCCTGGCCTGCGAAGGTGACAGCCAATGGACCTTCTTCAATGGCAATTACCAGGAATACGAAGCAGACAAGAAGCGCCGCCTGGGCGAGGAGGGTGCCAAGCCCAAACGCATGCGGTTCAAGGCGCTGAAATAGGCTGTAGCACTGCACAGGAGGCTCTGACATGAAGGTTACCGAACCAGAAGACGCACTCCCGTATATCTCGCTCTACAGGGCCACGATCGATGAGGCCGTGGGCGGCGCCGGCGCCCTGATGACGCGCCTGGTAGCCCATGTGCGCAGTGATTTGCGGGAGGCCGAAAGCCAGTGCCGCGACCGGCGCGAGCGCGACCGGCTGACCAGTTCGCGTCGGCTGCTCAACCAGTTCGAAGCCAGCCTGGCGCAACGTTTCAAGGATGAGTTGCTCAATGCGTTCACGCGCCAATCGTCGGTCGACCGGGCGATGCCGGCGGTTGGCGATGTGCATTTCGACCAGGTTGGGCAGATGGACGACAGCCAGTTGCAGGACAGCCTGGATGCGGCGCGCGTGAAACACGCGGTGCAACAGGCGGCCGACAGCGCGTTGCGCGAACTCAATGGTCTGATCTGCACCATGCTGGGGCTGCAGGTGGTAGAACTCGAGCGCAACCCGTTGCGGCCTGGAGTCTACGTCGAGGCGGTTACCGCTGCGCTGAGCCATTTGCCGGTGCCGGCGAGCACGCGCCAGGCCTGGATACTGATGATGTCGCGCGCGCTGGGGCAGGAGCTTGACATCTACTACCGCTCCTTGTGTGAAGATCTGCGTGAGCGCGGAGTCGGCGCTGGTGCCGCCGCGCAACTGCCGGAGCGCGCGACGGGCGCACGCCGGAGCGACGCGCGCCAGCCGGAGCCGGTGGTGGTGACACTGGAGCGCCTGCGGCGCCTGCTGGCGGATGTGCCACGGGTCGACGACAACCCCGGGTCGATGCGTTTTACCTCGGTTGCCAGTGCACCAGACCCGGACAGCGACTTCGCCAGCAGCCAGATTGTGCCCACCGATTTTCGTCCCACGATACCGGCCGCGTTCGACGCCTTGCGCGACATGCACCAGGTCGACGCGGTGGTGCAACGGCTGCAAGAGCGCAACGTCGGTGAGGCCCCCGCGTCGCTCGCACCGCGCGCGCTGGACCGGCTACGGCAGTCTGCCCTGGGCATGGAACAGGCGTTGTCGATCGAAGTGGTGGCAATGATGGTGGACAACATCACCCACGATCCGCGGCTGCTGGGGCCGGTGCAGGATCTGGTGGCGGCGCTGGAGCCTGCACTGTTGCAATTGGCCATGGTCGATCCGCGGTTTTTCAGCCACAAGCAGCACCCGGCACGGCGCCTGCTGCATGAAATCACGCACCGCAGCATTGCCTACGAATCGGTCGATTCGCGTGGATTCAGCGGTTTCATGGAGCCGTTGCGGGAGGCCGTGGCACCGCTGGCAACAGGCCATATTGACACCGCTGAACCGTTTGACCATGCACTCGAACGGCTGGTGGCGCTGCTGGACGATGCCAGCGGGCAGGAACAACGCCAATTGGCGCGGGCCGTGGCCGCGCTGCGCCAGGCTGAGCAGCGCAACACGCTGGCAGCGACCATCGTGGCCGACATCCAGGAGAGCGCGGGTGCGGTGCATGTGCCCGAGGCAGTGCGCCTGTTCCTGTGTGGTCCCTGGGCCCAGGTCGTTGCGCACGCACGGATTGCGGATGCCAGCGGCGCCATGGACCCGGGTGATTACGCGCAGACCATCGATGATCTGTTGTGGTGTGTCGAGCCTGGGCGGGGCGATGTTGACGGGGAGACTTTGCGCAGCTTGCTGCCCATTGTGGAAGCCCGCCTGCGCTCGGGCCTGGCCAGCATCGACTATCCGCCGGAACAGGCTGCCGATCTGTTCCAGATGCTGGCTGACCTGCTGCTGCATGGCACGTTGCCCACGCCAGATGTTTGCGCTGCCGGTACCGGCGCAGAGCCCGCGGCGCGCGCGACTCGATGTGGCTTGCGCCCACCGAAGCCCAGCTTTCCGGTTTTATCGACCTGTCCACGGTTGTTCAGTCTCTGCCAACGGCTGTCGGTACACAGGCATTGCAGGTTGGCATATGGGTGGCGCTGCTGGCCGAGGGTGGCTGGACCCGCACCCGAATGAGCTGGGCCAGCCCGAACGGCACCCTGCTGCTGTTTACCGACGCCCTGGGATTCATGCAGTCCCTGAGTCGCCAATCCTGCGAAAAACTTTTCGCGGCTGGCCACTTGCGCCTCATATCCAGCGACCCGGTGGAAGACGCGCTGGACGCGGTAGCCCAGGTGGCGGTACGCAACAGCGTCGACATCCGGTTCTGACCCAGAACCGACTGGCTGTCAGTCTGGCGGCACGCGCAGCCCCGGGTAACGCGGATCATTGGCCGCCGGCCAGGTCTGTGCACCAACCGTTACCGACTGTGCGGCCCGCACGGCACGCAGCACGGCACGCGCCGTCACTTCGGCTGCGAGCAGCGACAAAGCCATCATGCCGATGCTGCGCCCGGACTTGCCAGTGCCCACGGCAAACATCGTGTCACCGTCCGACATGGTGTGCACCGGGTTGATGGCGCGCGCCAGGCCGTCATGCGACACCTGTGCCAACCGGTGCGCCTGGGCCTTGGTCAACATGGCATCGGTGGCCACAATGCCCAGCGTGGTGTTGGTTCCCGGCAGCAGGGGATTGGGCTGGTCCCCGGCCAGGACTGCGCGGCGGATGTCCAGCAGGGACTGGCCGTCTGCCGTGCGGGCACCGGCCACAACCCGGCCACTGGAGGGCTCAACCACATCGCCCAGCGCATTGCAAGCGACGATGGCGCCGACGGTCACGCCGTCCAGTGTGATCGAGGCACTGCCTATGCCAGCTTTCATGGCGCGCTCAATGCCAAACAGCTTGCCAACCAGGGCGCCGGCACCAGCGCCGACATTGCCCTCGTCAGGCGGGTGGCGGCCTGCGGCGGCGCAGGCTTTGTACCCGGCCGCGGCGTCCGGGCGTATGCGGGCGTCGCCCAGCGGCAGGTCAAACAGTACGGCGGCTGGCACGATGGGAACCAGGCCGTAACGCACGCTCAGGCCGATGCCGTGCTTCTCGAGCCAACGCATGACACCGGCTGCCGCGTCCAGGCCCCAGGCGCTGCCACCGGCCAGCAGCACCGCATGTACCTGATCGACCAGGTTGGACGGGTGCAGCAGGTCGGTTTCGCGGGTGCCGGGCGCCGCGCCGCGCACGTCCACGCCGCCAATGGCCCCATCACGTGTGATCAGCACCGTGCAGCCGGTCGGTCGGCGTGGGTCGGTGAAGTGGCCGACTTCGACCCCGAGCACATCGGTGATGGAATCTCGCGCGGGCTTGTCATGGGTCATGGTGGAAACAATTATCCACACGCGACTGCCTTACAGTAGCAGTAGTGCACTGGTGATGGCGGCGCATGTTGCGCGGCTGCTTTTGCCACCCAACTCTTTTCATCCCGGGGCTTTGACAATGACCATGTTGGTGCGGCGGATACTGTGTGTCGTGCCGCTGTGTATTGCGGCGTCGTGGGCCGCAGCGGCGTCGGTGTACCTGGAAGATTTGACCAGCGTAGAAGTCGCAGCAGCACTGCGCGCGGGCACCACCACCATCATCCTGCCGGTGGGTGGCACGGAGCAAAACGGCCCACACATGGCCCTGGGCAAACACAATGTGCGCGCCCGACTGCTCGCCGGTCGCATTGCACAGGCGCTGGGGAACACCTTGGTGGCGCCGGTGTTGTCGTACGTGCCACAGGGAAACATCGACCCGCCAACCGAACATATGCGTTTTGTGGGCACGATTTCTGTCCCCGAGGCCGCTTTCAAGAGCATCCTGGCGGCTGCGGCACGCGGCTTTCGCCAGCATGGGTTTCTCGATATCGTGCTGCTCGGCGACAGTGGCAACTACCAGGGCGCGCTGCGGTCTGTCGCGACGCGGCTGAACCAGGACTTTGCCAGCAGCAAGGTGCGGGTGCATTTTCTGTCAGAGTACTACCAGGCGGTCCAGTCCAGTTATGTCGCGGCCCTGGCGGCCAGGGGTCTGTCGCCGGGGCAGATTGGCACCCATGCGGGGACAGCCGATACCTCGCTGCTGATGGCGCTGGAGCCTTCGCTGGTGCGGCCCGAGCTGTTTGCCCAGGCCGCGCGGGAGGGGAAATCGGGTGGCAGCGGCGGCGACCCGCGGCCGTCGAGCGCGGCGCTGGGCCAGCTCGGGGTGGATGTGGTAGTGCAGCAATCCGTCCAGACTCTTCGTAAGGCCTTGTCCGCGCCGCGTTAGGGTGGTGCGTTACAGTTTCTGCTTGGGATCAGTTTTTTCTCTTTGATTTTTCGATTTTTCTAATATGCGACATATCTTGACAGTTCCTGCCGCCGCATTGCTGCTGCTGGCCGGCGCCACAGCCACCTGGCTGGCGACCGCCCAAACCGGTGCCACATCGCCCGCAACAACACACGACGGTGTTGCCAGCCCGGTTGTCACGGTGAGCGGAATGCCGCCGGTGGCCGACAGGAACAACCTGTACCGTGAAACTGCGGCTGGCAAGTTCAGCCCCGCGGTGGCGCAGGCGCTGGAGCGGGTCTATGTGCCGAACCGGGGTGCCAATACGGTGTCGGTCATCGACCCGGCCACCCTGAAGGTGGTGGACACCTTCAAAGTGGGTATTCACCCGCAGCACGTGGTGCCGTCCTGGGATCTGACCACTTTGTGGGTGGCCAACAACGCCGAGGGCCGTACGGACGGCAGCCTGACCCCGATCGACCCCAAGACCGGCAAGCCGGGCAAGTCAATTCCGGTCGACGACCCCTACAACATGTACTGGTCACCGGACGGACAATTTGCCATTGTGGTGGCGGAGGCCTACAAGCGCCTGGATTTCCGCGATGTCAAGACCATGGCGCTGAAGTTTTCCATCGCCACACCGCGCTGTGCCGGGATCAACCATGCGGATTTCTCGATCGACGGCAAATTCGCCCTGTTCACTTGCGAGTTCAACGGCTCGATCACCAAGGTCGACCTGGTCAATCGCAAGGTGCTTGCAACCATCAGCCTGAGCCAGTATTTCAACCGGCCCGACGCCCTGGCGCTGATCGCCAAACCGGGCAAGAAGCCGGAGAAGATTCCGGACCCGGGGCAACCGGGCAACGAGATTTGCACCACACCCGGCATGCCACAGGATGTGCGCGTGTCACCCGACGGCAAGACCTTTTTTGTCGCAGACATGATGGCCGACGGTGTGCACGTGGTCGATGGTGAATCGTTCAAGCAGACCGGGTTCATTCCCACCGGTGTTGGCGCACACGGGCTGTACCCCAGCCGCGATGGCAAGAGCCTGTACGTTGCGAACCGCGGCGGCAACAAGATACGCGGCACTCCATTGGGCAAGGGCAGCGTGTCGGTGATTGATTTTGCCACCCGTACCGTGACCCGGAACTGGCCCCTACCCGGCGGTGGCAGCCCGGACATGGGAAACGTCAGCGCCGATGGAAAGTTCCTCTGGTTGTCAGGCCGGTACGACAATGTCGTGTACCGATTCGACACCACATCCGGCGCGGTGGACCAGGTCAAGGTAGGGCGCGAGCCGCATGGGCTGACGGTCTGGCCTCAACCCGGCCGTTATTCGCTGGGTCATACGGGCAACCTGCGCTGACTGAGCCCCGGCCCATGCCCGTGCACGACCCCTACCAGGAGATTCGTGACGCGGTGCGTGCCCTGTGCGCCGGCTTTCCGGATGCCTACCACCGTGGCGTGGACACACGACGCGCCTACCCTGAAGAGTTTGTCAACGCCTTGACCCAGGCCGGATGGCTGGCGGCGCTCATACCACAGCAGTACGGCGGCTCGGGGCTGGGGCTGGCAGAGGCCTCTGTCGTGATGGAGGAGATCAACCGGTCTGGCGCAAACGCCGGTGCCTGCCATGGCCAGATGTACAACATGGGTACCTTGCTGCGCCATGGATCGCAAGCGCAGAAGCAGCACTTTCTGCCCAGGATCGCCAGTGGTGAGTGGCGCCTGCAGTCGATGGGGGTTACCGAGCCCGACACCGGCAGCGACACCACCCGTATCAAGACCATGGCGGTGAAAAAAGGTGACCGTTATGTGGTCAATGGCCAGAAGGTGTGGATCTCGCGCATCCAGCATTCCGAGTGGATGATCCTGCTGGCGCGCACCACGCCGCTGGCCGAGGTGCAGAAGAAGTCTGAGGGCATGTCGATTTTCCTGGTGGACCTGCGCGCGGCGGAAAAAAGCGGCATGACGGTGCGGCCGATCGCCAACATGGTGAACCACGAGACCAACGAGTTGTTCTTCGAGAACCTTGAGATACCGGCCGGGAACCTGATCGGGCAGGAGGGGCAGGGTTTCAGGTACATCCTGGATGGCCTGAATGCCGAGCGCACGCTGATCGCCGCCGAGTGTATTGGCGACGGTTACTGGTTCATCGACCGTGCGAAGGCCTATGCCAAAGAACGCGTTGTATTTGGGCGACCGATCGGGCAGAACCAGGGTGTGCAGTTTCCGATTGCAGAGACCTACATCGAGGTGGAGGCGGCCAACCTGATGCGCTGGAAAGCCTGTGCCCTGTTCGATGCGCAGCAGCCTTGTGGCGCCGAGGCCAACATGGCAAAGTACCTCGCTGCCAAGGCGAGTTGGGAGGCCGCGAATGCCTGCATACAGGTCCATGGCGGTTTCGGTTTTGCCAATGATTACGATGTGGAGCGCAAGTTCCGCGAAACCCGGCTCTACCAGGTGGCGCCGATATCCACCAACATGATCCTGAGCTACATGGCCGAACACGTGCTGGGTTTGCCGCGATCGTATTGACGCGGCCCAAAGCTCCAGTATCAGGGGGCGACCTGCAGAGTCTCGGCAGCGATCTCGAAGGACCGCAGGCGCTGCCCATGGTCAAATATCTGCGAGGCGATCATCAGCTCGTCGGCGCCGGTGCGTTGCACAAAGGCCTGCAGTGCCTGGTGCACGGTGTCGGGCGAGCCGATGGCCGAGCAGGACAGGACAGAATCGAGCAGGGCACGCTCCTGCGGCCCGACACGGTCCGGGTAACCCTCCAGGGGCGGCGGCAGCTTGGCCGGTCGGCCGCTGCGCAGGTTGACAAAAGCCTGCTGCATCGAGGTGGCACACAACGCCGCCTCTTCCTGGGTGTCGGCGGCGAACACGTTGAAACCCAGCATGACATAAGGTTTGGCGAGCCGCGGTGAGGGTCGAAAGCTGCTGCGGTAGACATCGATGGCCTGCATCATCTGGGCCGGTGCGAAATGGGAGGCGAAGGCGAATGGCAGGCCGAGCGCGGCCGCCAATTGGGCGCCAAACAGGCTCGACCCCAGGATCCACATCGGCACTTCCAGGCCGGTGCCCGGCACGGCACGCACGGCGCCGCGCGGGCTGGCCGAAAACAAGTCCATCAGTTCCAGCACGTCCTGCGGAAATTCATCCGCGCTTGACGCCAGGTTGCGGCGCAGCGCCTGCGCGGTGCGCTGGTCCGAGCCTGGGGCACGGCCCAGGCCGAGGTCGATGCGGCCCGGGAAGAGGGACTCCAGCGTGCCGAACTGTTCGGCGATCACCAGTGGCGAGTGGTTCGGCAGCATGATGCCCCCAGCGCCGACACGTATCGTGGAGGTGCCGCCGGCCACATAGGCCATCAGCACCGAGGTGGCGGCACTTGCGATCCCGGGCATGCCGTGGTGCTCGGCCAGCCAGTAGCGCCGGTAGCCCCAACGCTCGGCGTGCCGCGCCAGGTCGCGGCTGTTGCGAAACGACTGTGCAGCGTCGCTGCCTTCGGTGATCGGTGACAGGTCGAGAACGGAAAAAGCAATCATGGCATGCGGGACTTCTGGACGGGGCGGGCCGGGGCGGCGACTGTCCCGTTGATGGTAACTTCCCGGGCGCTGGCGTGCCGAATGTTTCGGGCGGCAGTGTGATTCAATCAGGAATCATTGGAGAAGATGCCATGCCTGCCGAAGCCACTCGCCCCATCGCCCTGATCACCGGCGCCTCCTTAGGCATTGGAGAGTCGTTGTGCGATTTTTTTGCCAGGGCTGACCACGATGGGGTGCTGGTGGCGCGCAAGTCCCGCCAGGCGGGTGGTTGATCATGGCAAAGGCCAAGTTTGACCTGGTGCTGTATGGCGCGACCGGTTTTGTCGGGCGCCAGACCGTCGCCATGATTGCAGCCCATGCCGACGTGCTGGCACATCAACTGCGTTGGGCTCTGGCTGGCCGCAATCGCGACAAACTCGAAGTCGTGCGGCGCGCGGCCGGGGCGTCTGGCGCCCGTGCCGGCATCGTTGTCGCTGCGGCGGATGACGACGCCGCACTGGACGCCCTGGCGCGTGGTGCCCGTGTGGTGCTCAGCACGGCGGGGCCTTTCGACCTCATGGGCAGCAAGCTGGTTGCAGCCTGTGTGCGTCACGGCACGCATTATGTGGACATTACCGGCGAGACGCCCTGGGTCGCTTCGCTGATCAAGCGCCACCATGACCAGGCAGCGTCGCAGGGCACACGCATCATCCCGTGTTGCGGCTTTGATTCGGTGCCCTCGGATCTGGGGGCATGGTTGCTGACGCAGACCATGCAGCAGCGCCACGGCGTGGCCTGTGTCGACGTGAAGGCCGCGTTTTCCATGCGCGGCGGGCTCAATGGTGGCACGTTGGCGTCGGCACTGAACATCATGGCTTCGGGCCAGGGCGCGGCGATGGCCGATCCGTTCCTGCTCAATCCTTCCGCCCAGCGCCCGGCAGATGTGGCAAGGCATGCAGACCCGGTGTTGCCGCGTTTCGACAAGGACTTCAAGACCTGGTTGGCGCCGTTCTTCATGGGGCCGGTCAATACCCGTGTTGTGCGACGCAGTGCCGCGCTGCTGGCCTACGGCGAGGATTTTCACTACCAGGAGTACATGCTCATGGGCGCCAGCCCGGTGGGCGGCATGGCTGCTGCCACACTCAGCACCGGCATGCAGGCTTCGCAACTGGCCATGCGCTGGTCGCCGGTACGGCAACTGGCAGCGCGTTTTGCACCCAAGCCCGGCGAGGGCCCGTCTGATGCCGCCATGGACGGCGGCTCGTTTCGCGCTGATATGGTGGGGCGCAGTGCCGACGGGCACCAGTTGCGTGCCCGAGTCGCCGACCGGGGTGACCCCGGGAACCGCGCCACCACCAAGATGGTATGCGAGGCGGCACTGGGTTTGGCGCTGGACGCCGATTCTCTGCCGCCCGGTGGTGGTGTGTTGACGCCAGCCAGCGGGCTCGGGCAGGTGTTGCTGGACCGATTGCGTGCCGCCGGTATGACGCTCAGGTTGGAATCCTGACCCGTCCCCCGCTCGGCCACAGGGTGGTTGTTCCCGTGCTGTAATTTCGGCCTTGGCCGTGTGGCCCTGACAAAAACCGAGGACTCCCATGAAAGCCACCTGGATGGGCGCCGTGATTGCGCACAGTGACGATACCGTGCTGGTTGAAGGCAACCACTACTTTCCCGAAGCCGCGCTGGACCGCTCGCGCGTGGCGTTCAGCAACCACAAGACCATGTGCCCCTGGAAGGGCCAGGCCAGTTATTACTCACTGGTCGTGGACGGCAACCTGAATCCGGACGCGGTCTGGTATTACGGCGATCCCAAACCCGAGGCCGAGATGATCCGAGGGCGCGTCGCATTCTGGACGGGTGTGAAGATCGAGGGTTGACGCAGGTCAAGACGGAGCGCCCCGACAGGGCGCACACTCGGGCATCCTTTTTTTTTGGGAGTGCGCCATGTTCAAGAAGCTGTTGGTACCTGTCGACGGGTCCGCAACGTCACAGTTGGCAGTTGACAAGGCGGTTGGTCTGGCCCGGGCCTTTGGCAGCGAGATGACCGTCCTGTTCGTCATCGACCCGTATCCCTTTACCGGTGTGGGTGAGGGTTTCGCTTACGGTCAGAATCACTATTTTGGCGCCTTGCGGGCCGAGGCCGAGGCCGCGCTGGCCGGCGCCCGCAAAACCATGGACGAGGCGGGCATCCAGGGATCGGCATCAGTGGTGGAATCCCACGTTGTTTGGCGGGGCATTCTGGAGGCGGCCTCGGGTGGTGGGGCGGACCTGATTGTGATGGGTTCGCATGGCCGCAGCGGGATCGAGAAACTGGTGTTGGGCAGTGTCGCCCAACGTGTAGTGGCGCAGGCGACGATTCCGGTGCTGGTGGTGCGCGGCTGAAGGCGGTTCGTCGCGCGCGGCTTTTGCCCACTCGCCGCCTCAGCCGCATTGCCCCACAAAACCACAGGCGGTGCAAAACTCGCAGCCATCTTT
>JANLVB010000293.1:0-5431 GCA_031363785.1 Betaproteobacteria bacterium
CGGGCGCGCGGCACGGACGACATCGGTGTGGCCTTTTTCGGTGATGGTGCCACCAACCATGCGGCCTTTCACGAATCGCTCAACTTTGCCGGAGTGCAAAAGGCCCCGGTGGTGTTTGTCTGCGAGAACAACCTGTATGCCACTGCCACCGCGCTTTCAAGCGCCACCCTGAACCCGGAAATCGCCACACGCGCCGCCGCCTATGGCATTCCAGGCGTGGCGGTGGATGGCAACGACCTGCTGGCGGTCTGGCTGGTGATGCAGGAAGCAACACGACGCGCCCGCAGCGGCGATGGGCCGACGCTGATCGAAGTCAAGACCTACCGCGTAGTCGCCCACCATGAAGGCGACTCGGTCGTTGGCAACTACCGCACCCAGGCTGAAGTCGATGCCTGGGCCAAACGCGACCCGATCCGCATGCTGCGTGAGCGCTGGTTGCTGGGCGCACAACTGGCCAGCGCGCAGCAACTCGACGCGATCGAAGACCGCGTCAAGGCGCAGGTGCAACAGGCCATCGAGTTCGCCCGCAATTCGCCCGAGCCGGATCCGGCCACGGTGGCGTTGCATATCTATGCCGAGCCACTCAACCCACCAGCCGCGCTGCGCACGGTGGAGGCAGACCCCATGACGGTTACCACCAGCTGGCTGGACGCGGTGCGGGACGGCCTGGCCGAGGAGATGCGGCGCGACCCGCTGATCATGTATTTTGGCGAAGGCACGGGAGAACGCGGCGGCACCTTCGCGCACACCAAGAACCTGTACCAGGAGTTCGGCGCCCAGCGCATGGTGGATACACCGATCTCGGAGCTCGGCTTTACCGGGGCTGCGCTGGGCGCGTCAGCAACCGGTGCGCGCTGCGTCGCCGACCTGATGTTTGCCGACTTCCTGTTCGAGGCCGCAGGGCAGATCGTGTTGCAGGCGGCGAAACTGCGCTACATGAGCAACGGGCAGATGCAGGCGCCGGTGGTGATTCGCGCCGGCGCCGGCATGGTGCGCTCCGCCGGGCCACACCACAGCGGTATGTACCACCCGATGTGGGCCCATGTGCCGGGCCTCATTGTCTGTGTGCCGTCCACACCGGCAGATGCCAAGGGTCTGATGAAAACGGCATTACGTGCCGGTGACCCGGTGCTGATGCTGGAAACCAAGGCGCTGTTCTCGACCAAGGGCGAGGTGCCCACTGGCGACCATCTGGTGCCGTTTGGCGTGGCGCGCATTGCCCGGGCTGGTTGCGACTTGACGATTGCCAGCGCGGGCCAGATCGTGCATCTGGCCTTGCAGGCAGCGCAGGCACTGCAGGAGCAGGGTGTGTCCGTCGAGGTGATCGACCTGCGCACAATACAGCCGCTGGACGTCGACACGGTGGCCACCAGCGTACGCAAGACCGGCCGCCTGCTGGTGGCCGACGAGGGCTGGGCGATGTGCGGCGTGGGTGCCGAGCTCGGCCAGGCCATGAACGAGCTGGCGTTCGACGACCTGGATGCGCCGGTGGCGCGCTTGCACACCGACAGCATGAGCCACCCTTTTGCGCCCGCGCTGGAGCGTGCCATGCGCATCAGTGTCGAATCGATTGTGGCCGCCAGCTTGCAGGTGATTGCTGGGGAGGCGAGGCCGCCGCGCCGGGCGCGCAGTGGTGTTGCGCCGACGCCTGTTGCAGAGCCGGCCCGGTCAAAGACTGCCCCTGCGGATGGCGCGACCCTGCAACCTGCAGCAGCGCCGCCAGCCAAGGCACCTGCCGCCATCAGCTCGCCGCAACTGGCACCGGGTGAGCCGCTGATGATGCCGTTTGGCGACCTCACGGTGAGCGAAGGCAAGCTGATCCGCTGGGTCAAAAAGCTTGGCGACAGCGTGATTGCAGGCGAACTGGTGGTGGAGATCGAAACCGACAAGGCAGTGGTGGAAGTCGAAGCTCCGATCACCGGAAGAATTGTGCAGCTGCTGCAGGAAGAAGGCGCGACAGTACAGATGGGGCAGCAGATCGCCGTCATCGAGCCGGTCGGAGTTTGAATATGACAAGCCCAGCCTTGAGCACGAGCACCCAGACACGGCGTTTTGCCAGCCCCGTTTCGCGCGCGCTGGCGCGAACCCATGGGCTGGACTTGTCCGCCGTTGTTGGCAGCGGGCCACAAGGGCGGGTGGTGCGCTCCGATGTGCAGGCGCTGCTGGGGGCGGCGGCTGCCGTGTATCCGATGGCAAAAGCGCCGGCGTTGCCGGACTTGCCGTTCGACGACATTCCCAACGGGATTGGTCGTACGCTGATTGCCCGCCGACTGACCGAGTCCAAGCAACAGGTACCGCATATCCACTTGCGATTGGATTGCAACATGGACGCCGTGTTGCGTCTGCGCGCGCAGCACGCTGGCATCGACACCGCAAAACCGTCGATCAATGCCTATGTGCTCCATGCCGCTGCGCATGCGTTGAGGTCCGTGCCGGGGGTCAATGCGTCCTACACCAACGCTGCAATCCGCCGTTACCGTCAAATCAACATCGGGATGGCGGTGGCGGTCGAAGGCGGTTTGTTGACACCGGTCATCACCGATGCGGACCGCAAGTCGGTGGCGCAGATAACGCTTGAACTGGCTGACCTGATGGCCAAGGCTCGCAGTGCGAGCCTGGCGGCTGGCGCCCAGCGTGACGCGACGTTTACCGTGTCGAGCCTGGGCAGTTTTGGTGTGCGCGAGTTCACGGCAGTGATCAATCCGCCGCAGGCTGCGATTCTTGCGGTAGGTGTTGCCGAGCCGCGGGCTGTTGTGCTGAAGGGTCAACTGGCCGTGGCCACCATGATGACGGTAGTCCTGGCCGCCGACCACCGGGCCATCGACGGTGCGCTGGCCGCGCGTTGGCTGGCGGCGTTCAAGAGCGCCATCGAGAACCCGGACAGGGAGCCGCTGTGAATAGCCGGGTGCTCAATCATGGCATCCAGCGACCATTGACGCCCGCTCAGAGCCTGCGTAGCATGGGCTCGCCAGGGCGGCGTTGCCGGGTGCCAATTCGGATTCAGGGTCGTGGGGCCCGGGTGAGTTTCAGAAAAACAAGAAGTTATCTTTCCTTCGCAAACCGTGTATCAACCAACCAGGAGACATCAGCATGCGTATTCGACAACTAGTATCCACACTTCTGACAGTCGCGGCACTGTCGCTAGCCAGCGCGGCATCGGCCAAGACCATACTCAAGTTCTCCATCGGCGCGCCCGACAGTGGTGGTGGCGAGATCATTGGCATGAAGGCACTTAAGGAGTATGTGGAGTTCAAGAGTGGCGGCGAGATCGAGATCCGTCTGTTCTTCAATACCTTTGGCGGCTCGCTGCAGGTGACAGAGCAGGTCAAGAACGGCACGCTGGAGATGGCACTGACCGACGACTCTGTGCTCGGCAGTTTCCACAAGCCGATGCAGGTGTTCCAGATTCCCTACCTGTTCCCGTCCTCACCGGTCGCGTGGGAATTCATGAAGAGCCCGTTCGTGCGCGAACTCAACGATGACATGCGCAAGGCCACCGGCATCCGCACGCTGGCCATCTCGGAAAACGGCTTTCGCAACCTGACCAACAATACGCGCGAAATCAAGACCGCGGATGACCTCAAGGGCTTGAAGATGCGCACCATGCAGTCGCAGGTGTATGTCAACTTCATGCGCTCCATGGGTGCTGCGGCCACGCCGATTGCGTTTCCCGAGTTGATCACCTCGCTCAAGCAGGGCGTGGTGGACGGCCAGGAAAACGCTGCCGGGACGATTTGGGATGGCAAGCTGTTCGAGGTGCAGAAGTTCATGTCGGTCAATGAGCATATCTACGGTCTGCACTACATCATCATCAACGACCGGGTGTTTCAGGGCTTGAGCCCCGACATGCGCCAGATACTGATGGATGGCGCGTCCGTGCACGCCGAAGTGGCCAATTCGCGCAAGTCGATGGACAGCCTGCAGGCAATCCAGAAGATCCGCAATGCCGGCACCAAGGTGTACGTGAACACGCCGACCGAGAAGGAGTCTTTCCGCAAGGCAAGCCAGGAGCCGGTGATCGAGTTTATCGTGTCCCAGGTGGGCCGCCCGGTGGTGGACAAACTGCTTGAAGCGGTGCGCGAAACGGCCCGCAGGTCCTACGCCAACTGACCGCTCTCGCACGGTAACCAGCGCCCGTGCGGCGGCACGGCACGGGCGTTTTCGAGGAACTCTCCATGAAACTGATCCACCGCTTCGGCCGCCTGGCCGGCGTTGCGTCGGACCACGTGATCGGCTGGTTGCTGCTGATAAGCGTGGCGCTCAATGTGACGCAGGTATTCACGCGTTATGTGATGAACGACCCGCTGTTCTGGACCGAGGAGATGGTGCGCTACACCACGGTGTGGTTAACCTTTGTCGGCGCAGCGGCGGCCAGCCTGTACGGTGACCACATGGACATGAACCTGTTCCTGGAGGTGAAGAGCCGCCGCTTCCAGGCCTTTCACCAGGCCTTTTTGCAGGTCGTGATCATGGCCTTTTGCGTTCTGATCATCTGGCAGGGCACCAAGTTTTGCATCCTCAACGGCATGCAGACGGCGCCGGCCACCGGCCTTCCGATGTTGTACGTGTATGGCGCGACGGTGGTGGGTGGTGTGCTGCTGGCGCTGGTGACGCTGCACAAGATTGCCGCCGCGCTCGTTCCCCATACTGACGTGGTGCCGCTGCCATGAGCGCCGCGCTGGGCCGCCCCGAGCAAGCTCGCGCCGCAGTGCGCAAGGCGAAGGTACTCTTATGACCGCCGTCGCCATTGCCCTCGTGGTGTTGCTGGTGGCCGGTCTGCCGATCGGTTATTCGTTCGCCCTGGCAGGTGCCGTTGCCCTGTGGCTAACCGGCGAACAACAGCTCAACGTGATCTCGCGCATGTTCTCCGGGCTCGACACGTTCGTGCTGATGGCCGCGCCGTTCTACATTCTGGCTGGCGAATTGATGACCCGCGGAGGCATCAGCGAACGGCTGATCCATCTGGCGCAGATATTGGTGGGGCGCATCCGCGGTGGCAGTGCCTACGCCGCGATCCTTGCCGCGATCATGTTCTCGGGTATTTCCGGCACTGCGGTAGCCGACATCGCGGCGCTGGGGCAAATTTTCATCAACGGCATGGCGAAGGAGGGCTACAGCAAGGCCTTCGCTGCCGCACTGGTGACGGCGGCGTCGGTGATCGGCCCGATCATCCCGCCTTCCGTGATCATGGTGCTGTACGCCGCCGTGGCCGACATTTCGGTGCTCAACCTGTTCCTGGCGGGCATTGTTCCGGGCCTGTTGCTGGGTGTCGCCTGCGGCCTGGTGGTGTACTGGCGCGGGCGCGGCGGCAAGCTGCCGGTGGCGACCGTCGTGGTAGCGCGCGGCGAAGTGCCGCGCCTGGTGCTGGACAGTTGCCTGGTGCTGAGTTTGCCGGCCTTCATCGTCATTGGCACCGTCTCGGGCGCCTTCA
>JANLVB010000308.1:0-3896 GCA_031363785.1 Betaproteobacteria bacterium
GAGCGGATCCGGCCCAACCCGGGCGCGGCGACGCTGGTGCGGACGATGCGCGCGCGCGGCGCGGGGACGTTATTGGTGTCGGGCGGGTTCGTCGATTTCGTCGAGCCGGTGGCGGCTTCGGTCGGGTTCGAGCATCACGCCGCCAATATGCTGGCCAAGGAGAAAAATGAGCTGACCGGTGAGCTTGAAGGGGCGATCGTCGATGCCGAGGCCAAGAAAGCGGCGATGATCGTCGAGCGCGAGGAACGCGGGCTCGAGCCCTTGGCGGTGCTGGCGATCGGCGACGGGGCGAATGACATTCCGCTGATCGTCGAGGCCGGGCTGGGGGTCGCCTATCGCGCCAAGCCGGCGCTGATCGCGGCGGCCGATGCACGGCTCGATCATCACGGGCTCGACGCCTTGCTGTGGGCGCAAGGGATCGCGCGCAAGGACTGGGTTATTTAGCGGCGACCGCGAAGCAGGGCTGGGGCCTGAGCCTCGCGCACGCCTGCGACGCGGCAGCGCGCGACGAATAAGGACCGGCCTGGATGCACACCGCGGGTGCCGCGCTCGATATCGCGCGTCATGCCGCCGGTCTGGCGCTCCAGGTGAAAACGCAGGCTTAAAGCGTGCAGATGCCGGAACACTTCGAGCGAAATGCTGCGTGCCGCGCCCTCGGTGGCCTTGGCGAAGATCAGCTCGCGCAGCTCGGCAAAGAGCGAAGTGGACAAGCGCAACAACCCATACGCAATGACCAGGGCCAGCGGCACCACGACAATCGCCTGCATGATGACCGGCGCCCCCGCTATCGGGTTGCGCCCACCGTTCGGGCTCATGGTGTCGACCAGGGTCTTGAGCAGCAGCGGCACACCGACGTTGGCCACCTTGGCGCCGACCATG
Organism: Betaproteobacteria bacterium; assembly: GCA_031363785.1. Taxonomy (GTDB): domain Bacteria; phylum Pseudomonadota; class Gammaproteobacteria; order Burkholderiales; family Burkholderiaceae_C; genus CAISIP01. Next base: position 880 of record JANLVB010000308.1, read on the forward strand.
AACGCCAACGCCGCCAGCACACGCCACTTGTATTGCCACAGGTACGGAAACAGGCGCTGCAGTGTGGCCCAGTCGGAGCGTGCGGCGGCCGGCGGTGTGCCAGCAGGGGCAAGGGAGGCGTGGGAGGTCAGTTCGGCACCAGGGCGCATGGGGGACAATCGATAACGTAAGCAACTACGGATTGTGACCATGTCTGCCGATTCAAGCGCGCCCAGGGTCGAACTGCCGACCGACAAGGAGCTGGTGCTCAAGGTGATTCCCATGCCCGGCGACTGCAATGCCAATGGCGACATCTTCGGTGGCTGGGTGATGGCCCAGGTGGACCTGGCCGGTGCCGTGATACCGGCGCGTTACACCCAGGGTCGCCAGGCAACAGTGGCGGTAAACCAGTTCATCTTCAAACAACCGGTGCGCGTGGGTGACATCCTGTCCTTCTTCGCCTCGCTGAGCCGCATCGGGCGCACCTCGGTCACAGTGCAGGTCGAGGTCTATGCCGAGCGTTTTCGCTCGCAAGGCACCTACATCAAGGTGACCGAGGCGTCACTGACCTATGTGGCCATCGACGACAACGGACAGCCACGCGAGCTGCCTAAGAAGGCGGCCTGACCGGCCGGTACTCCACATAACCCGGCAATCGCTCCGGATAGTCCGCCGCTGTCGGCACACCCAGCGCCCGGTTGCGGTCCAGCCGGCCAAGCGCGACAACGTATTCGTCGACCGGCAGGTAGTAGAAAAACGACAACAGCCGCTCGGTAAAGTACCACAAGCCGCCGATCTTTTCGTACCGGTCCTCATAGGTCATCGCGGTGACCATGGCGCGCTCGTTGCGCCAGGCTTCGGCGTGCACGGACAAGCGGCCGCGCGCCAACGTGGCGCCCTCGAACCACACCACATGGTCATGGGCGACATGGTTGGACGCGCCCATCATCGCAAAACGGTCCTTGAACTGGCGCACGATGGCATCGCGTCCCACAGCGCGCATCGCGCCGTCCTTCGATCCGAACGAAGCCGCATCCGTGAACAGGGCAGCGGCACCCTCCAGATCGCGCCCATCGACGCAAAAGTTGTAGCGTCCGGTCAGCTCTGCAATCGCCTGGCGCGCCTCGACCTCGGCCAGACGGTCCTCCAGCGAGCGCGTTGCGGGGGGTTCAGATCGACGCGGTACGGACATCAGCGTATTCCTGCACGGTGCTAGCTGGCGGGTTCAGGCGGCGGGCTTGGACTTGCCCGGGCGCATCTCGACATAGGTGGGCAGCCGTTCCGGGTAGTCGGCCGCAACCGGCGTGCCAGAGGCCATATTGCGCTCCAGCCGGCCCATCGCTTTGGCGTAGTCGGCAATGTTGAGATAGTAGAAGAAGGACAACAACCGCTCGGCAAATCGCCACAACCCGTCGGCCGATTTGACATACAGATCGTCGTAGCGCAGGGCGGCGATCTGGGGCTCTTCGTTGCGCCACACTTCAGCATGCACCGACAACTGCCCGCGCGCACGTGTCGGGCTCTCGAACCAGACCACGTGGTCATGCGCAAAGTGGTTGGTAGCCCCCAGCGCGCTGAAGCGGCCCTCGAACTGCTTCACGATGGCAGCGATGCCAGTGGCGCGCATGGCGCCGTCCTTGGAGCCAAAGGACGCGTCCTCGGTGAACAGCAGACTGACAGAGGCCAGATCACGGTTGTCCATGGCAAAGTTGTAGCGCGCCGTCAGGTCACGGATCGCGAGTTGATCCTCCAGGGCCGACATTCGGCCCTCCAGAGTCTGGGGGGCGGCGCTTGGCACGCGGTTGGGAATGGCCATCACAGGTCTCCTGGAGAATCGCTTATTGGACAAACAGGTCGCCGCGCCGCAATGGCGGCACATCCGGGCGCTGCCGTGTGACGACGGTCACGCCGCCATCACGCAGGATTGCTACGGGTTTTCCCATGGGCTTGATTAAAGGACTGCGGGATTGGTCGGGCTATCGGGGACAACCCTCACTGCAAATCGCGCCAAAGCAGCTATAAACGGTCCAACGAAAACGAGGGGATGGTGTGCAATTTCTCCAGCTGGTGATCAGCGGCATAGCGCAAGGCTGCATTTACGGCCTGATCGCGCTCGGCTTTGTGCTGATCTACAAGGCCACCGAGACGGTGAGTTTTGTGCAGGGCGACCTGATGATGCTGGGCGCCTTCGTCGGTCTGGCGGCAATGACGTTTCTCGGTTTTCCGTTCTGGCTGGCAGTAGTGAGTTCCATCCTCGGCATGGGCCTGGCGGGGGTGGCGCTGGAGCGGGTCGTCATCCGTCCCATCCTCGGCCAGCCCGCATTTTCTATCGTCATGCTGACCATCGGCATCGGGTATGTGCTGCGCGGCCTCATCACGATGATCCCGGTCATCGGCACCGAGACCTACGTGCTTCCCGTGCCCTACAAAGACCAGGTGTGGAAACTCGGCGAACTGGTACTCAACGTCGAGCAGATGATGGTCATTGGCTGCACTGCCGTGTTGTGCCTGATCCTGTTTGCCATCTTCCGCTACAGCAAGGTCGGCATCGCCATGCAGGCCTCGTCGCAAAACCAGCTGGCGGCCTACTACCTGGGCATCCCGGTGAAGAAGCTCAATGGCCTGGTGTGGGGTCTGGCGGCCGCAGTGGCAGCCGTGGCGGGCTTGTTGCTGGCGCCGATCACCTTTGTCCACGCCAACATGGGATTTGTCGGCCTGAAGGCCTTTCCGGCTGCAGTGGTGGGAGGTTTTGGCAGCCTGCCCGGGGCCATTGTGGGTGGCCTGGTGATCGGACTGGTCGAGTCGTTGGCCGGCTTCTACGCGGCGGAAGGCTGGAAAGACATTGCCCCCTACGTCGTCGTACTGATCATGTTGTGGGTCAAGCCGAATGGCATCTTCGGCGACACCCTGCGTAAAAAGGTCTAGAGCGGTATGCGTTTTCTCTTCAAAACCGACTACGCGCAGGACATCCGGCTGGCCAAACACGGCGGGCAGGTTTTTTGGTACTCCGTGTTACTGCTGCTGTTGCTGCTGGCGCC
>JANLVB010000318.1:0-14836 GCA_031363785.1 Betaproteobacteria bacterium
CTGCGCGGCAATCTGTCGCCTGGGGGCGCTGTCATCAAGCCGTCGGCTGCGACCCCGGCGCTGATGCAGCATCGCGGCCAGGCGGTGGTGTTCCAGGATGCCGACGACCTGAAAAAGCGCATTCACGACCCGGATCTGGCGGTTGAGCCGAACAGCATCCTGGTGCTCAAGAACTGCGGCCCGCGCGGTTACCCAGGCATGGCCGAGATCGGCAACCTGCCGATTCCCGCCAAACTGCTGCAGCGTGGTGTGACCGACATGGTGCGCATCTCGGACGCACGCATGAGTGGCACGGCGTTTGGCACCGTGGTGCTGCATGTGGCACCCGAGGCGGCGGCCGGCGGCCCGCTGGCGCTGGTGGAAACCGGCGACTGGATCGAGCTCGACGTGGCGGCGCGCCGACTGCAGCTGGATGTGCCCGACGCTGAGCTCGCTCGCCGTCGCGCGGCGCTGGTCGCTTTCCAGTCACCGTACCGCCGTGGCTGGGAAAAACTCTACATCGACCATGTGCTGCAGGCCGACCAGGGCGTGGACATGGACTTTCTGGTCGGCGGGTCTGGCGACGTTGTGCCCCGGGAGTCGCATTGATCGCCAAACGCACCAACACCACCACGGCAAAGCGCACTGCGTCGGCCACGTTGCGCGACGTGGCGCTGGCGGCAGGAACCACGCCGATGACCGTGTCCAATGTGATCAATGGCCGCAAGGGCCAGGTGGGGGCCGACATGATTGCGCGGGTGCTGGCCGCCTGTGAGCGGCTGGATTACCGGCCGCATGCCAACGCCCGGCAACTGCGCACCAGACAGCGCATGACGGTTGGCGTGATCATCGTCGACCCGTCTGCGCATTACTTGTCCGACCCGTTCACGGCGGCGCTGCTGGCGGGCTTGAACGACGTGCTGCAGGTGGCTGGTTATTCGATTGTGTTGCAGGGTGCCTCGCTGGCCGATCTGGCCGCGCTGCCTCTGCTCAGACGCATCGAGAGTGACGGTCTCTGTCTGCTGACCTCTGGCGCACCGGCCCAGCGCAGCAAGACCATAACGCGGGTGGCGGCGCTGGGCCAGCCCCTGGTGCTGATCCAGGACGATCTGCCCGGCAGCATCGTTGACGCTTGTTCAATCATCCAGGACGATGCCGGTGGCGGGGCCGAGATTGCACGGCACCTGTTCCAGCGCCCCTGCAAACACGCGGTGTTGCTGGTGCCATCGGTGGCCTGGGCTGCCATGGAGCGACGTGAGGCCGGTGTGCGCGCGGTGCTGCGGCAGATGGGCACGCCGCCCGCATTTCATGTCGTGTGTTGTGGCGACGAGAGTTTTGACGACACGCAGGGTGCGTTCAGTGCACATATTGAACTGCATGGCCTGCCAGATGTCGTGATTGGCGGCAATGACCGCATGGCAATAGCCGCCATGAAGCTGCTGCGTGCACGCGGCTGCGAGGTGCCGCGCGATGTGCGCATCACCGGTTTCAACGGTTTTGACTTCTGGCGTTATGCCAGCCCCGAGCTGACCACCGTTTTTTCGCCGGCATTCCAGCTCGGCGAAGAAAGTGCACGCGCATTGCTCAAGCGCCTGCAGAGTGGTGCTTTCCCGTGGCGCAAACGGGTGCTGCCGGTTGTTTTTGCGCCCACGGTGTCGTCGGGGCTGGTGGCCGATGGCAATATGAATGTTCAAGAGAGTCAGGTAGACAGGGTTCGAAACGCTGCCAGCCGGCGGCAATCACTTAAGGAGTAACTGAAATGATGACCAAGCGCTTATCCATGAAGAGTCTCGCGCTGGCGGGCTCGGCTGTTGTTCTCGCGACGGCGGCGGGCCAGGCCGACGCGCAGGCGTTTCGCTGTCCCCGCACCGGCGGGGACCTGATTTTTGCCCTCGAGTCCAAGGTGCCGGGGCTGGACCAGCACACCTCGAATGCGGGCGCCACCCGCAACGTGGCGTTAAATATCTATGAGTCGCTGGTCACGCGCGACGAGTCCATGAATCCGGTGCTGGAGCTGGCCGAAAGCATGACGCTGAGCCCGGACGGCAAGAACTACACCTTCAAGCTGCGCCAGGGTATCTTGTTCCATAACGGCAAGACCATGACTTCGGCCGATGTCATGGCTTCGTTCGAGCGTTACAAGCGCGTGGGTGTGGACCGCTCGATTCTGGACCCGGTCGACAAATGGACTGCGCCGGACGCCAGCACGTTTGTCATCACGCTGAAGGAGGTTCGCCCGCTGTTCATCGAGGCGCTGTCTTCTTTCACGGTGCCGATCGTCATCATCCCGGCCGAGAACGCCCAGGCTGCCGCGCAACAACTGCCGGTGGTCGGCACCGGGCCGTTCCGGCTGGAGGAGTTCCGGGCCGACAGCTTTGTCAAGCTGCGCCGTTTTGATGGCTACAAGCCGGACACCCGGCACAACAACCTGGCAGGCTACGCCGGCAACAAGCAAGCCTGCGTGGACAGCGTCACCTTCCGCATGATGACCGAACCGGCCGCGCGGACTGCGGCGCTGGAGGTGGGTGAAATCCATGCGGTCGAAGACGTGCCGGCAGCGTCGCAAAAGCGCCTGCGCGAGAACAAGGCGATCAAGCTGGCGCGGCTGGAGACCTTCTGGATGAACGTCGCCTACCCCAACTTCTCGAACCCGCCGACCGACAACCCCAAGGTGCGTCAGGCGATGCTGGCGGCGATGGACTTCGACGAAATCATGGAAGCTGCGCATGAGGGGCAGTACAAGCTCAATCCGGGCTTCCAGTTTCCGGGTCAACAGTACTACACCGATGCCGGCAAAGAGCTGTTGAACCAGAAGAACCGTGCCAAGGCGCGCCAGTTGTTGCAGGAGGGCGGCTACAAGGGCGAGAAGATCGAGCTGCTGACCAACCGCGACTTCCCCGTGATGTACAACACAGCGTTGGTGATGGCCGAGCAACTCAAGGCGGCCGGCATGAACGCCGAGCTGGTGGTGCTCGACTGGCCAGCCGCGCTGCAGCGCAGCCAGAAGGAGACCACCGGCTGGAATGTGTTCTACACCGGATGGATCACGGTGATTGCGCTGGGTGGTCCGCAGACCCTGCGCCAGATGGCCGAACCGGTGCCGGTGTACAAGCCGAAGGACAACAAGGTCGACGCGGGCTACATGGCGGCCTTCAACGAGGTCAATACGGCGCCGACATTGGCGGCACGCCAGGCCGCGTTTGCGCGCGCGCAACGCATCGCACTGGAGCAGGTGATGGCGATCCCGTTTGGTGTCGCGCCCAAGACGCAGGCGGTGCGCTCGAATGTGGAAGGTTACAAGGCCTACTACACGCCGCGCCTCTCCAATGTGTGGTTGACCAACTGAGGTGAAAGACACCCCCTGTCTGTCCGGTCTCACTGCGTGTAGACCGGCCGAGTCGTGGCGCTGCCAGAGGCAGGTGCCTCTTCGGCCCGTCCAAGCCTGCGCAGGTAGGCTTGGAGCCACGGGCCTCAGCCCCACTTGGGGGCACCCCCTACGGCCTGGCAAAGCCAGTTCCGTGGGGGCCTGGACCAGGTCTCATACGTCGTGGGTCGCGCGCAACGCAATGGAGAACTGACATGCAGCAGACTCGGACGCACCGGCAATGATCGCGTACATCGTCAAGCGCCTGGTGCAGTGCATCCCGCTGCTGCTGCTGGTCAGCCTGTTGTCGTTCGGCCTGATCAAGCTGGTGCCGGGTGACCCGGCCGTCGTGATGGGAGGCACCAACGCGACGGCCGCGGAGATCGAGGTCATCCGCAAGAACCTGGGGCTGGACCGGCCGTTCCATGTGCAGATCCTGAGTTTCTACGGCAACCTCGCCCAAGGAGACCTCGGCCGCTCCCTGATGCTCGGGCAGCCGGTCAGGGATGCGATCATCGAGCGGGTGCCGGCAACCGTCTCGGTAGCCCTGTATTCCATGGTGCTCACGTTGCTGGTGGGCCTGGCCATCGGTGTGCTGGCGGCGTTGCGCCACAACACCTGGGTGGACCAGACCGCCATGACGGTCGCCCTGATCGGTGTGTCGCTGCCCAACTTCTGGCTGGGCCTGGTCTTGATCCTCGTGTTTTCGGTGCATCTGGGTTGGTTGCCCACCGGTGGCTACGTGGAGCCCAGCGCCAGCTTCCTGGGCTGGCTGCGCAGCGCCACACTGCCGGCGGTGTCGCTGGCCATGTTGCAGATCGGCCTGCTGGCGCGCATCACGCGCTCGGCGATGCTGGAGGTGTTGCGCCAGGACTATGTGCGTACCGCGCGTGCCAAGGGCCTGTCCGAATTCTCCGTGATCGCCAAACACGCCATGGCCAACGTGGCCATTCCGGTGGTCACCGTCGTGGGGCTCATCTTCTCGGTGCTGCTGTCGGGCTCGATCATCGTGGAGACGGTGTTTTCCGTGCCCGGCATGGGTGCCTTGCTGGGCAATGCGATCCTGCGCCGCGACTACCCGATGATCCAGGGTGGCTTGTTGTTCGTGGCCACGGCGCTGATGCTGCTCAACATCCTGGTCGATGTGGCCTATGCCTGGTTCGACCCGCGGGTGCGGGTTGGAGGCGCACGCTGACATGGCTGGTATCCGTGAGTCGATGCGCAAAGGCACGCTGGGGCGCCTGCTGCGCCACCGCGCCTTCGTGATCGGGGCTGGGCTTTTCGGCCTGATGGTCTTGCTCGCCATTCTTGCGCCATGGCTTGGCAGCGGTGACCCCAACAAGCTGGCGGTGCGTTTGCGCTTTCGGCCGCCGTCATGGGACTTTCCGCTGGGTACCGACAATTTGGGGCGTTCGATGCTCAGCCGCGTGCTGCACGGCGGCCAGCTCAGCCTCATGATCGGTTTCTGGGTCGTGCTTCTCAACGCCGTGTTTGGCGTGCTGCTGGGCGCGGTTGCAGGGTATTTCTCCAGACTCGACGGGCCGCTGATGCGTCTGGCAGACGCCTTGATGGCCTTTCCTTCCGTGCTGCTGGCGATTGGCATTGCCGCAGCGCTTGGGCCCTCGCCCACCACGGTGGTGATCGCGCTCTCTGTGGTCTACATCCCGCGCACGGCGCGCATCCTGCGCGCTTCGGTGCTGGTGGTGCGTGAGCTCGATTATGTGCACGCGGCCCGGGTCGCCGGGGCCTCGCACTGGCATATTCTGTTCAAGCACATCCTGCCCAACAGCATGGCGCCGCTGATCGTGCAGCTGAGCTTCGTCTTTGCCTACGCCGTGTTGTCGGAAGCGGTGCTGAGTTTCCTCGGGCTCGGTGCACCACCCACCCAGCCGAGTTGGGGCATCCTGATTGCCGAGGGGCGTGGTTACATCCGCGAGGCCTGGTGGCTCACCTTCATGCCCGGGGCCGCCATTGCCATGACCGTTCTGGGTGTGAACCTGCTGGGTGATGGTCTGCGCGACGTGCTGGACCCCCGGCTCAAGATTGAACAAGGCTAAGAGCAAGTTCTAATGGGCGACGCTGTTTTGTCCGTGCGTGGGCTGACCACCACCTTTCGCACCGAGAGTGGCGTGTTCCCGGCCGTCGACGATCTCAGCTTCGACGTCTGTGCCGGCGAAGTGCTGGGCATCGTTGGTGAGAGCGGCTCCGGTAAAAGCGTTACTGCCCTGTCCATCCTCGGCCTGCTTCCCGATCCGCCGGGGCGCATCGCATCGGGTTCGATCCGCTTTGACGGCCGCGAGCTGGTCGGACTGTCGAAGAAGGAACTGCGTACCCTGCGCGGGCCGTCCATCGGCATGATCTTCCAGGAGCCGATGACCTCACTCAACCCGGTGTTCCGTATCGGCGAGCAGATTGTGGAGACCATCCGGGCCCATGAATCCGTCAGCAAAACCGAGGCGCGAAAGCGCGCCGTGGGCCTGCTGGATCGGGTCGGCATCGCCATGGCCGAGCGGCGTCTCGATGACTACCCGCACCAGCTCTCAGGCGGCATGCGCCAGCGCGTCATGATCGCCATTGCGCTGGCCTGCTCGCCGCGTCTGTTGCTGGCCGACGAACCGACCACCGCGTTGGACGTGACGATCCAGGCGCAGTTGCTCGACTTGCTGCGCGACATCCAGCGCGATACCGGCATGGCGGTGGTCATCATCACGCACAACATGGGTGTCATCGCCGAGTTTGCCGATCGGGTATTGGTGATGTACGCCGGCCGCATTGCCGAGCAGGGTTCGGTGGACGCGGTCTTCAGTGCGCCAAAACACCCCTACACACTGGGCTTGTTGGGCTCCACACCGAGCCTGGAGCGTGACGAGCCGCGCCTGACCACGATCCCCGGCGTGTTGCCACAGTTGTCGGACGTCATGCCAGGCTGCCGTTTTGCGCCTCGCTGCGCGCGCCGCACGGACCAGTGTATGGCGGCCAAGCCGCCCTTGTTCGACGTGGCGCCGGGCCACAGCGCGGCATGTTTTCATTGGGACGCCCAAGCGGCCGGGGTCGCCACATGAGCACCGCCGGGCCGCTCCCAAGGGGCTCGCACCGCAGCCCGCAGGGCGAAGGTGCCCTGATGAACACTGCACGGTCGGTCGAAGGTGCACCAGTGAGCACAGCACCGCCGCAACAAGGTGCACCGGTGGGCACTGCGCTGGTGGTTGTAGATGGCCTGACCAAGCACTTTCCGGTCAGGGAGGGCATGTTTTTCGCGCGCGAGATCGGTCAGGTGCGTGCCGTCGATGGAGTGTCTTTCAGCATTGACGCGGGCGAGACTTTGGGGCTGGTGGGTGAATCCGGCTGCGGAAAGTCGACGCTGGCCAAGCTGCTGATGCGGTTGATCGAGCCCACCGCCGGCAGCGTGCGCATCGATGGGGTGGACCTCGCGGCGCTCGACCCGGGTGCGCTGCGCAGCGCTCGGCGCTCGCTGCAGATCGTGTTCCAGGATCCACAGGCCTCGCTCAATCCACGCATGCGTGCGCAGGACATCATCCTGGAGCCGCTGCGTATCCAGGGTGCCCGTCCCGGGCCAGAGCTCACGCGGCGTGCCGCAGAACTGCTGGAGCAGGTGGGCTTGTCCGCCGCGCAGGCACAGCTGTACCCGCACGAGTTCTCCGGCGGCCAGCGCCAGCGCCTGGGCATTGCCCGTGCGATTTCCACCAACCCGCGTTTTATCGTGTGTGACGAGGCGGTGTCTGCGCTGGACGTTTCGGTGCAGGCGCAGATCGTCAACCTGCTGCAGGACCTGCAGCGTGATCTGGGCTTGAGCTACCTGTTCATCTCGCATGATCTGTCGGTGGTGAAACACATCAGCGACCGGGTTGCCGTGATGTATCTGGGAAAGATCGTCGAGCTGGCCGACAAACGCAGCTTGTACCGCTCGCCGGTGCATCCCTATACGCGGGCTTTGATTGCGTCGATCCCGGTGGCGCACCCGCGCCTGCGCCAGCCGCGCACACGGCTGGCCGGCGACATGCCGAGTGCGTTCGCACCACCGAGCGGCTGCGCCTTCCATACACGATGCCCGCACGCACAGCCCCGGTGCAGCGCCGAGGCGCCGCCCTTGCGCAGCCTGGCGCCGGGGCATACGGTAGCCTGCCATTTCGCAGAGCAATTGCGCGCAGTCTAGGAGGCACCACAGCATGCGCATCACCGCCGTCGAACCGATTCTGCTGAAGGGCAGCGAAACCTACAACGCCTCGGCCGGCGGAGCAGAGGCCACCGACAACGGTGATTGGCAGCTATTGGTGAAGGTCACTACCGATGAGGGGCTCACCGGCTGGGCCGACGTGGAAACGCTGGGTCCGGCAGCGGTTGCCATCATTGCCGGACAAGGCATGACGGTGTTGGGCTTCAAGACGCTGGGCGAACTGCTGCTGGGCGAGAACCCGCTCGATACTGACCGTTTGTGGGACAAGCTGTACATCGGCAGCGCCTATTACGGCAGGCGCGGCATCGCCATGCAGTGCATCTCGGCGATCGACAACGCCTTGTGGTCCATTCGTGCACAGTCCGCCGGCGTCTCGCTCGCCACCTTGCTGGGCGGGCGCCGGCGCGACCGCATTCTGGCTTATGCATCGACCCTGTTTCGTGAAACGCCCGAGGGCATGGCCGAGGCGGCCCGGGCTTATGTGGAGCGAGGCTTTCAGGCGGTCAAGTTCGGCTGGGGGGTGTTTGGTCAGGACCCGGGCCGCGACCGCGAACTGGTGGCGGCGGCGCGCGAGGCGTTGGGCCCGGATCGACACCTGCTGGTCGACCCGGGTTGGTACCCGGCGGGATGGACGCGTCCCGGCCCGATGCGCAGCCTGCGCGAGAACATCGCCCTGTGTGAATGGCTGGCCGACTACAAGGTCGGGTGGGTCGAGGACTTCATCCACCCGGAGGACTTTGCGCAGTATGCCGCCGTACGTGCCGCCAGTCCGGTGCCGGTCGCCGCTGGCGAACAGGTCGCCACCCACTGGGAGTTCGAGCGTTTTATCGGTGACGGCTGCGTCGACGTCATACAGCCGGATCTGTCGCGCTGCGGCGGCCTGACGGTGGCGCGGCGCGTGGCGCAGATGGCCGAGCTGGCGAACATCGATCTGGTGCCGCACTCCTGGCTCACGCATCTGCTCACCGGGTATTCATTGCAGTTGATCGCCACCTTGCCGCGGGCACGTTTTGTGGAGTTCAATGTCTCCCAGAGCGCGCTGACGCGCGGCATAACATCGGCCAGCTTCGCGCTGCAGGCCGACGGCACTGTCGCCATCCCGGACAGCGTTGACATGGGAGTCGCGGTGGATGAGGACTTTGTCGCCGCGCACCGTGTGAACTAAGAACTTGTCCGCAAATAAGCTGGAGCCACCATGGAACGCCTGATCTGTCGACCCCAAGAGCTCGATTTCGACTCCCCTGGCCGACGCGATTATTGGGTGGCGCTGGAGCACGATTCGACCTGGGGGGACCACCTGATACCGTTGACGGTGATGGTGGGTCACCAGGCGCGGCCGGGTGACGGTCTGGTGGCGTTTGGCTCCAACCATGGCAATGAGTATGAAGGGCCGATGATCGTGCGGCGCCTGATGCGCGAGATCGACCTGGCCGATGTGCTGGGGCGCATCATCCTGGTGCCGGTGCTCAATGTAGCGGCGTTCCGGGCCGGCGCACGCGATTCGGCGCTGGATGACCATGTGAACCTCAACCGCGCCTTCATCGAGGGCGCAGGTGTTGCGCCGGCGATCAAGGGCATCACGCATCGGATAGCTGCCTTCGTGCGCTCCTGCATTTGGCAACACGTGCACGTGGTGCTCGATTTGCATGCCGGCGGTCAGGTCGCCCGGTTTTTGCCGTTGACGAGTTTTCACCCGGTCGATGACCCGGTGCAGTCGCGATTGATCGAAGAGACCGCGCGCTGGTTCGGCACGCCGCTGGTCATCACCTACCAGAACGAAACGCCGGGGCTTTTGTCCAGTGAGGCGGAGCACCTGGGCAAGATCACGGTTGGTTGTGAACTCGGCTGGGGTGGCGCGGTCAGCGCTGCGGGTGTGCAATATGGCTGCCACGGGGTACGCGCCGCAGCGATACACCACGGGCAGTTGCGCGGCAGCATCGCGCCCATTGCGCACCATGCCGACGGCAGCCAGATGCGTGCGGAAATGATCGAGCGGGCCTGTTTCACCGTGGCGCCGTTTGCCGGCCATTACGAGCCGCTGCTGGAGTGCGGCGCACTTGTCCGGCAGGGTGAGGTTGTGGCGCTGCTGCACGACTTCGAGCGTATTGATCTCGACCCCTGGCCGGTGTGCGCCGGAGTGGATGGCGTAGTGATAGCCCAGGCCTGGGGCGCGCCGGTGTTGCAGGGCCAGCATGTATTGGTAACGGGCAGGGTCACACCGTTTGGCGGGTGATTGGCTGTCCTGCCCATGCCCTCCTGCCGATCGACCAGCCGATCCCGGCTCCGATCAGCCCTCAGTCCGCGGCCGCCCCGCCAGATGGGTTTGCACCGAATCGAGCAGACCACCATCGACCAGCAGGTTATGACCAGTCAGGTAGGCTGCGTCTGGCCCCAGCAAAAAAGCCACGGTACCGGCGATATCGGCATCGGCCTCGCCGATGCGGTGCAGCGGCACCAGCGCTTCACGCGAGCGCCGGGCCTCGGCCTGGTCGTAGACACGCTGCGTCAGCGGGGTGCGCACCAGCCCGGGGGATACGCAATTCACGCGAATGCCGTCGGGCGCCCACTCCTGCGCCAGTTGCCGCGTCAGCATGATCAGCGCCGCTTTGGAGGCGCTGTAAGCCCCGATGCCCGAATAGGGTTGCACGCCGGACATGGAGGCAATCGTGACAAGGCTGCCGCGGCTTTGCTGCAAACACGGATAGGCGGCACGCGCCAGCAGCCACTGGGCCCGAACGTTGACAGCAAACACGCGGTCCCACTCGGCAACGTCGAGCGTCGCCAGCGGGCCTGGAGAGGAAATGCCTGCATTGCCCACCACGGCGTCGAGGCCGCCGAGTGCCTCCACAGCCGCCGCCACCAGCCGCGCGGGTGTTGCCTCTTCTCCAAGATCACCAAGCAGCGGTACCGCGATGCCCCCGGCATTGCGGATCTGCGCTACCAGATCATCGAGCTCGTCGGCGTGCGCCGACGCACAAGCCGCCACTTGGGCGCCATCCTGTGCGAGACGCCGACAGATGGCGCGGCCTATCCCGCGGCTGGCGCCAGTTATCAGTACACGCATGGCTTGTTGCCTTTCATTGGTGATTGTGTTGCCTGACTTTAGCCGCTCAGTCGTTGTGTCGGCTTGTGCGGTGCGAGTACGTGCAGGCGACTGGTCGCATGACGATGATCTGCCGATGATCGCCAGTGCAGGTGATGGCACACTCGGCATGTGACAGACCAACCCCGGACCCAACCCATGCCCAACGCCACAACCACCTTGCTCGTGCTGGCCGACCCGGCCGAACCACAGCTCAAGATGCTGGACCAGTTTCGAGACTCTGTCAGTATCGTGGTCGGTCAAAAGCCCGAGCTGTTCGCCGATAGCGCCCCGCAGGCCGATGCGATTTTGGTCTGGTCGGCTTCGCGCGACCTGTTGCAGACGGTGTTTGCCATGGCACCACGGGTGCGCTGGGTGCACTCGCGCGCGGCGGGCCTGGACACCCTGCTGTTTCCGGCATTGGTGGAAAGCCCCGTGCCACTGACCAACAGCATGGGCGTCTACAGCCGCTCTTTGGGTGAGTTTGTGGCCGCGGCAGTGCTGTTTTTTGCCAAGGATTTCCATCGCATGAAGCGCAACCAGGCGGCCGGGCGCTGGGAGCAGTTCGACGTGGAAGAGGCACACGGCAAGACCATGGGCATCGTCGGTTATGGCGATATTGGCCGTGCGGCGGCCAAGCTGGCCAAGGCGCTGGGCATGCGCGTGATTGCGCTGCGGCGGCACCCTGAAAAATCGCGCGCTGATGCATTGGTGGACGAGGTATTGGCGACAGACCGTTTGCTGGAGTTGATGGCACGCTCGGACTATGTAGTGGCTGCAGCCCCTCTCACGCCGGATACGCGTGGCCTGATCAGCGCCGCCGCCATCGGCGCCATGAAACCCAGCGGTGTCTTCATCAACGTCGGCCGCGGGCCGGTGGTGGACGAGGCCGCGCTGATTGCGGCGTTGCAAAACAAGGCGATCCGCGGCGCTGCGCTTGATGTGTTCGAGAAAGAGCCGCTGGCGGACGGACACCCTTTGTATGCCCTGGAGAACCTGCTGCTGTCGCCCCATTGTGCGGACCACACGCAGACCTGGATCGATGACGCGATGCGGTTTTTTGCCGAAAATCTGGAACGATTCATCCGTGGCGAAGCGCTCAGCAATGTGGTGCAAAAGCGGCTCGGCTACTGAGGGTTCGTGAACCGGCGCTGGGTCCGCTTGCGGGACAATGCTGGCAGTCGGCGACTCATTCCGTAACCCGTAACCCGTAACCCGCAGCCCATGCAATCCAGCGCTCGCCCTCCCGGCCATTGGTTCGATGGCCGGTCTCTTGTCAGACTGACAGATCCCGGCACCTGGGAGCGCGGGCTGGCCCTGTATATCAGCCAGCACGTGCTAAATCTGGACATCGTGCAAAGTGGTAAGGGCTGGTTGCTGCTTGGCGACGTGCAGGGCAGCAAGCGCAATGCCTATGAAGTCTCGATCGAACTGGGCTTGACGCCGGATGGCCGTGTCGATGTCTGGGACTGCCTGTGTGAATGCGCGGTTGGCGCGCAATGCAAACATGGCGTAGCCCTGGTGCTGAAGGCGGCGCAGCAGGGCTTGCGCCTGATGGGCGCTGCAGCGCCCAAGGCGCCGACGCCAGCCGTGCGCAGCGCCGAACAGATCGAGGCCGACCGGGTGGCTGCGCTGGAGCGTGACGCGCAGGCTGCGCGCCTGAAGGCGGACAGTCACCTGCTGAACTGGTTGCGGGATTTGGACCACGCTGGTCCGGCGACACAAGCCGACTGGCAGGCGACAGGTGCCAGCAAGCCAGACCCGGCACGAAACCGCACCGAGCACTTTGTCTATCTGTTATCGGTCGTCGAAACAACAGGGGGCAAAGCGCAGTTGTCACTGGAGGCTGCAGTGGGCAAGCGCAAGCTCAATGGAGACTGGGCCAAGCCCAGGCTGTTGCGTTACCCACCTTATCCCGGCCAGCAGGTGTACGACGATGCCAGTGTTTTGGATCACGAGGTGCTGCAGTTGATTGCCGCCATGCCCAAGGGCAATCACACGTACTACAGCTCCGCGACCGGTATCAGTTGCCGGCCCACCGGCCGCGCCGGTCAGTTGGCGCTGGAACAGGCGGCCGGCACAGGCCGCCTGTTTGTCAAGGATGACCAGGGCTACCCCGGCCAGGTGGTGCAGTGGTGCCCACCGCGCGCTCTCGAATGGGTGTGGTGCGAGACCAGCTCGGCCCGGTCACCTGAGTCCGGTTGGAACTTGCGCCCCCGCGTCGCCGACAGTGCGGCTCGGGTCTGTCATAACAAGCCGCTGCTGTATCTGGACAGCACGAATGGCGAATGTGGCCTGCTGCAGGTGGAGGGCATTGCGCCTGCCAGACTGGCCGTGTTGTTCAACGCCCCGGCTCTGACAACGCAGGCCATACAGCAGCACCAGTTGGCACTGTTGCAGGGCCTGGGTCAGATCCCGGCTCCACCGGTGCTGCAGGCACTACGCACACTGGACGGTATCGTGCCACAGGCTCGCCTGCATCTGGCGCCGGTGGCGCCGGCACAGGTGCTCAGCAAGGGTTTGATTCAGGCTACGCTGCGTTTTGATTACGCCGGCCACCGTGGCTGGTGGGAGGGCGCAGGCAAAACCGTGGTGTTGGAGAACCCGCAGGAGCGCCTGGTGTTGCATCGCGATGTCGATTCCGAGCGCCGCGCCGTCCAGCGGCTGACGGCCCTGGGCTTGTTGATGGCCGGCGCCGGTGTTTTTGCCATTCCCCCGGACCGGTCGCAGCAGGATTGGTTGCGCTGGGCCGATGACGATTTCGCCGTGCTGCGCGAGGCTGGATTCGAGCTGACACTGGACGAGGCACTGCAGGGCTGGGTGACCCGGGCCGACACGCTGCAGGTGCAACTGGAGCCGCAGGGCAATGCGGATGACGGCGAAGAAGGCGCCATGTCGCCCTGGTTCGATCTCTCACTGGGTATGGAGATCAACGGGCAGCGCCACAACATACTGCCCTTGCTGCCCGAGCTGATCGCCCAAGCCGCCGCATCGGGCCTTGACGCGGAAACCGGCTTGCCCGATCTGCCGCCCTATATCTATCTGCGTGCACCCGACGGCAGCGGTTTTGTCCGCTTGCCCACCGACACCCTGCGGCCCTGGATGGCGGCGCTGCTGGAACTGGTGGGTGACCGCAGCCATGATTTCACTGGCGACAACCTGAAACTTTCACGTCTGGACGCGTTGCGCACCGGTGCGGCTTTGGGCGCGGGTGTGGTGTGGGACGGCGCGGCCGCCTTGCGTACCCTGGTGCAGCAACTGCGCGGCGCCGCCGAGTTGCCCGAGGTTCAGATGCCCGCCAGCGTGCAGGCCACGCTACGCCCCTACCAGCTGCAGGGCCTGGGCTGGTTGCAATTCCTGCGCGTCCATGGTCTGGCCGGCATCCTGGCCGACGACATGGGGCTGGGCAAGACCTTGCAGACGCTGGTGCACATTCAGGTGGAAAAGGACGCCGGGCGCCTGACCCGGCCGGCGCTCGTCATTGCGCCAGTCAGCCTGATGGGCAACTGGCAACGTGAAGCGGCCCGCTTCTGCCCGCAGTTGCGCTGCCTGGTCATCCACGGCAAGGACCGGCACGGCGTGACGGACTCGATCAAACAACATGACCTGGTGATCGCGCCGTATTCGCTGTTGCAGCGCGACCGTGAGCGCTGGCTGCAGACCCCGTGGCACCTGTTGGTGCTGGACGAAGCACAAAACATCAAGAACGCCAGCACCCACGCCGCACAGGTGGTGGGAGAGCTGCAAACCCGGCACCGCCTGTGCCTGTCGGGCACGCCGATGGAGAACCATCTGGGCGAAATCTGGAGTCTGTTCCACTTTCTGATGCCGGGTTTTCTCGGCAGTCAAAAGCGATTTGGGGAACTGTTCCGCACACCGATCGAGAAACTCGGCAATCCGGAGCGCTTGGCCCAGTTGCGAGCCCGCGTCACACCCTTCATGCTGCGCCGGACCAAGGCGTTGGTGGCCGCCGAGCTGCCACCCAAGGTGGAAACCACCATGCGGGTGGAGCTGACCGGCCACCAGGCCGACCTGTACGAAACCATCCGTCTGGGCATGGAAAAGACCGTGCGCGAGGCGTTGACCAGCAAAGGGCTGGCCAAGTCACAGATCACCATTCTGGACGCCTTGCTCAAGCTGCGGCAGGTGTGCTGCGACCCGCGCTTGCTGAAGTTGACCGCCGCAAAGAAGGTCAAGACCTCGGCCAAGCTGGAGC
>JANLVB010000322.1:0-3322 GCA_031363785.1 Betaproteobacteria bacterium
TGGGCGCGCCAGATGCGGCATCTGTATGGCCTGGGCACCTGGGTCATGGGTGACGAGATGGCCCCGGCGCGCCAGGTCGTGGACAAGGTGATCGACACCATCTGCCAGAAACTGATCGAGGCCGGCCTGAACGATGCCGGCCAGCTCAGCGAAGGCAACGCCGGCAAGATGGCTGGCATGTTGACGGCGATGGTGGTGCGCGGCGCCGCTGCTGCCGGGCCGACGCCGGTGTTTGCGCTGCAGTTCGCACCCGACCTGCCGCTGGTGGCGGTGGGTGCGCCGGCCGCGAGTTATTACCCGGCCGTGGCCAGTGCCCTGGGTGTGCGCCTGGTATTGCCACCCCATGCGGGCGTCGCCAATGCGGTAGGTGCGGTGTTGGGTCAGGTGTCGCAACGTGTCCACATGACGGTGTCGCAACCGGTGCGGGGCGTGTTCCGGGTATTCACCAAGGTCGGCCCGCGTGACTTCGCCAGCCTGCAGCCGGCGCTTTCCCATGCACGGGAGCTGGCCAGTGCCGAGGCCCTGCAGCGCGCCGGAGAGGCTGGTGCGACACATGCCGTCGTGGTGCTGAGCCAGCTCGACAACCAGGTGCACAACGACATCGACGGCGACATGTTTTTCGAGGCCCGGGTGACGGCCACCGCATCCGGGCCGCCACGCACAAGGGATCATCCCGCCGCCCGCCGCGACCACCATGAACCCCTCGCGCAGCAGCATTGAGCAGGCACTTGCGGCGCATGGTTTGCGCTTGCGCGGCGGTTGGCTGCCCGGTGCAGCCGATGCCCTGCCGCCGCTGGCCTCGGGCCAGCCAGCCGCGGTGGTCTGGATGATCGGCCAGGTGGGTTCGGACGTCTGGGCGCCGTTTGCCGCGTCAAGCTTCTCGGGCGACGGCTTGCCAGACCCGATGGATCGCTGGAGCAAATCCGTCGGTAACCCGCTGGCCGAGGCCTTGGGCGGCTGCGCGATCTACCCATCGGACGGCCCGCCGTGGTGGCCGTTCCAGCAATGGGCGGCGCGTGCCGAGCCGCTGCAGACCAGCCCGCTGCTGCTGCAGATCCATCCGCAGTATGGGCTCTGGCATGCCTGGCGTTTTGCCTTGCTGTCGCCAGTGTTGTCGGCGCAGGATGCAGACGTTTTGATAGCCACCAGGCCGACCGCCACGAGCCTGTGCCTGAGCTGCGACGGCCAGCCGTGCCTGACGGCATGTCCGGTGCAGGCGTTCACACCGACGGCTTATGACGTGCACAGTTGTGCAGGTTTCCTGCACGGGCCCAAAGGCGACGACTGCATGCACAGCGGTTGCCAGGCGCGGCACGCCTGCCCGGTGGGTGTGGAGTATCGGTACATGCCGGAGCACGCTGCATTTCACATGGCTGCATTTGCGCAGCGGCGTGCCCCGGGCGGCACGTGCACGCCCGAGCCTCTATAGTCTCCACCCACATGATTGCCACACCCCACGACAAAACCTTCACCCAGCTGGGCGAGCGTATCGCTGCCATCAACGACGTGCTGAATGCGGCGTCTGTGCTGGTCTGGGATTCGCGCACCATGATGCCGACTGGCGGAGCGCAGGGCCGCGGCATGCAAATCTCCACCCTCACCCGGGTCGCCCTCGATATGCTGCAGCATGCGGACACCGAGCGCGCGCTGGACGGCGCAGAGGCCGCATTGGCACTCGACAGCAGCGGCGCCGATGTGCAACTGACCATGGTGTCGCAGGTTCGCCAGGCGCTTGAGCACCATCGCCGGGTGCCGGCGGAGCTGACGCAGCAACGCGCGGCGCTGCGTACCGTGGCCCAGGCGGCATGGATCGAGGCCCGCGCACGCAATGATTTTTCGCTGTTTGCACCGCATCTCACGCAAACCATGGCGCTGTCGCGCCAATATGCCGACTGCGCAGGCTGGAGCGCACATCCGTACGACGCCATGGTCGCGCTGTACGAGCCCGGCGCAACGGCGGCCAACCTCAAAACATTGTTTACGCAGTTGCGCGCTGCCATTGGGCCGATTCTGCAGAGCGCCAGGGCCCGCCCTGCGGCGCCGCGCGACTTCCTGTTTCGTGACTACCCCGAAGAGGGCCAACGCGCTTTTGGTCACCATTTGGCGAGCACGCTGGGTTACGACCTGCGCCGCGGGCGGCTCGACAGCACGGTGCATCCGTTCGAGGTGTCTTTCACGCGTGATGATGTGCGCATCACCACCCGCTACAACCGCAACTTCCTCAATGCCTCGCTGTTTGGCACTGCGCACGAAACCGGCCATGCGCTGTACGAGCAGGGCGTGGCGCCCGATTACACCCGCACTGTCTTTGCCACCGATCTGATCGGTTTGTATGCCGTGGGGGGCACCAGTTTTGGCATGCACGAGTCGCAGTCGCGCCTGTGGGAGAACCACATCGTGCGCAGCCGTGACTTCTGGCGGCTGCATTTCGCCACACTGCAGGGGCAGTTTCCGACCCAGCTGGGTGATGTCGATGCCGAGACCTTTTACCGCGCTGTGACGCATATCGAGCCCGGGCTGATCCGGGTCGAGGCGGACGAGCTCAGCTACGACCTGCATGTGATGCTGCGGGTGGAAATCGAGTGCGCGCTGATGGATGGTTCGCTGCAAGTGGCTGACCTGCCCGCTGTCTGGAACCAGACCATGCAGCGCGACCTGGGGCTGGATGTGCCCGACGATGCGCGGGGTGTGTTGCAGGACATCCACTGGTCAAGCGGCTACGTCGGGTCCTTTGCGTCCTACACCATAGGCAACGTCATCGCCGCCCAGCTGATGGACACATTGCGGCGCGAAGATGCCGGCCTGGGCGGCCAGATCGAAGCCGGAAATTATGCGATGCTTGCCGCCAAGCTGGGTGACGGTGTCTGGCAACACGGACGACGTTTCACGCGCGACGAATTGCTGACGCGGCTGACCGGCCGTGGACTGGACGCCGCGCCCTACATCGCCTACCTGACGCGCAAATACAGCGCCGAGCCGCAGGGTTGCGGTGGCGCTGGGTGAGTGACGTTGTGGGGCGCAAAGGCAGCTGAGTTCCTTGCATTTTGATCGTCAGTCGATCAAGATGCTTGGATGAACTCCCCCAAGCGGCATGACGTCACTGCGCCGTTTGAGCGCTCGCTGCAACAGATTGCCACTGAACTGCTCGGGTGTACCCGAAGTGTTCGCCCAGCTTCGCCCCGAGATCGATGCCCAGCGCCGACCAGGCCGATTTTTGCTGTTGGGATCGGCATCTGGCCAGCTATTGCGGCAGAGATCCGAGTCGCTGGCGGGCCGGGTAAGTTACCGGGAGCTCACCCCCTTGCAAATGCACGAGGTGGTC
>JANLVB010000325.1:0-4842 GCA_031363785.1 Betaproteobacteria bacterium
ATCCTGGGCGGCGGCGCCGAACAGTCGAAGCCACAGGCCCGCTCGCAAGCCCCGGCGCGCCTGCCCACACCGGATGAGCTGATGAACTGGGCCGAGAAGAAATTCCCCGTCTTTTTCCCCGGCCCGGAGACCACCCGCAACACGGGCGACATCGTCTTTCGGTATTACGCGGCCAATGGCAACTTTTTTGCCATCCTCGGCCAGGGTGTTTACGTGCTGGGGCCGATCACCGAGAACCGCGTCGGCAACGTTGGCACGCTGGCGGATTTTGCCGAACCGGTTGCCGCCGAGCTGGCAGGTGTCAAGGTCAACAGCGATGCCGAGGCGGTGCGCTTTTTGCTGCAAGCGCAGTTCTCCGCATCGGAATCTGAGATTGCCGAGGTGCGCCAGAAAGGTTTTGCGACCTGGCTGGACGAGCAGCAGGCCCGGCCTGTCGCGCAGTTGGCCTGGGACTGGTTGGTGTCGAAGGGCTACACCGCCATCGACATCCACGAGTACGTCTTTCAGAACTACCCTGGCGACAACATGGCGTGGTACCAGCTCATGGGCGCGCCGGATGCCGTGCGGCAACGTGTGGCCCATGCGCTGTCGAACTTCTTCGTCGTCTCGATTGATGGCGTGGGCGGCGTCATGAACTGGCCATCGCCCGGCATGGCGAATCACTGGGATATCTTGCAGCGCAACGCGTTTGGCAGCTACCGCACGCTGCTGGAAGAGCTGACGCTCAGCCCGACGATGGGTGCATTCCTGAACACGCGTGGCAACCGCAAGGAAGACCCGACACTTGGCCGCCTGCCGGATGAAAACTACGCGCGTGAGGTGATGCAACTGTTCTCCATTGGCCTGAACCAGCTCAACCTGGATGGCTCGGCCAAACTCGACGCGGCGGGCGCGCCGCTGGACAGCTATACCCAGTCTGACGTGAGCAACCTGGCGCGCGTGTTCACCGGGTACGATGCCAACAAGAGCTTCCCAAGGAAGGTCAACCCCAAGCCGGCGAACCCTACGATTGACGACGTGGAGGCAGCACGCGCAACGATGGTGCTGGATGAGCGCCAGCACTCCACGCTGGAAAAGAAGTTTTTGGGCA
Organism: Betaproteobacteria bacterium; assembly: GCA_031363785.1. Lineage (GTDB taxonomy): Bacteria > Pseudomonadota > Gammaproteobacteria > Burkholderiales > Burkholderiaceae_C > CAISIP01. The sequence continues at coordinate 1,091 of JANLVB010000325.1, forward strand.
CCACGATCCCAGCCAACACTTTGGGCGCACAGTCGCTGCGGCTGGCGCTGGACACGCTGTTCAACCACCCCAACGTCGGGCCGTTTCTGGGCCGGCAAATGATTCAGCGCCTGGTGACCAGCAACCCCAGTGCCGCGTATGTGTCCCGCGTGGCCAGTGCCTTCAATGCCAACCGGGCAGGAGTTCGAGGCGACTTGGGCCACATGTTTCGCACCATCCTGCTGGACGATGAGGCCCGCAACCCGGCCGGGCTGACATCCCCGACCTTCGGCAAGCTGCGCGAACCCGTCCTGCGCATCGCCCAGTGGGCGCGCACCTTCAAGCTCAAACCCATCGCCGGATTCTGGAAAGTCCCGATTGGCTTTACACCTTGGGATATCACCAGGTCGCTGTCGCAAAGCCCGCTGCAGGCCCCTTCCGTATTTAACTTTTTCCGCCCTGGCTACGTGCCCCCGTCAACCGCACTTGCCGCCAGCAAAGCCACCGCGCCAGAGTTCCAGATCGTCAACGAAAGCACAGTCAACACTTACATCAATCACCTGCACAGCAACCTGAGAGGGTACTGGAACAACGCTCCGTCGGTGCCCTACGGCGTTGACAGCAGCATCGCGCCCACCTTCGTACCCACCGTGGTGCCCGACTACACGACAGAACTCGCCATGGCGCACGACACGCCCGCTTTGGTCGCGCGCCTAAACCTGCTGCTGTGCGCGGGGCAACTGTCACCCGCCACTGTGTCTTTCATCACCAATGCACTGGCCATTGACCGACTGAAGATTGATAGCGATGCCAACTTCAAGGAAAGCCACCTTGCCCGCGCGATCCTATTTGTGATGTGCTCGGCCGAGTACCTCGTGCAAAAATAATCAGAGAGCCTGTGATGAACTTCATCAACTACGACAAGCACACCCGCCGGGCCTTCTTGCGCCGCACCGGCCAGTTGGCGCTGGCCGGCACCGCAGCCCCGTTCGCTATCAACCTGGCCGCCATCGGCGAAGCGGCGGCCTTCAACGCCACCGACTACAAGGCGCTGGTCTGCGTGTTTCTGTTGGGGGGTAACGATTACGGCAACACGGTGGTGACCTATGACGACGCAAGCTACGCCAAGTACAGCGCCATCCGCGCGGCCGGTGCGGGCGCGGCGGCGGGCGGCATCGTGCTGCAAAAGGCCGCTCTGGCCGCCACCACGCTGCTGCCCACCACCGCCTTGCCCGAGGGCCGCCAATACGCCCTGCACCCCAACATGGCGGGCCTGCGCAAGCTGTTCAACGACGGGCAGGCAGCAGTGCAACTCAACGTGGGGCCGCTGGTAGTGCCGCTCACCCGGAACGAGTACTTCAGCGGCAACACCCTCAAATACCCGCGCCCGCCCAAGCTGTTCTCGCACAACGACCAGCAGTCGGTATGGCAGTCATCCTCGCCTGAAGGCTCCACGATTGGCTGGGGCGGCAATATTGGCGACCTGGCGCTTTCGGGTAACACCAACTCCCTGTTCACCTGCATCTCGCTGGCGGGCAACAGCGTGTTTTTGGCGGGCGACACGGCACTGCAATACCAATGCAGTGCGGTCGGAGCCGTCAAGGCCAAAGCGCTGAGCGACAACTTCTTTTATGAGCCCAAAATGCGCAGCGCGTTTGCCGAGTTGATTCAACAAAGTAGCGGCCACGTGTTGGAGAACGCTTATAACAACGTGACACGCCGCGCGATTGCCGCCGAGGCCCAGGTCTCCAGTGGCATTGGCGCGGTCAACTTGCAGACGGCGTTCCCCAGCGGCAATTCGCTGGCCAGCCAACTCAAGATGGTGGCCCGGCTGATCGGCGCGCGCACGGCTCTGGGCAACAAGCGCCAGGTCTTCATGGTGCAGCTTGGCGGCTTTGACCTACATGACAATCTGGTCGCCAAACAGCCCGGCCAGCTTCAGGCGGTCAGCGAAGCGATGACGGCCTTTCACGCCGCCACGGTGGAACTCGGCGTGGCCGACAAGGTGACCAGCTTTACGGCTTCGGACTTTGGCCGCACGCTGTCATCCAACGGCGACGGCTCCGATCACGGCTGGGGCAGCCACCATTTTGTGATGGGCGGTGCCGTCAACGGGGCGCGCTTCTTCGGCGCTGCCCCGCCCGTGAGCGTGGGCGATACCACCGCGCCCGACGACCAATGGCACGTCGGCCAGGGCCGCCTGCTGCCCAGCACCTCGGTCGATCAATACGCCGCCACACTGGCACAGTGGTTCGGCGTGGCACCCGAGGAATTGAACGGCATCCTGCCCAATCTGCGGAACTTTGGCGAGGCTGCCGGCAGGGCAGACTATCCGAGCAATCTCGGGTTTATGAAGTCTTAAGCTGAAGTTCTTCCCCTTAAAGGCAAGTTTCTCCTTGCAAGACGCCTACAGGCGTGCCGGATGGCTGTGGAGGATCGGAGCGCAGGATTCGCGCATGCTCCAACGCCGGGTGCGCCCACCATCGCATTCGCGCTGCCAAGGCAGCGCGCCCCCTCTGGCCCGGTTCTTGCAAAGCAAAACCATGACCCAAGCCCTGCGAATCGTCGTTGTCGCCCCCGACCTGTCGGTTGTGGACCAGGAAGATGCCTACGCCGTGAGCCAGGCGGAGCGCTCGCGCAGTTTGCGCATTGGCTTGCTGGAGAACGGCTTCAACCTGATGGCGGTGCTGCCGGTTGACACCTTTTTGCAGGAGCGCATCGCCCAGTTGCAGCCAGACATGATCATTGTGGACGCCGAAAGCGAGGCGCGCGACGCGCTGGAGCACGTCGTGATGGCTACGCGCGACGAGCGCCGCCCGATTGTGATGTTCACCAATGACAACGACACCTCGCACGTGAAAGCTGCCGTGGCGGCGGGGGTGTCGGCCTACATCGTGGCGGGCCTGTCCAGCGAGCGCATTCGCCCCATTTTGGACGTGGCCATGGCGCGCTTCCAGCACGAACAGGCGCTTCGGGACGAGCTGGCCAGCACCAAAACAGAGCTGCACGCGCAGAGCATCGAACTGCAGGAGAAGGGCATCGAGCTACAGGCGAAAGGTGTCGAGCTGCAGGCGCAAAGCCTCGAACTGTGCGCCCGCATGGCCGAGCTGCAAGACCGCAAGATCATCGAGCGCGCCAAAGGCATCTTGATGCAGCGGCAGAACCTGAGCGAGCAGCAAGCCTACGACAAACTGCGCAAAACCGCGATGGGCAAGAGCCTGAAACTGGTGGAAGTGGCGCAGCGCATGCTGGACGTGGCGGACTTGATGGGCTGACTTTTTGGCGTTCGGGGACCCTTGCAAAACTGCGATAACTGCGATAACTGCGAAAACTGCGCAGCAGGATTGACCGAATTGCGGGTATATACTTGGTATCTATCTACCGATTTTGGAGACTCCCGTGGAAACCAACAGCTCATCCCCCGCCCGCGCCAAGCTGTTCCTTCACGGGCGCAGCCAGGCCGTGCGCCTGCCAAAAGAATTCCGATTTGAAGGCACCGAGGTTTTCGTGCGGCGTGTGGGGGCCGATGTGGTGCTGAGCAGCCAGCCCAAGGCGCCAATGCAAAGCCTGCTGGATGCAGTGCTGGAGTTTGAGACCGGGTTCATTTTGGAGAGATCGCAACCGGCACATGCCGATGCGCGTGAAGCGCTGTTTGGCAACCCGAAGCCTTGATCGAAGCCACGGTCAAAGCCATGGCAATCCCGTCAACATTCACACCCGTGCGCTACCTGCTTGACACCAACATTTGCATTTACGTCATCAATGCGCGCCCA
>JANLVB010000332.1:0-4651 GCA_031363785.1 Betaproteobacteria bacterium
CACGTACTTCGGCGTCCACGGCCCGAGGTCGTTGCGCCAGCCGTTGAACTCGGGCTATCAGCTTCTCCATCATCGCCTTGGACACCCCCATGGCGTTAATCGGATACACCGCCTTGTCAGTGCTGAGCAGCACAACACGCCCAACACCCTGGCTGATGGCTGCGCCCATGACGTTTTCGGCACCCAGAATATTGGTGCGCACCGCTTCCATCGGGTAGAACTCGCACGACGGCACCTGCTTGAGCGCCGCCGCATGAAAAACATAATCGACGCCCTTCATGGCCTGCTGGATGCTGCCGTACTCACGAACATCGCCGATATAGAACTTCAGCTTGTCGTTGTTGTGCGCGATCCGCATTTCCTCCTGCTTTTTTTCGTCGCGGCTGAAAATGCGTATCTCCCGCACATTGGTGGACAAAAAACGCTTGAGCACAGCGTGCCCGAACGACCCGGTTCCACCGGTAATCATCAGCACCTTGTTGTCAAACATTTTGATCTGCGCTCAGTCAGGAGTGTGGTGGTCTGCGCACATGGCTTCAATCATGGTCGGCCAGATGGGCGCAACATATCCGGTGGCAGCAGAAAACCGGGTCGAATCCAGTGACCGGTCTACCACAAAGTCGGGGTCGGCCGAAATATCGATGGTCTTGCCATAGACCCGGGCAATCAATTGCAACAGGTCAAACTTGTTGATCGGCTGCGCCCCCAGATGGTACAAACCCGCCAAATCCGGCCGCGGAATCACCACGTCTCGCACGACGCGAGCAAACTCGGTGTTGGTAAGGCCAGAAAAAATGGCCCGGGTATATCCCTTGCAATGGCCATCACGTGAAAGAAACCATTCGAGCAAGCCGTACGCGCTTTGCAGCTCGTGGCCAATGGGCGAGGTGCGGATGGTCAGCGCATGTGGGTAGCTGACTTCACCCAGGTATTTCGACTTGCCATAGAGATCGGTAGCGTCTGGCGGGTCTTGTTCGCGGTAACTTCCACGAAGCCCGGAAAAGACGCAGTCGGTACTGACATGCACCATCCGCGCACCCACCACCGCACACAGGTCCGCCAGCCGATGCGGCAGCAGCGCGTTCAGCGGGATGGCCAGCAGCGGGTCGGCAGCGTCCTGTTGGTGCTTGGTCAGGCCGACACAGTTCACCACCACATCGGGGCGCACCTGCGCAAACACCCGTGCCAACACATCGGGTTTTTCCACATCTACGTTGACCAGCATCCTGTCAGCCAGTGCCGGCCGGAAAAAACTCTTCCCGCCAGGCCCCCGCAGTGTCCCGTACACCTGCCAATCGGTGTTGTCACCCAATACACGTACCATGGCGCTACCTACCATGCCACTTGCGCCAAAAACCAGGATTCGCATCAACTTCCCCTCATTTTTGAATGCTACCGCACGCTTTTCAGATAACCGATCAGTTTATCCACCAGCTGGTCCCGGTCAAAATGGGCTCTAAAGTAGGTGCGTCCGTTTTCACCAAGCGCCGCCCGTTCCGCTGCCGGCATCTGATACAACTTCAGCACGGCAGCTGCCAATGCATCGGCGTTCGCAGCCGGAACCGCCAAACCGGCATTCGCTTCAACCACCAGACGCGCCCCTTCTCCATTCAGGCAGGCAAGTATGGGTCGACCAGCCGCCATGTAGGCCTGAATCTTGTTTGGCACCGTCGCCGCAAACACCGGTTCGTCTGCGAGTGTGACCAACAACGCTGCGGCAAGCTGCATCAAGCCAGGCATGGTTTCAACCGGAAACCGGCCCGGCAGGTGGATGTTCGACAAACCCATGGCCTCAATCTGGGCCAACATCCAGGCGCGCCGACTGCCGTCGCCCAGCACAACAAACCGGATCTCCTGGTGTTGCTTCAACAACGCCGCTGCGCCGACGATGGTCTCCACTGACTGGCCAACGCCGATGTTGCCGGCAAACACTACCGGGAAACCATCGGCAAGCTGCGCGATATGCGGCAAGTCAACCTCTGGCGGTTTGCAAAACATCGGGTCGGCCGAATTGGGAAAATACACCACCCGACGCGTGGGCGCAAAGGCTGCGACCGGTGCTTCAAACGCACGCGACTGCACCAACAACAAATCCGCGCGCCGGTAAATGAAACGCACCAGTTTTCCAACCCACGCAAGGATGGCCGGATTTCTCACATAACCGGTTGCCACCAGACTGTCGGGCCACAAGTCCTGCACCCACAACACAACGCCACATCGCTTCATCCAACCGAGGAACAATGCCGGCAGTGCCTGCAGGATCGGCGATGGCGCATAGACAAAAATGGCGTCATAACGCCGCCGGCGCAACAGCCAGGGCGCGAACACCAAGCCTGATGCGACGAACGACAGGTAGTTCAAGGCCAGCCGGACAACACTGTTGGACCCTCTTGCTAGAAGGGGCACGCGAAAGATGTGAGCTCCCCAGCGCTGCTCGTATTGGCAACCCCAGGCGCTGTAACCACTGAAAATCGCCCCTTGCGGATAGTTCGGCTTGCCCGTCAATACGTCCACCTGCATCCCGCGCTTGACCAAGGCCTCAACCACCTCGTTGATCTGGAAACCCTCGGGCCAGAAGTATTGCGACACGACCAGTACACGCACCGCTCAACCTCGCCGCCGCTTGTCAGCGTCAATCAGCCGCCGATACAGGTCAACAACAATGGCGGCATTCTTGGCAATACTGAAGTGTTCGCCCGCCCACAACTTGCCCTGGCGCCCGAGCGCAAGCCGGTAGGGCTCGTCAACGATCAGCCGCTCCAGCGCGTCGGCCAAAAGCACCGGGTCGGGTCGCGGTATTGCAAGGCCGGTGACACCATGCACGATGGCATCCGGCTCAGGATTTGTCACCGCGACCACACTTGGAATGCCAAACCAGGCAGCTTCGAATACCGGACGACCGGCAGCATCCAGATGGGACGGGAAACACACCACAGCCACACTCGGAAGCAATTGGCGAACATCCTTCACCAAGCCGAGCAGGTGCACGTGGTCCTGCAGGCCATACGCCTCAATGCGACGCTCCAACTCGGCGCGAACGTCTTCGGAAAACCCCAGCAGCCTGAGTGCGGACGCCTTCAGACCGATGACCTGCCTGGCGTTCTCGCCGGCCAGCACAAACCTGGCATTTATAGCGCGCTCGTTGACCAGAATTCGCGCCGCCTCGACAAACTCATACACACCCTTCATTCGAACCAGCACGCCGAGCATCGCAATCGTCGGCACCAGCTTGCCGAGTGGCTCGGCGGTTGCCGGCACAGGCCCGGCGCTGTCAAGATTCAGGCCGTTGTGCACCACCGTCACATGCAGTTCCGCGGCCAGCGTATTCGCCACGGTTTGATCGATCGCGATCACTGCGTCGGTATGGCGGCGCAGCAAAGCGGTGATCCAGCGCGAGCGCCAGCCGACGCCCGGCCCGCGTTGCAGCGAGCGCACATGCACGACCAATGGTCGCTTGAGCCAGTGTTTCGCCAGCAGGCCCATCGGCAGCAGGGTTACGTCGTTGACATGGATCAGGTCAAACTGCCGACGCCTCATGGCCCACAAGGCGCGTATGGAAGGTGGCAACAAGAACAGCTCGCGCAACACTATCAGCCATCGCAAGCGGCGGTAGTGGCCAAACCGCGTGTTATCAAACTGGCTCAGCCCCATGACCGGCACGGTCTCCATCTGCGCCTGGGCAAAGGCCAGGCTGGCCGAGCCGGCCGGGGTCAACACGGTGGCCTTCACTCCTGCATCACGCAACTGCTGGTACAGCTCGATCAGGCTTTTGGAAGCGCCGCCATAGGTGGGGGCAGGGTGCAAATACAGAACCCGCATGCTCAACAGGTCCGCTTGTGCCAATGCACATAATTGATCCAGCGCCACACCACCCAGCTAAATGGCCGGGTTCCGGCCATGATCTGGTCGAACTCGCGCAGGATTTCGCGCTGGTTGAGAAACGGCAGGTTCCAGTCCTCATTCAACCAGCCGCGCACCGTGCCGGCGATTGCTGCAATCCACTGCTTCTCGGGCGTGGCAAAACCAATCTTGTCACGCCGGTCCAGGATGGCGTCGGGAACAATGCCGCGCATGGCCGCGCGAAAGATGCTCTTGGTCTCGCCACTGGCCGAGATCAAATACTCTTCGGGCAGTGACAACAGAAACTCGACCATGTCGATGGTCAGAAAAGGAACCCGGCTCTCAACTGAAAAGCGCATCGAGTTACGGTCCCCATGCCGCAGCAAGCCAGGCAAACCCCGGTTTGTCAATGAAGCCAACAACTCAGACACCACGCGGCGCTGCGGGACGCTGGCAAACCCGTGATCGTATGGATAAACCAGTCGGACACCCGCCTCCTCCAGCGCTCCGGTGTTGATCCACTGCGGCTTGGCAGGCATGCCATTCAAGCGTCGCAAGGACGTCTGTAGCGGTCCGCTGGCGAGTTGGTTGGCGAGCCGCTTGAGCCCCTCGACCCGGCTTCTTCCCGGCCACTTGGCCCACTCGCCCAGAAATTGCCAGGCACGCTGGTAGTCGTGTCCATCGCGCGGCAGTTCCCCGCTGAGCCGGTTCCGCTTAAACAGCGCCTCAGCTGAGCCGACGACCTCCCAGCCGGCGGCGGTCACGGCTACGCACTTGCCGTCATCGCGCCCGAGGTCGAGCAGCAGCCTGG
>JANLVB010000585.1:0-8154 GCA_031363785.1 Betaproteobacteria bacterium
GCATTCATGTGGCCCGTGGCAATAAAGGCCGAACCCGGGGCACGGGTGGGTTGCGAGTTGCTGAACGTGGTTCGAAACACGTTGGGTGCGCCCAGGGCGCGGGTAGCCACATGTACCCCGGCGTGCGGGATCAGGCTGAGCACGCCGCTGTCGCGCGCCACCTTGTGGATGCCCATCTGCACGCCCGAGTGCACCGTGCCCACCAGCACATCAACCTTGTCGCGCTGCACCAGCTTGTTGGCGTTTTCTATGCCCTTTGACGGCTCGGACTCGTCGTCTACCTTGAAGTATTCGATCTCGCGCCCGCCCAGTTTGCCGCCTTGTTCGTCCACCGCGAGGCGAAAGCCGTTTTCGATCGCCACGCCGAGCTGGGCGAAGGTACCGGTATAGGGCAACATCAGCCCGACGCGCAGCTTGCCACCCTGTGCATGGGTCAGGCGAGGCAACAACAAAGCGGCGGAGGCGGCGCCAATCAAAGCGGCGCTGCGCGACAGGACAAGGCGGCGTGAGGTCATGGAAATCTCCTGAGGGCTAAAAGTGGCTGTGGGACCGGTTGGCGGACGTGCCACGATGGTAGTGGCCTGCTGCAGCGCGGCAATAGAGAAAAACCCGAGCGGGGGTCGAAACCGGCGAGCTTTTCAGCTGTGATGGGCTTGGGAGTTTCGGTCTCGGAATGCATACTTCAATTATTTCCGAGAACGCGCAACTGCAGTACCTGCTGCTCGAAGTCCTCGGCCGGCATCGGCTTGGCAAACAGGTAGCCCTGGCCCTGGGTGCAGCCCAGGTCGGCCAGTTGCTCGCGGGTCTCCTGGTCTTCGATGCCCTCGGCGGTGGTGGTCAGATTCAGGCTGCGTGCGATCTGGATGATGGCCGACACGATGGCCCGGTCCTGCGGGCCCTGCCGCAGGCGGCGCACGAAGGACTGGTCGATCTTGAGTTTGTCGATCGAGAAGCGTTGCAGGTAGGACAGATTGGAGTAGCCGGTGCCGAAGTCGTCGATCGATATCCGCACCCCCAGTGCCTTGAGCTTTCGCAGCGAGACGATGAACTTCTCGGAGTCCTGGATCAGGGTGGACTCGGTCACTTCAAGTTCCAGCCAGGCCGGGTCGAGCCCGGTGCTTTCCAGCACCCGGGTCAGCAGCATCTCCACATTGCCGCGACGGAACTGCACCGGCGACAGATTCACTGCCAGTACGAAGGGTGCGTGGCCGGCGGTTTGCCAGCGCACCAGCTGGCGGCAGGCTTGCAGCAGCACCCATTCGCCGATCTCCACGATCAGGCCCGACTTCTCGGCCGCCGGAATGAACAGGCCCGGGGCCACCAGTGTGCCATCGGCCGCGCGCCAGCGTACCAGTGCCTCGGCACCTACCAGTTGCCCACTGTGGATGTCGACCACCGGCTGGTAATGCAGCACGAACTCTTGCTGGCCCAGCGCCGTGCGCAGACCAGCCACGAGCAGCAGGTTCTCCTGCATCAGCGTATTCATGGACTCGTCGAAAAACCGGATCATGTTGCGACCGGCGTCCTTGGCGTGGTAGACGCTGATGTCGGCATTACGCAGCAGGGTTTCGAAATCGCGGCCGTTGTCGGGGTATACCGCGATACCAATGGAACACGAGGTCGAGATCTCGGTGCCGCGCACCATGAACAACTCGCTCATGCGTGCCAGTATCTTGTTGGCGACGGTGGAAACTGCCTGACCCTGGGCGATGTCCGTGATGCCGACCAGGAATTCGTCACCGCCCTGGCGGCTCACGACATCGGTTTCGCGCACCTCAGCCACCAGACGTTGCGCCACCTGGCGCAGAAAGTCGTCGCCCGCCGTATGACCGAGTGAATCATTGATGGCCTTGAAGTTGTCAAGGTCGACAAACAGCAGCGCCACATGCCCGCCGTTGCGTCGTGTATTGGCGATCGCCTGTTCGATCCGGCTGCGGCCCAATATGCGGTTCGGCAGCAGGGTCAAGGCATCGTGCTGCGACAGGTAGGTGAGGTTGTCCCGCGACTGCCGGTAACGCTCATTCTGCAGCTTGAGGCCGGTCAGCGCCCGGCGCAGATCACCAATCATCACCCACACGGCGAAACTGCTGATAAGCAGGATGATGATGGTATCCACGGCCCGGTCGACCAGCAGGTCGGGTGCCTGGTCGACCCGCCATCCAGCCAGTGTGTTGACGGTGAGCAGCACCACCACCAGCAGCATGCCGATCACCAGGTGCAACACATGGCGTGGTTTGACCAGCAAACCGGCGGAGATGATCACTGCCGGAAACGCCAGCAGCGCCGAATCGCGCAAACCCTGGCCCTGCCACAGCAGTGTGGTCACCATCAGGGTCAGTGAGACCACGAGCAGCAGGTTGGCGGATTCGGTCGCGCCGCGCCGGTTCATGGATTGGCAGAGGAACATCGCCACCACCCCCACGCCGAGCGCGGCGGCTTGTACATGGTTGCCGTAGAACAGGGCCCGTCCCACGATCAGCAACAGGCCCGCAATCGTCAAGGACGAGATCTGGAACAGGCGGCGGGCACGTAACGCGTCTTCGGCGTCGGTAAGCGCGGGATCGTGGTCTGGCATGTCAGGTGCTTGTCTGCAACTGGTCGGCAGCGAACTGCCGCATGAATTCCTTGCTGCGCCCACCCGGCGCATCAAGCCAGTCTGCGTAGGCAGCACGCGGCAGGATCACAAGCATGCGTTTTTCGTCCCCCGGCCGGTGCATGTTGCGTAACAAGGGGTGGTCATCGGCATTGATGGTGAGCATGGAGTAGCTGTAGAGCACCGTGCCGGCCGGTGACTTCCACCAGGACCACAGGCCGGCGATGCCCATCGGTTCGCCGTCGGCGCGCGAAAACCGGGTGGCGACGGCGCGCCCGGAGCGCCAGTCGGGTTCGAAAAATGCATCGGCAGGAATGATGCAATGCTGGCGGTTGCGCCAGGCGTCGCGAAAACTGGGTTTCTCGTGTGCCGTTTCGCTGCGCGCGTTGAAGGTGTTGCGCGCAAGCTTCTGATCTTTGGCCCAATGCGGCAACAGGCCGAACAGGCCCGCCAGAGTCTCCATCTCCGGCACCGCTTCGTCCCCGCTGTCGGCTGCGCGTGGCCGGCGCAGCATGACGCCGGAATAACCAGGCCACAAGTCATATTCGCCGCTGTCGTCGGGCGGGTAGACACCGAAGTGCCTGAAAAAGCGATCTCGTTCCTTGACCGCCTGGTAGTGGCTGCACATGGCTCAGATTCTCCCGGCTCCAATGGTGGCACAAGAACCCAATTGGCCTGTCGCTTTGCCACTTATCGCTTAATCACCAATCCGCCGCCGGCGGCGCGCCGGCAGGGTGAGCAACAGCCCGGCAACGAGGCCGGCCAGCCACCACGCGTTGATGGCGCCGCCGCCGCCACCGCCGCCTCCGCCGCCCGAGCTGGCAAGCGGCGGCGAAATTGCTTGCAGCGTGGTGCTGGCGACGCCGGTGGCACCGGTGTTGTCGGTGACGGTCAGCTGCACGGTGACGGCACCGGTGCCCGACAACGCCAGATTGGCACTGGGACCATTACTCGGCCCGGCCAGGCTACCGATGACAGCGCCCGATAACATGGTCCATTGGTAGGCGGTGATGCTGCGCCCAGCCTGGGGTTGCGAGTTGCCGGCATCCAGCACCGCTGTGGAGCCAGCCGACGGCGTCGTACTGGCGGTGCTGATGACGGCAAACGGGTCAAACACCTGCGCCACCGCGCGTGCTGCACTCAGCATGCCGGCGCCGCAGGTGCTGGTGGTGCAATAACACTCGAGCTGAATGGCGGCGCTGGGTGCCTGGCAGGCGGCCACACCAGGCGCGGCGCCGGTGGACACGAAAGGCCGCGCGCTGGCCTGCAACACGGCGCGGATATGGGCCGGTGCCATGGTCGGATTGACCGACAACATCAGGCCGATGGTGCCAGCCACCAGCGGCGCGGCGAAGCTGGTGCCCAACGAGGGATTCAGCCCGTTGCTGTAGACATCGTTGCCGGGGACCAATGCGCCGTCGTTGTTGGTCGTCAGCAGCGGGAACAGGCAGGGCGCCAGGGCTGTGACCGGTTCGTTTACGCAGTTGCCCGCCGGTGCGGCAATGGCCACCTGCGGCCCGATACTGGAGAAGCCGACCTTGGTGCCGGTATGGCGCAATCCGGAGACGGCGATGGCACCGGCACAGTTCGCCGGTGTGTCCACCGCCGACCCGGTGGCGTTGCCGGCCGACACCACCACCGACACACCGGCCGCATTGAGCTCGGCTATCACCGCGGCGTACGAGGCCGGGCAGGAGCCACGCGAGCCCAGGCTCATGTTGATCACCCGCGCCGGGTGGTTGTTGACGACCGTCACTGACACACCGTCGCCGACTTCCGAGGTCAACCCGCCGGCCCAGCGCATGGCGGCAATGATGTCGGAGTCGAAACCGCCGCAGCGGCCCAGCACACGCACCGGCAATACCATCACATTGCGCCCTACACTGGCCATGCCCCGGGCAACCAGCTCATTGGTTTCGGCGCCGACCAGGCCGGCTACCTGGGTGCCGTGCCAGCTGCTGTCGCTGGCCTGGTCACCCAGGAAGCAGAAGTTTTGTGCCGTGCCGTCACCCGGGTCGCTCGGGTCCGGGTCGCGCCCATCGCCGTCGTTGGCGGTTGCCAGCGAGCCGTTTGGCGCACCGACGAAGTCATAACCTAGGCGCAATTTGTTGACCAGTTCCGGGTGCGGACGCACTCCCGTGTCAAGCACTGCGACGGTGACGCTGGCCAGGCCGGGTGTGATGTCCCAGGCGTCGAGAGCGTTGATGGCCGATACCGCGGTCAGGTCCGGCGCACGCAGGTACCACTGACCGACCACTGGTATCGGCAAGGTCTGGTTGCCGACGAGAAATGGGTCGCTGGTGATGGCACTGGCATAGCGGCGCTCGTCGGCGACTGCCCATTCGACATCGGGATGCGCCGCCAGACGCGCCGCCAACTGGACAGAGCTGATGCCGGTGGCGCGCAGGCCCTGGGTGCGCGGGCCCAGCACCCGCCCGTCACGCAATGCCAGACCCATTTGTTGCGAGAATGCCGCCGCCAGCAGGGGCCGCTGGTGCACGCCGCGCTGTGCGCTGGCCTGGCGCAGGATGCCGCTGCCGTCTTTGTATTTGACGATGACCCGGGCGTTGGGGCCATTGTTGGCGGCCGCCGTTGCCGCTTCGCGCCGTGGCATGGGCCCGGCCTCCTGCGCGCTACCCGAGGATTGCGCCAGCACCCCAAGAGAAAAAAGCAGCAACGCCAGTAACCAACGCCATCCGTGTTCTGGTGGCCCGCGCATCAGGCTGCGCCCCCGGGGTTCCGTTGCGCGGCTGCCGTCGGTTCGATGGGAACGCCGTGGGTGTCGCTACGCGGGATCATGCCAGCGATACTAGCAGCCTGTCTGACCCGGGGTCGGGCTCGCGCGCGGCGCAGAGCTTCGATCAGGCATGTTGCCGACGTACTCTATGTAAATTATCTCGACATGTTCGTCGAATTTCATTACACATTCGATTCCGTTCGATTCATGTGTGGATGCACTCAGGGTGCAGGCAAACTACAGCCATGACCGAATCACTCCCCTTGGCAGTTGCCCGTGTCTCCACCTACGAGCAGATGCGTCTGCTGACCCGCGCCAGTGGTTTCTTTTTTGAGCGCGACCAGCGGCTGTTCCTGGTCACCAGCCGCCACGTGATGTTCGACGAGCCGAGCAAACACTTCCCGGACCGGCTGGAGATTGAGTTGCATATCGACTCGGGCAACATGACGCAGTCGCTCGAGTTCTCGATTCCCCTGTACCGCGATGGCAAGGGCCTGTGGCGTCAGGGTGAGGACGTGTCGGGCGAGATCGACGTGGCGGTGATCGAGATCGAGCGCGCCGCCTTGCCCGCCACTGCCGTGTACCGCACCTTCACACCGGCCAACCTGCTCGGTCGGCTGGAGGGTGTGGAGATGGGTGCGTCGCTGGTGATTGTGGGTTTTCCGCTCGGCTTTCACGACACCTGGCACCACATGCCGGTGGCGCGACTGGCCGCAGTGGCGTCGGTGTTCGGCCTGCGTTTTCAAGGCCAGGGATACTTTTTGACCGATGCGCGCACACACCGCGGCACCAGTGGTGCGCCGGTGGTGATGCGTGCGACCCGCAAAACCGGCCGCCGCGGCGATCTGCCCTGGATTTTGCTGGGTGTGCATTCGGCGCGCGTCGATGTCGGCACCCGCGACCTCAAACTCGACGAGGTGCTGGGCCTGAACTGCGCCTGGTACGCCGATATCCTGATGACGCTCACCAAGCAATGAACCCGCACGGACCGCAACCCTGCCCCGGCCGGGCGCAAGCAGGGTGATGGATGCCGCGCCCGCCTGCCAGCACGGGTTGCCGGGTAAACCCGGCTTGGTGACTTCAGCGGGGGTCGATAGTATTCGTGTGACTAATTGATGACAAACTTTCAGGAGACCACCTTGGCCAAAGACTTCGACACCATGGAGGACAGCAACCGCTCCTCCAACCCCAGCATTCATGAGGTGATAGACGCGTCTCGGCGCAGTTGGCTCAAAGGCGGCGAGGCGGTGGGGCTGGCCAGTGTGCTGGCACCGCTGGCGGGTTGTGCCAACATGCCGAGCGGCCCCAAGCTCGGCTTCAAGGCTATCCCGGCCGGTATGGGGGATGCGCTGGTGGTGCCCGAGGGCTATGTGGCCACACCTCTGGCCCCGTGGGGTGAGCCGATTGGCATTGTCGGCAACATGCCGGCCTTCAAGCGCGACGCATCCAACTCCGCGGCAGATCAGGCGCTGCAAATGGGCATGCACCACGACGGCCTGGAGTACTTTCCGTTAGGTGGCAGCTCGACACGCGGCGTGATCGCCGTGAACCACGAATACACCGACGACGGCCTGCTGCATGTGGGTGGTTTTGCCAACATGAATGCCGAGAAGGTGAAAAAGGCGCAAAACGCCCATGGCCTGGCGGTGTTCGAGGCAGAGCTGAAAGACGGCTCATGGCACATGGTGCGGCCATCGCGCTACGCCCGCCGCTTCACCATGGAAGCACCGTTTTCGGTTGGTGGGCCGGCCGCCGGACATGCCCTGATGCGCACCGCTGCCGACCCGGCCGGCCGCACGGTGCTGGGCACACTCAACAATTGCGCATCCGCCCAGACGCCCTGGGGCACCTACTTGTCGGGTGAAGAAAACTGGGCCTTTTACTTTGGCGGTGCCGACACACCCACGCCCGATCAGCGCCGCTGGGGTGCCCGCAAGGACGGTGGTTACCAGTGGGAAAAGTTCGACGCGCGTTTTGATCTGCGGCAAACCCCGAACGAGTTTCACCGCTTCGGCTGGGTGGTCGAGGTAGACCCGATGGACCCGACGAGCACACCCGTCAAGCGCACAGCCATCGGCCGCGCCGCCCACGAAGGTGCCTGGGTCGGGGTGACCAAAGACGGCCGCGCCGTGGTCTATTCGGGTGAAGACGCGCGGTTTGAGTACATCTACAAGTTTGTCAGCCGCGACAAGATCGCCCCGGCTGGCAACGGCCGTAGCAAGGCGCAGGCAAACCGCGAGTTGCTGGACCACGGCACGCTGTATGTGGCGCGGTTCGATGCCGACGGCACAGGTCGCTGGTTGCCGCTGGTGCACGGCCAGGGCCCGTTGACGGCGACGAACGGTTTTGCCGACCAGGGCGAAGTGGTGATCAAGGCGCGCCAGGCCAGCGACCTGCTGCAGGCCACCAAGATGGACCGGCCCGAGTGGCTGGCGATTGACCCGCAGTCGGGCTGGGTCTATTGCACCCTTACCAACAACAGCGCGCGCGGCCAGCCGAACCAGCCCGGGGTGGACGCCGCCAACCCGCGCGCCAACAACAGCATGGGCCAGATCGTGCGCTGGAAGGACGCCGGCGACTTTGACGGCGCCACCTTTCAGTGGAACCACCTGGTGCTGGCCGGTGACCCGGCCAACAGCCGACCCGAGGCCAAAGGCAACATCAAGGGCGACATTTATGCTTGCCCGGACGGCATCGCGTTCGACGCGCGGGGCGTGTTGTGGATTCAGACCGACGCGCACGCCACACAGATGTACAAAGGCGAATTTGAGAGGATCGGCAACAACCAGATGCTCGCCTGCGACCCGGCCACCGGTGAAACGCG
>JANLVB010000374.1:0-12051 GCA_031363785.1 Betaproteobacteria bacterium
GTCAACTTCGGCCAGGTCGGAGCCACGGGCCTGCTCGGCATCGCGTACAAAGCGGCGCATCGCCTTCGTTGCACCATCGAGCGACTTGCGCAACTCGTCCAGCACCCAGGCCAGTGGACCCAGGTCATTGCTTGCCATCTCGTTGTCGACCGGCGCGGTACTGTGTGTTTGCATCTGGTTGTCCACTGCTGCGATAGACCGTTGTGTGCCGGCGGTTGTCAGGCGATCTTGAAGCGGGCCACCGATTGCCTCAGCTCCTCTGCCATGCGGGAGAGTTCCCTTACCTGTCCCGCAGTGGAACGCGTGCCATCGCTGGTCTGCTCGGTCACAGCGAAGATGTTCTGCATGCTGTCGGCCACCGTGTTGGCCAGTGCGGCCTCGCGCGAAGCCGCATCCGAAATTTCGCGGATCAGCTCGGACAGGCGCCGCGACACCTGTTCTATCTCGGTCAACCGCGCACCGGCATCATCCGACAATTTGGCGCCCTCCACCACACCCTGGGTTGATCGCTCCATGGCCGCAACCGCGTCCTGCGTGTCGGTCTGGATGGTGCGTACCAGCGCGGAAATCTGCCGCGTCGCGTCGGCGGACCGCTCGGCCAACCGCTGAACCTCCTCTGCCACCACCGAGAAGCCGCGCCCGGCCTCACCCGCCGAGGCGGCCTGAATGGCGGCGTTGAGCGCCAGCACATTGGTCTGTTCGGTGATGTCGGAGATCAACTCGGTGATTTCGCCAATCTCCTGCGATGACTCCCCCAGACGCTTGATGCGTTTCGAGGTGTCCTGAATCTGGTCGCGGATCGCGTTCATGCCGCCAATGGCGTTCTGCACCGCATGCAGTCCCGATTCCGCCGCCTGCAGGGACTGCCGCGCCACCTCGGCTGATTGCTGCGCCTGGCCAGACACCGCATTGATGCGCGACGCCATCGCCAGCACCGACTGGCCGGTGGCCTGGATTTCGTTCATCTGCTCGTTCGACGCGGCCAGCAGTTCGGTCGAGGTGGCATCCACGTCCGAGGTAGTCTGGGCCACACGCGACGCCGTGCTCTGGACACTGGCCACCAGCGTGCGCAGTTCCTCCACCGTGTAGTTCACCGAATCGGCAATGGCGCCTGTGATGTCCTCCGTCACCGTGGCCTGCTGCGTCAGGTCGCCCTCGGCGACCGTCTGCAATTCGTTCATCAGGCGCAAAATCGCGGCCTGGTTGGCGTCGTTGACGCGTTTGGCCTCCAACTGCATGCGTTCGGCGTCGACCATCTGGGTCTGGGCCACGCTCTGGCGGCTGCGTCCTTCCAGCAACAGAATGCTCACCAACCCGTAGACACACAGGCCTGCAAGTGCTGCCGCAAGCAGCAGCGCCACGATCGACCCGGTGCCCAGGTCGGTGCCTACGGCCAGGTTTTTCTGCAACTGCTCCAGGTTGGCACGCAGTGGCTCACTGTCCTTGAGCACCAGCGCCTGGGCCTCGCGCGCCGCCACCAGCCCACGCAAATTCCCCAGTACCGAGCTGGCCTGTTCGCGCGTTTCATCGAACAGCTTGACCAGACTCTCCAACTGCTGGCGCGTCTGCGCATCACGTGCGGCGGGCAGCCGCAACTCGGCACTGCCTTGCAGCAGGCCCTGGGCGATGTCCCGGAACGAGTTCAGATCCTTGCCCATCTGGAACACGGCTTCCGGGCTCACGCCGTCAACCGTGAGGAATTCGGTCGACGACTTTCCGATGCGCTGGGTCAACATGACGAGTTGGCCAGCAGCGGCGATTTCGCCCGCCGGGGCGCCTTGCTGCAGCTTTTGCGCCACCACCGATTCGGCAATGTCCAGCAGCTCACCCGATTGGCGGTTGATCTGGCGCAGCGACGCACCGATTTGCGTCAGCACCTTTTGCTGGGTCATGATGGTGGCCGCACTCTTCTCCGCACGGTCGATAAACGGCAGGATGCTTCCCACTTCGTCCTGCTGCGATCCGTCCACGGCGTCCAGGCGCTGCTCCACATCACCGGACTTCAGGCCACGCACGGAGCGCGCCAGCACTGCAGCACTTTCGGCCACGTCAGGGAAGGCTTGTGCAGATCCCACAACGGCCTGAGACACAGACTTGGCAAGGCGCTGTGATTGCATCAAAGATTGGCCCACGGCACTGATCTGCTGCCCGGCCTGGCCAGACAGGCGCAAGGCAAAGGCCGCGACCGCAGCGAACATGATCACGGACACCGCCAATCCGATCAGCAGCACCTGCTGGTGTTCGGCCACGCTGCGGGTGCCCAACAGGGGCAGCATCACCATGCCCGGGGCCAGGACCACGGGTGGCGCTGCCTCCACCACAGACGCGTCCGGCGCCACGGAATCGGCCGGGTCCGGTTGCATCGACGTTTCAGCCGGATTGCGCGAATCGCGGCCGGTGTCCATGATGGTTTTCGAAAAAAAACGCTTGAGCCGGTCTACGGACATGATGATGCCTCAGGTGTGCACTTAAGCAGTAATGTTCAAAAAACGGGGAAGCTGCGACAGCGTTTGAAGATTGATCTCCTGCCAGGTGTGACCATCGGCATCGGTGAACTGGTTGCCCAGATACGGCGCGCCCCCAGCCGGGGGCGCCTGGGCAGCCGTGAAACTGTCCGGATTGCGCAAGCCGGCCAGCTTGTCCACCAGCAGCGCGCAATTCACATCGAGCGCCGCATTGAGCGTCACCATCATGGCCTCGGCCGCCGCCTTGGCAACGTCCGGGACATTGGCCGACGTATCCTGGGAAACAAAGGCAGCGGTGTCAACCACCCCGTACAGTCCGCCACGCAAATTCACCACGCCGCGAAACCACGGCATGGAATAGGGAAGGGGCTGCAGCACCGACATGGGGAAAATCTCGCCGGATTGGGCCAACGGGAAAAGGAAGTTCTTGCCACCCGAACGGACCGCCAGCCACGACACCGAGAGGCCCTCGTCCCGTGCTGCCTGCAAGCGGCTGGCAAGTCGTGCCTGGAGTTGCCGTATTGCTTCGCGGTTGGCCATGATTACCCGGCCGGACTATTCCAAAGCCCGTATCTTGGTCATCAGTTCGGCTGGATCGACCGGTTTCGTGATGTAGTCCTTTGCACCCTGGCGCATGCCCCACACCCGGTCTGTCTCCAGGCTTTTGCTGGTGCACATGATGATGGGAATGCCGGTGTACTCCGGCGACCGGCTGATGGAGCGGGTAAGCTGATAACCGTTCTGCCCAGGCATCACGACGTCCATCAGGATCAGGTCGGGGCGCTCCTCCGCCAGCCGCTTGAACACTTCATCGGCGCTTTGCGCGGTGCGAACACTGAAGTCGTTCTTCTGCAGCACCTCGGTCAGGAACATCAACTCGGTCTTTGAGTCGTCGACGATCAGCACATTGCGAATCGCCATCATGCAACTCCCAAGACGCCGGAACCGATTTGCCCAACGGCCTGCAACAGCTGGTCCTTTGTGAACGGTTTTGTCAGGTAGTCCTGGGCGCCCACCATGCGCCCGCGCGCCTTGTCGAATACGCCGTCCTTGGACGACAGCATCACGATCGGGACCTGCGCGAACTTGGAGTTGCGCTTGATGATGGCGCAGGTCTGGTAACCGTCGAGGCGCGGCATCAGGATGTCGCAGAAGATGATGTGCGGCTGGTAGTCGTTGACTTTGGCCAGCGCATCAAATCCATCTTCCGCCAGCAGTACTTCGTGGCCGCCCTGCTTGAGAAAAATCTCGGCACTGCGCCGGATCGTGTTGCTGTCATCAATTACCAGCACCTTGAGTGTCGATCCGGATGTATTCACAAGACTGCGCTCCCAGACTCTTTGTTGTCACCGCTGCCGTGCCGCGTCCGTGGCACAAACCGTCAAATCTGCACCATCTCGAAGTCTTCCTTGCGGGCACCGCATTCGGGACAGGTCCAGTTCATCGGCACATCAGCCCATTTGGTGCCTGCCGCTATACCCTCGTCGGGCGCACCGGTCACTTCGTCATAAATCCAGCCACAGATCAGGCACATCCAGGTTTTTGTTTCGCTCACAGCTTAAGGGGCCTTCGAATAGAATGCAAACATTGTATAGAGACAGGTCCAGCGATTGGCGCGCAGAGCGCCCGAACCACCGTTATTCTGCCTGATGCCGCCGTCGGGTACGCCCATGTCTCTCCCGCCCGAGCCAACAATTTCACCCGACGAAGAAACATCTGCTCAGGCTGTCTGCGTGCTGGTCTTCAACGCGAACGACCCCAGTGGTGCCGCGGGCCTCGCCGCCGATATCGGCGCCATCGCTTCGGTTGGCGCCCATGCGCTGCCGATCATGACCGGGGCCTATGTGCGAGACACAGCCGAGGTGCACGACCATTTCGCCCTTGATGACGACGCCGTGTCCGAGCAGGCACGCACCATCCTGCAGGACGTGAGTGCCCAAGTGATCAAGGTCGGGTTTGCCGGATCGGCCGAAAACATCAGCGTGATCGCAGCCATCGCCTCTGACTATGCGGACGTGCCGCTGGTGGCCTACATGCCGGACTTGTCGTGGTGGAGCGAGGTACAGATAGACCTTTACCTGGATGCGTTTCGCGACCTGCTGTTGCCACAGACCACCGTGTTGGTCGGAAACCACAACACGCTGTGTCGTTGGTTATTGCCAGACTGGAGCTCGGCCAAGTATCCTGGTCCGCGCGAAATCGCCAAGGCGGCCAACGCACTAGGTGTTCCCTACACCTTGGTGACCGGCATTGCTCTGCCCGACCAGACCATGGAAAACGTGCTGGCTTCGCCACAGTCCGTCTTGTGCAGCACCCGCGTGGAGCGCTTCGAGGCGACTTTTTCAGGAGCCGGAGACACGCTGTCGGGCGCACTGGCGGCGCTGCTGGCCAGTGGCACTGACCTGACAGAAGCGGTCAAGGAGGCACTCGGTTATGTGGACCGCTGCCTGGAGGCGGGCTTCCGGCCTGGCATGGGACATCTGGTGCCAGACCGGCTATTCTGGGCCGAGGCGGAATCCGAGCCGGACGACGACGCCGACGCGCCAGGACATTCCATCTTCGACCTGCCAGCCCATGACACAAAACACTGACAGCAACGTCGCCCTGTTTGAACGAGCGCAGCGCGTGATTCCCGGTGGCGTCAACTCCCCGGTACGGGCCTTCAAGGCGGTTGGCGGCACTCCACGCTTTATCAAGCGGGCCCTGGGCGCGCGAATCTGGGATGAACAAGACCAGCCCTATATCGACTACATCGGCTCCTGGGGACCGATGATCCTCGGTCATGGGCACCCTGCGGTACTGGAGGCTGTGCAGGCCGCTGCGCGAGACGGATTTTCGTTTGGTGCACCGACCCGGCGGGAGGTGGAACTGGCGGAAACACTGCTGCAGCTGGTGCCGGCTATGGACATGGTGCGCCTGGTCAGCTCGGGCACCGAAGCTGCGATGAGCGCCATCCGTTTGGCGCGCGGCGCCACCGGCCGCAACAAGTTGATCAAGTTCGAGGGCTGTTACCACGGTCATGTGGACGCCTTGCTTGTGAAGGCGGGCTCTGGCCTGGCCACATTCGGCAATCCGACCAGTGCAGGTGTGCCGCCCGATGTCGTGCGTGACACGCTGGTGCTGGAGTACAACAACCTGGAACAGCTGGAACAGGCCTTTGTCGACCATGGTGACGCCCTGGCCTGCCTGGTGATCGAGGCCATCGCGGGCAACATGAACTTTGTGCGCGCCACGGTGCCCTTCATGCGGCGCTGCCGCGAGTTGTGCACGCAACACGGCTGCCTGCTGATTTTCGACGAGGTCATGACCGGTTGCCGCGTTGCCCTGGGCGGTGCGCAGAGTGTGTATGCCAGATCACTACCGGGGTTTGAGCCGGACATGACAATTCTCGGCAAGGTGATTGGCGGTGGCATGCCGCTGGCGGCGTTTGGTGGCAAGCGCGCGGTGATGCAGCAGCTGGCGCCCCTGGGGCCGGTATATCAGGCCGGCACCTTGTCGGGCAACCCTGTCGCCACTGCCTGCGGCCTCGCCACACTGCAGGAAATTTGCAAACCCGGCTTTTTCGATCAGTTGGCGGCCCGCACAACCGCGCTGGTCCGCGGCCTGCAGGCAGCGGCCGATGCTGCCGGGGTGCCGTGGTGCGGTGACAGCGAAGGCGGCATGTTCGGCTTTTTCCTGTTGCCTGAATTGCCGCGCAACTACGCACGCGTCATGCAATCCGACGGCGCGCGTTTCAATCGCCTGTTTCACGGCATGCTGGAACGCGGCGTCTATTTCGCACCGGCGCTGTACGAGGCGGGTTTCGTCAGTGCCGCCCATGACGACGCTGACATTGCCGCCACCGTTGCCGCAGCCAGCGAGGTGTTCCGGACCCTGTGACCGGCGCCGTTAGCAATTGCTTACGATTGCATTGCATTGCTGCGCTTGCCCGTCGCTAGACTAAAGCTGTGCGTGCGCAATTATTCGCCATAACACTCAGCCAGTTGCTAACCAGCGCCTGGGCTCAGGACTATGGGCGTGTCTTGTCGAGCACGCCAGTGCTGCAGTCGGTGGCCGTGCCGCGTCAGGTATGCAGCACCGAGTCCGTTCGCTCCGACGCCCGCCCTTCGGCGGGAGGGGCCGCGCTTGGAGCCATTGCCGGCGGCGCGATCGGCAATGCCATCGGACAGGGCGGGGGGCGTGCGGCAGCCACGGCCCTCGGCGTCTTTGGAGGGGCGGTGCTGGGCAGCCAGATCGCAGGCAATGGCCATTCACAGTTCCATCAGGTGCAACATTGCTCTACGCAGACCTTCATGGAAACCCGACCCGCCGGTTACCAGATCGTCTACGAATATGCAGGCAAACAATATTCCGTGCATTTGGCACAGGACCCCGGCCCCACCGTGCGCCTGCAAATCAGCCCGGCCGAGGCGGTGGTGTCGCAGGCTGCGCCTGCGCCATCCGTCACCTATGTACAACCGGCAGCACCGGTGATCTACAGCCAGACGGTTTTTGTGCCCGCTGCCCCGCACTGGGTCGCGAACTATCCGATCTACCGCTATCCGCCACCGGTTGGCGTCAATCTGAATTTTGGTTATAACAACCGCCGCCACCCGCACCCGCACCCGCACCCGCACCCGCACTGGCGCTGAGCCTGCGCCGCAGGAAGGCTGGCGGCCGGTCAGTGCCTGAAGTGGCGAACGCCAGTGAACACCATGGCGACGCCGCGCTCATCCGCAGCCGCGATCACCTCGTCGTCGCGCATGCTGCCCCCGGGCTGGATGACGCAAGTCGCTCCGGCATCGACCACCGCATCCAGACCATCGCGAAACGGAAAAAACGCATCACTGGCCACCACACTGCCGCGCAATGACAGGCCCGCATGCCCGGCCTTGATGCAGGCGATACGCGCGGAATCGAGTCTGCTCATCTGGCCGGCACCCACCCCCATCGTCATCCCATTGGCGCAGAAAACGATCGCGTTGGACTTGACGTACTTGACCACGGTCCAGGCAAAAATAAGGTCCTGCAACTGCGCCGCCGTGGGCCTCAGCCGGGTCACCGGCCGCAGATCGGACAGGGCCAACACGTGGTTGTCGGCGCTCTGCATCAGCAGGCCCGAGCCAATCCGCTTCACATCCATGGCATTGCGGCCCTGCTGCCAGGCACTCGACCCACCGGGCGGCAAGGCTACCTTGAGCAGGCGCACGTTGGGCTTGCCCTGAAACACCTCCAAGGCCGCGGCATCGAAATCGGGCGCCATCAAGACCTCGACAAACTGGCGGGCAACCAGCTCCGCGGCTGGCCCGTCCAGCGGGCGGTTGAAGGCGATGATGCCGCCGAAGGCGGATGTGGGGTCGCTCTGCAATGCCTGCTGGTAGGCCTGCATCGGGCTGCCTGCTACCGCCACACCACAGGGGTTGGCGTGTTTCACAATAACGCAGGCGGGAGTGTCAAAACTCTTGACGCATTCCCACGCGGTATCCGCGTCTGCAATATTGTTGTAGCTCAGCTGCTTGCCCTGCAGCTGAACTGCGCTCACCAAAGAGCCGGGGGCGGGATACAAATCGCGGTAATAGGCGGCATTCTGGTGCGGATTCTCTCCATACCTGAGATCTTGCATCTTGACGAACCGCCCATTCACCTGACCGGGAAACTGCGCCAGGCTGGCGTCCGGTCGCACCGACGACAGGT
Organism: Betaproteobacteria bacterium; assembly: GCA_031363785.1. GTDB lineage: Bacteria > Pseudomonadota > Gammaproteobacteria > Burkholderiales > Burkholderiaceae_C > CAISIP01. Next base: position 8,139 of record JANLVB010000374.1, read on the forward strand.
AGTCGCTGATTGCACCGTCGTACTGGCTGATGCGGTTGAAAGCGGTCACCGCCAGGGCAAACCGGGTCGCCTCGCTCACGAGCGCATGTTGCCGCAGCTCGTCGAGCACCCCGGCATACTGGGAAACATCCGTGAGCACGGCGACATGTTTCCAGTTCTTGGCGGCACTACGAACCATGGCAGGGCCACCGATATCGATATTCTCGATCGCCTCCTCCAGCGCGCAGTCGGCACGTGCCACAGTGGCTTCGAACGGGTACAGATTCACCACCAGCAAATCAATCGGCTCGATGGCGTTGTCTGCCAGCGCCCGCATGTGTTGCGGCAGGTCGCGCCGCGCCAGCAATGCACCATGTACACGCGGGTGCAAAGTCTTGACACGGCCATCCAGCATCTCGGCCACACCCGTAAGTTCGGCGACCTCGGTCACTGCCAACCCATGGGCGGCCAGCAGGCTGGCGGTGCCACCGGTGGAGATCAGGCGCACCCCGAGCGCGCGCAGCGCGACGGCGAAATCGACAATGCCGGTTTTGTCCGATACCGAAAGCAGCGCATTCACAGCTTTGGCCGCCCGCTTAGCTGAGCAACTTGTGCTCAAGCAGCTTCTTGCGCAAAGTGTTGCGGTTCAGCCCCAGCCATTGCGCCGCCCGCGACTGGTTGTGATCGGCTTGCTGCATCACCACCTCAAGCAGGGGTTTCTCCATCACCCGAACCATCATGTCGTACATGCCGTCGGGTTCGGTGCCACGCAAATCCCGAAAATAAGCCTCCAGGCTGGATCGAACACACTCTTCGATGTGTTTCTTGCTCATGCACTTGTCCCCACATCTTTGCTTCGCGGCTCAAGCCGCGCACTGCCGGAGGCCTCCGGCAGCCGGTCAAACAAGCCACCCAGTGCATCGAAAAAGGCGGCCACAGCCCGCAACTGTGCGGCGCTGTCGGACAACCGGTTCATTTGCTCGCGGAACAGTTCGCCACCCGGCAGGTCACGCACATACCAGCCAATATGTTTGCGCGCGCTGAGCACGCCGATGAACTCGCCATACAGGCTGTAGTGGTCCTCCAGATGCTCCAGCAGCCAGCGCTTGACCTCCAGCACCAGCGGCGCCGCCAGGTGTTCGCCGGTCTGCAGGAAGTGCACCATGTCACGGAATATCCACGGCCGCCCCTGCGCCGCACGTCCCACCATCACGGCATCGGCACCCGTGTACATCAGCACCGCACAAGCCCGCTCGGCGTTGTCGATGTCTCCGTTGGCGACTACCGGAATACGCAATACCTGCTTGATCTGCCGTACCGTGTCGTGTTCCGCAAACCCGCCATAACCCTGCTCGCGCGTACGCCCGTGCACGGCCAACATCTGGATACCGGCGTCCTGCGCCTGCAGCGCGATACGCTGCGCGTTACGCTGGCTGCTGCACCAGCCGGTGCGCATCTTCAAGGTGACCGGCACGCGATGCGGCTCGCACACTTTCACCACCGCCTGCACAATCGACAAGGCCAGCGCCTCGTCCTGCATCAGCGCCGAGCCGGCCCATTTGTTGCATACCTTCTTGGCCGGACAACCCATGTTGATGTCGATGATCTGGGCGCCACGCTCGATGTTGTAAAGTGCCGCTTGCGCCATCATCGCCGCCTCGGTGCCGGCAATCTGCACCGCAATCGGACCAGGTTCTCCGTCGTGGTTGGCACGCCGCGAGGTTTTCAGCGACTTCCACAGGTCCGGTCGTGAAGTCACCATCTCGCTCACTGCGTAACCGGCACCCAGTCGACGGCACAGCTGGCGAAACGGACGGTCCGTCACACCGGCCATTGGGGCCACCATGAAACGATTGGGAAGCCCGAACTGGCCGATGTACATGGTCGCTGGGGTACGGGAAGGAAGGGACTGGAGAGATGCAACTGGCGGGCGTCGGGCTGATTCTATATGCCCAAGATTTCAGCAATTGAAATCGGGCACTCTGGCCGGGGTGTCGGTCCCTATACTGCCACGACGATGGAAGCGTGGATCGAGCAGCTACTGACAGTGTTGGCCCTGCCCAGGTTTGGACTGGGGGCGGTGTTCGTGGTCTCCTTTATCTCTGCCACCCTGCTGCCGCTGGGCTCCGAACCTGCAGTATTCGGCTTGGTCAAGCTCAATCCGGCGCTGTTCTGGCCGGCGGTACTGGTAGGCACGGCCGGCAACACGCTGGGAGGCGCACTCTCCTGGGCGATGGGTTATGCAGCGCACCAGGTGGCAGACCGGTTTGGCCACACAAGTTCTCAGCTCAAGGCCCTGTTATGGTTGCGCCGAATGGGGCCACCGGCCTGCCTGCTGTCATGGTTACCGATAGTCGGTGACCCCCTGTGCGCCATCGCCGGCTGGCTCAAACTGCCATTTTGGCCCTGTGTTGTCTACATGTGTATCGGAAAATTCCTGCGCTATGTGATCATGACCGCGACCCTGGTGTGGATCTTTCCTGGCGGCCTGCGTTGGTAGGCAACAAGACCTGTCTCGCCCGGTTGCACCCGGGCTGCATCGCATAATCGCTGCATGGAAACCAAATGGCTTGAAGACTTCGTGAGTCTGGCCGAAACCCGCAGCTTCAGTCGCTCCGCGCAACTGCGCCATGTCACCCAGCCGGCATTTTCACGGCGCATCCAGTCACTGGAGGCTTGGGCCGGAACCGATCTGGTGGACCGTAGCTCCTATCCGACACGCCTGACCCAGGCCGGAGAAACACTCTACGACCAGTCCCTGGAAATGCTGCAGGCACTACAAAGCACTCGAGCCATGTTGCGCGGACATACCTCGGTGGCACAAGACGTGATCGAGTTCGCAGTACCACACACCCTGGCTTTCACGTTCTTTCCAGCCTGGGTCTCAGGCTTGCGCGAACGCTTTGGCCCGATCAAGAGCCGGTTGATTGCACTCAACGTGCATGACGCGGTGCTGCGCCTGGTCGAAGGCAGTTGTGATCTGCTGATTGCCTACCACCACAGCTCGCTGCCATTCCAGCTCGACCCGCAGCGTTACGAAATGGTCAGCCTGACGGAGGAAACCATCGCGCCATACGTCAAACCCGACAACGACGGAGCGCCCCTGTTCAGCCTGCCCGGGCGCGCCGGACACCTGCTGCCCTATCTGGGTTACGCGCCCGGCGCCTACCTCGGGCAGATGGTAGACCTGATCCTCAAGCAGTCCAGTACCGCGATCCACTTCGACAGGGTCTACGAGACCGACATGGCCGAGGGCCTGAAGGCCATGGCACTGGAGGGCCACGGAATCGCATTTTTGCCATCAAGTGCAGTCAAAAAAGAATTGCGTGCCAAGCGCCTGGTCAGCGCCGTGCCGCCAGACATGCCACCATTGCAGTTGACGATGGACGTGCGCGCCTACCGCGAGACGCCGCACCACCATGACACGGCCCGTCTCGGCGGGCGCACGCAAAAGCCAGCCGGCAGTTCTGGCAAGGGCCGCTCCATTGCCGGCAAGGGCAGCGCATTGGCGTTGTGGGACTATCTGCAAACACGATCCACCGGCCACCAGGGCGGCTCCACAACATGACCATGGACGCTGCGGCAAGCGCACCCATCGACAGCCTGACACTGGTACAGCCGGATGACTGGCACCTGCATGTGCGCGATGCCGAGGCACTGGCTGCGGTCGTGCCACATAGCGCGGCGCAATTCGCGCGGGCCGTCATCATGCCCAACCTGAGGCCCGGCATCACGACGGTAGCCCAGGCGCAAGCCTATGCCACACGCATCCGGGCGGCGTTGCCGTCGGGCCACCCGTTCGAACCGTTGATGACCCTCTACCTGACCGACGACCTGGACCCAAGGGAGATCGCGTTGGCAAAATCCAGCCGTCACGAACCAGGGGCGGCCAGGGTGGTGGCGGTAAAGCTCTACCCGGCCGGTGCCACGACGA
>JANLVB010000430.1:0-5079 GCA_031363785.1 Betaproteobacteria bacterium
GACACCCGGCACCTACACCTTGCTCGACAACAACTGTCGCTCGTTTGTGGACCAGTGCTTGCAGGAAGCTGGACTAAGCGGAGGCGGAAGAGGCCCTGGTCCGCGGCCATACTTCCAAGACTTGCAGGAGCAACGAAGCCGACCATAGCCGGAGAATTGGGCACGCAAATCATGTGGAAGCACATTCGAACTGGTTTGATATTGGGTGGCTTTGCTGTGCCGAGCCTCTTCCTTGTCCTTGGGCAAATTTTGGCGTCGTCCATTCCCGTGGCTGCGCAGAACGACTACTTTGTCTTTCTCAATGCCTTAAAGGTCACGTTTTGGCCAAGCTCGATATTTGAAATGTTTGACCCGACGAGCGAGCGCAACTGGAAGCTGATTGGTCTGGCTGGACTTGTCAATGCCATTCTCTACGGTGTTCTTGCTGCGATGCTTTTGCGACTTCGTGCGAGTTCAGTCCAAAGACTGTTGTTCTGGATTTTCGTTTCTGTCTTGGCTGCCGGCGCTGGCTGGGTTCTTGCTGGCGTGGTCTGGCCGGTGGTTGTTGTGGGCACTATTGCGGTAGTGGATTTGGTCTTGGCAAATCGACTTGATGCACCCTTACATTGAAGTGCAACGGGGAACCCCATGAGCCAGTGGCGCTTTACCTGACCTTGTCCCCCGAAAACCGTACTTCAGGCGCATACCGCGTTGGAACCACGAGCCCGGCTCCAGGCTCACACCTCGTTGGACAAGACTGTCATTTGACAGCAGGCTTGATTTCATACATCATGACTGACGGATGAAGCGACCCAGGAAGCAGGAGATTTACTCCCCGGCGGATGTGAAGATTCCCAGCCGACTGGGTGGAGGGACTTTGAAGGAGCGGGTAATTCGTGAACTGCCTTCAAAGAGGGTGGTCAGCTATGCGCTCGCCTACATCAACCCGCTGATCTGCAGTGGTGACAACGGCAGGGTACTTGGGTATGACAACAGCCACGCCTACTGTCATCGGCACTACATGGGTTCCATGACCCCGGACTCGTTTGCGAGCTACGAAGAGTTGTATCCGCGGTTCGAGCGTGAGTGGCAAGAGATTGCCATCAAGTTTGTCAAAGGAGAACAGATATGACGAAGCAAAAGATTACGTTGGCAGATTTCGCGAAAAATCCTGCCCTGAAAGCGCACTCGATCAGGAGTAAATCGGTTGCGCGAGCCTTGGACGAGCAGGCTGACGCCCTGCCCTATTCAATGGTCTTCACCAGCTTCGAGTTTGAAAATTTTCTGACTCAGCTCACCCCGAAGCGGTTTGAGCTGCTGCGCATCGCGAGCAAAGGTCGGCACTCCATTGCCGACCTGGCTGTCGCCTCACACCGCAACCCCAGCGCGGTGTCTCGGGACGTGTCCAAGTTGTCGGAGCTTGGCCTTGTCAAAGTGGAGTCGGTCAGCAATGACGGGCATGGCCAAAAGAAGGTCGTACTGCCAGTGGCAAATACGATCTCCATCAACGCATCGATTGCTGCTGCATAAGGATGCGCGGCCGCTGCCCGATCCCCGGGGCCGCGCCGCTGTTGCGCACCTGGGCGCCGACGATCGAGTTCAACCTGCGCTACCCGGGCCATAGTGGCGGTGCTGCGCCCTACAAGCATCCACAATTACATGTCACGCTCATTTACTCCCGACATGAATGCGCAGTCTGCTTGACAGCCCGCCACCCACGGAATAACATTGTTACCACACAACGATGTTGGAAACCCATGCATGTAACCATCCGGCAGATCGGCAACTCCCAGGGCATTGTGATCCCCAAACCCTTGCTGGCGCAGGTAGGCTTGGAAGCCGGCGAGGCGGAGATGACCATTGAAGGTGGTGCACTGGTGTTGCGCAAGCCCGCCAAACCAATACGTGCCGGATGGGCCGACGCGGCGCGCAAGATCGCCCAGAGTGGTGACGACGCCTTGGTGATGGGCGAATTTGGAAACGAGGCGGATGCGGAGCTGGCGTGGTGAAGCGAGGCGAGATCTGGCAGGTCAACCTGGACCCGACAGTGGGCAGCGAAATCAGGAAGTCGCGACCGTGTGTTGTCGTCTCGCCGCCCGAAATGCACGACCACCTTCGCACGGTGCTCGTGGCACCCATGACCAGCAAGAGCCGACCGGCACCGTTTCGGGTGCCGGTAAGCCACGCAGGCCAGAAGGGCCTGATCCTGCTGGATCAATTGCGGGCAGTGGACAAAGTGCGGCTGGCCAGGCGATTGGGCGCGGTCTCAACCAAGACTCTGGTCGGTACACTGGGGGTTCTGCAGGAAGTTTTTGCGCCATGAGTGCCAGCGCGCCCCGCACCCTCACCCCAGCGCCCGAGCCGGCAGCGGCACGCCAAAGTGCCGTTTCAGAATGTCGGCGATGTTCTCGAAACAGGAGCCATGACGCACCACTTCCAGCGTCTCGCAGTTCAGCAGGGTCGAGGATGCCTTCCACAGGTGGTATTTCTGCAGCCCGTAGTCGATGACGATGTCGGCAATGGCGGTGATTTCCGGCTCCATGTCCTCGACGCGGAACTTGGTGCCGTGCATCGACAGATTGGCCGATGAGCCAAACAGCAGCGTGCCGCGCTGCATGCTCAGGCGCGTAATCTCGCGGTGGAACGGCCCGGCGTTGAGCAGCATCAGCAGAGTGCCGCCCTTGGTGCTGCGCTCAAAAGTGTCCGGGTCGAGCGCGCGCAGCAGCGGGTGGTCGCTGCGGCACGGCGCAATCAGCCCGAGCGGCAGATCGTAGTCCTGCGTGATGGCGTTGACGATGGCGCGCCCGCGCGGGCTCACCATATGCAGTTCATGGTGTAGCTGCGCATTGCCCAGCATGGCATTGAGTTTGCTCGGTGCGCGTTTCTTGGTGTCGAAAATCTTGCGCAGGGCCGGGCGGCGTGCGGCGATGAGCGAATAACCGACGTCGTTGGGCAGGATGGCGATGCCGGCATTTTTTTCCATCACGTCCATGGCGCGTGCCGCGTCGGCGGCGATGTCGAGAACGGCCATGGTGCTTGTTTCTCCAGCGGCATTGGTGTGCTGCGCGGCATGGCCTTGCGCCATCACGGTGTCTGGGCCGGTGCCGGGCGGAAGATCCAGTCGATGCCGAGTTGCTCCTGCAAGTCGAGCGCGAATGCGCCGCCTGCGAGCTCGCGCAGCCCCAGACCGAGCCGCGCACAGCGTGTGCGCAGCCAGGTGGTGTCTTGCAGGGTCAGACCGACGGCGCTGGGCAAGACCCGCTGCAGGCCGGGGTCGAATTCGACGCTGATACGGGCATTCGGGTAAACCACATCGACACCACCAGCACGGGGTGGCGCCTGCTGTGCGCCGCTGGCCAGCAGCTGTGCCACCCAGGCCTCGGCCAGTGGCTGCGGGCCGCGGTAATACAGGGCGCTCAAACCCAGGCTCTGGTTGTTGTGTTGCAGCAGATGGGGCGGCCGCATCAACTCGGGCGTCAGGTGCTGAACCCAGCAGATGTAGGAAGGGTCGTGTGCGTCCCAGCGCGAGTCAAAGTAACAAAACCGGGCCTCGCCTTGGCAATCGGCCTCGTTGATCTGGCGTGACCAACGCAGCAGCGGCCCCACCGCAACACCCGCGCCGGCCAATGCTGCGCGGCATGCCACGGCGTCATCGCTGCCGAGTGCCAGCACATGCAGGCCGTGGCGCACGGCGAGCGCCGGTGTCAGCTGGTGCCCGGCCAGCGGGTCGGTGATCTGCATGAACTCGATGTAGCCGTTGTGGAGCATGACCGAGCGTTGCGCGCTGCCGGCCGACACCACGGCACCGCTGGCATCGGTGCGGGTATGGTCGGCGCGCCGCGTTTGCCCAAAGCCGAGCTGGCTGATCAGCGTTGCCACCTGCTCCAGGTCGCGCACGATGAAGCCGATATGGTCGAGGTGAATGGCGTTGGCGTTGGCGATGGCGATGGTTTTGGTTTTTGGTAGTGGCATGGTGCAAACCAGCACGCGGGCGGCTGGACGATGGCGTTTCTCGTCAGCTGCCTTTGGCGCGTTTCGGCGCTGCTGGCGACAACGCGGCGGTGCCAAATATCACCTTCTTGGCCGCGTGGATATGGGAGCGCATCGCCGCCTCGGCCCACACCGCGTCGCCAGACTCGATCGCCGACACCAGGTCCAGGTGCTGCATGGCACTGCGCTCCAGCGATTCGAGGGTGTATTTGGCAAAGGTCTGCTTGACCAGCGGAATATGCACCACGGCCGTCAACATCGAGGCCACACGCTCGTTTTTCCCGGCGTCCAGGATCATGCGGTGCAGGCGGTTGTTGGATTCGGCGATCAGCCGCATGTCCAGCGCCTGCGGCTTGCGCGTCAGGGCCTGGAAGATCAGGGCTTCGCGCCGCATTTGCTGCACTTCTTCGCTGGTCGCGCGCCCGGCGGCCAACGCCGCGCCGTAACCTTCGAGCAGGGCGCGCAGGTCGAATATCTCGAGCAGATTCGCATCGGTCCAGTCAATCACCACGGCACCGCGATTTGGTCGCAGCTCGACAAAACCCTCGGCGGCCAGCAGCGTCAGCGCCTGGCGCACCGAGGTGCGCGAGACACGGGCCATGGCACACACCTCGACCTCGCGGATGCGGTCACCACCGGCAAAACGGCCACTGCGAATGGCTTCGCGAATGGCGGCGCAGGCGGTGTCCACGCTGCTGGCGGCAACGCCCCCATGCACGGAAGGCGCAGTGGCTTGCGACACCGGTGCGCTGCTTTCGCGCTGTGTAATGGCGTTGCCGGAGTGCGATGGTTGTGCCATCAGCGCCAGTATTCCGGGCGCGAAAAGCCTTTTGCCTTGGGGTCGGACTCGATGAACCTGCGGTAGTCGGCCGATTTGTAGGCGTCCACCAGTTGCTTGAGCATCGGGCTGTTGGCCACCTCCTTGCGCGCCACCAGGATGATGCGGTATTGCGGTGCCGGATCTTCCAGCACGATGGCCGACGACAGCAACATGCCGGAGGCGATCACGTGGTTACCGAGCACGGCGGCCAGGTCCACCTCTTCCAGTGAGCGCGGGATCTGCGGCGCATCGAGCAACAAAATGTTTACATTATTGCACAAATAATAAGT
>JANLVB010000441.1:0-3106 GCA_031363785.1 Betaproteobacteria bacterium
AACACCCGCGAGCTGCCATCTTGCAAACCGATCTCCATCTGGCCGGCCAGGATGAAGACCCATTGCGGATCGTTGGAACAGTGGAAATCACTGCGAAATCCGACCGGGCTGTGGCGCAGTTGGTAACCACCAGACGCGAACAACGGCGACAGCATCGACTGCGGCGAACCTTCTGACAAAACAACGGGTTCGTCACGAAACGTCGCACGACCATCGGAGTCGGTAAACAGGATGGTCTTGGTGATGTGGTGCATGAGGGTTCCTGGGCTGGTGTCGTGGGGTGCTGCGTTCGCCACCGCCGCGAACGCTTGCGCCAAGGTGCGCACGATGGACTCGGGTGATTGTGCGACATCGAAGCACAACGCGTGCTCATCGGCATGTGGAGGCTCAAGCGTCGCCAACTGGCTTGCCAGCAGCGAGGCTGGCATGTAATGCCCGCGGCGTTGCGTGGCACGCTCGCGCAGCAGATCATCCGACCCCCGCAGGTGCACCAGACACAGATCGGCCGCCGCGCGCCGCAACCTGTCGCGGTACCCCCGTTTCAGTGCCGAACAGGCCACGACCAGTCCGCGCCGCTCCAGCCGAGCACATTCGATCTCGCGGGCTATCAAGGCCAGCCAGCCCAGGCGATCTGCATCGGTGAGGGCAATACCGGCAGCCATGCGCGCCACGTTGTGCGGTGAATGCAGGTCGTCACACTCCAGAAACGACAGGTTGAGGGCATGCGCCAGCTGTCTCGATACCGTGCTCTTGCCACTGCCGCTCACGCCCATGACGAGAATCACAGGTGCGTTGTGGCCACGGCCAGCGGCAGCGGTACCTGGCACTGGCGGCGGATGCATCAAGTCAGCCGGGCTCCGAAAAACGCACCGTCGCGTCCGCTCGCTGGTGCAAATCGGGCAACAATTCCAGGCCCAGCCCTGGCTTGTCGCTCAGGCTGAGCATGCCCATGGTCACCTGGGGCAACTCGGTCACCAGCTCCTTGTACCAACCGCTGTAGAAGGCACGCACACTTTCTTGCACCAGCGCGTTGGGCGCATGCAGGGATAGATGGCTGGACGCCGCCCAAACCACCGGCCCGGTGCAGTCGTGTGGGGCCACCGGGAGTTGCCAGGCGTCAGCCATGGCGGCGATCTTGCGGGCTTCGGACAGGCCGCCACACCAGCTCAGGTCGAGCATCACGATGCCAGCCACACCGGTTTGCAGGTAGTCCTTGAAGCCCCATTTGTAGCTCAAGGTCTCACTGGCGCAAATCAGGGCCTCGCAGTCCCGTGCGTATTGCTTGAGCAGATCGAGCGAGTCCATGCTGATCGCGTCCTCGTGCCAGAAAGTGTTGAAGGGCTTGAGCGCACGGGCGATCTTCTGCGCCATCGGCAGGCGCCACAAACTGTGGAATTCGACCATGATGTCCATCTTGTCACCAACGGCTGCACGAATCTTGCGAAATGGCTCCAGAGCCAGATCGAGATCGGCGTTGCTGATGTACTGGCCGTCACTCTTTTCAGCCGCCGGGTCTAACGGCCAGATCTTCATCGCCGTGATGCCTTCCGACAAGAGCGACTCGGCCACTTCGTCGGCCCGATGCAAAAACCCTTCAAGGTCTTCGTAAGGACCAGCATTCGGCAGTCTCCCGGCGCCGATGCCCCAGTTGGAGGTGTTCTGGTTCACCGCACTGCGGATGTACTGGTAACCCGCGCAGGTGTTGTAGATGCGGATCGTGTCACGGCTCTTGCCGCCGAGTGCCGTGTGCAGCGGCATGTTCGCCGCCTTGCCAAAAATGTCCCACAAGGCGATATCGATGGCAGAGTTGCCGCGGGTTTCGACACCGGAGCCGCGCCAGCCCAGGTAACCGGTGAGTTCGCGATTACGCGACTCTATGGCCAGCGGGTCTTTGCCCAGCAGCTTGGGCGCCGCCCACTCATGGATGTACGCCTCTACCGCCTGGGCTCCCATGAAGGTTTCGCCCAGGCCCACCAGGCCTTCATTGGTGTGCAGGCGGACCCAGATGATGTTGGGGAACTCGCCCAGGCGAACTGTTTCTACTCGGGTAATTTTCACTACAGCCTCCGGAAAAAGGGCCGCCCGGGTTACCCTGGGTGGCCCTGGATGCGCGGTATCGCCAACTGGCTTCAGCCGCCGCGCGCCTTTTTCAATGCGTCCAGGACTGTCGTGATGGCTTCGGCACCGATGGTTGGCACTTGACGGTCATACACCGGCTTGACCTTTTCGAACATGCGCAACTGCTCGGCGGCGCTGACCTCGTTCACCAGCATGCCCTTGGTTTTCAGGCTGGCGAGTGACTTCTCGTTCAAGGAACGGTTGGCGGCGCGTTGCACCTTTTGCCCTTCCATGGCGGCCTCGCGCAACACTGCCTGCTCCTGCGGGTTCAGCTGGTCCCACAGCCGCTTGCTGTAAAGCACCAGGAACGGCGTATAGGCGTGGCGGGTGACACTCAGGAATTTTTGTACTTCGTTGAGTTTGGATGTCTCGATGGTCACAAACGGGTTTTCCTGGCCGTCGATGGTCTTGGTCTCGAGTGCCGTGAACACCTCACCAAAAGCCATCGGCACGGCGTTGGTGCCCAGGGTCTTGAAGGTGTCGAGGAAGATGTTGTTCTGCATCACGCGCACCTTGATGCCGTCGAACTCTTCCGCTTTCGTTACCGGTCGTTTGCTGTTGGTCAGGTTGCGGAAACCGTTCTCCCAGTAGGCCAGGTTGATCAGTCCGGCTTCTTCAAGCTTCTTGTTGAAATACACACCGGCCGGGCCGTCGAGCACCGAGTCGGCTTCTTTCTCGTTGGCAAACAGGAACGGCAGGTCAAACGCGCCGAGCTCTTTCACGATGCCAACCAGGGGCGAACTGGAGGTGCAGACCATTTCTTGTGTGCCTGCCCGCAGTGCCTGGGTGGCTGGCAGGTCACCCCCGGCCGAGCCGCCCCAGAAGGCGTTGATCTTCATCTTGCCGCCGGTTCGGGCGTTCAGCACTTCCTGCATCTTCTTCACACCGACACCGACCGGATGGTCTTCGTTCACCCCGTTGGTGAACTTTATGGTGCGGTCTGCGAATTGCGCGAAGGCCGAGGTGGCGACCAGCACGGTGGCGGCCA
>JANLVB010000075.1:0-2892 GCA_031363785.1 Betaproteobacteria bacterium
ACCAAGACTGCAGAAACCAAGAGCGCCTCCTGCGGCAGATAAACCTTGTTGGACTGAACCGCCCCACCAACAGCGGATGACGGTGGCGGCAAAGGGGTTTGTAAGCTTCGCCCGGCCCGCTTCGCTCAAATTATGACCGGGCAATGGGCGCTTGTGGCAACAAGCGGCGCATTGGTTGGTCAAATAGCATCAGCCCACGACTCCCCTGGCACGCGGTCCAACCCGGTACATAGGTGCATTGCGACCACGCGCGTACCACCACCCCCGACGCCACGCTGGCGACGCTGCACACCGGCACTGGCAATCCCGTCCTGTCACGGCGGCCCCTGCGCCTGGGGCACGACTGTGGCGATGCAGCCGGGCGCAGGCAAACGCGCTGACCCCTGCACTATCTCGATGACATGCAAGCGGCCCGCCTTGCAACACGGACACAGCGCCACGTCGATTCTGGCCACGCGGGCCATGAACTCCTTCGCAGAGCCCAGCGCCTTGGCATTGAGCGCCGGCATCTGCAGGGCCGCACGCGCCGCAGGCAGCTTGAGCCCCTTGCACGCAGATGCCAGCACCCCGTAATGGCGGACTCTCTTGATGCCGCCGGGCAGCACATGCAGCAGGAACCGGCGCACGAACTCTGTACCCGCCAGCGTGACGCGGCGTTTGCCCCCCTGATCATCGCCGCGTACCGTGAACACCACAGCGGCCTCATTGACCGCGAGAATGCGCTGGTTGCCGATGGCCGTGCGGTGCGTGTAGCGGCTCAAATACTCCAGCACCTGGGTCGGCCCGCCCAGCGGCGTCTTGGCGTACACCACCCAGTCGTGTTTGTAGAGCTGCCGGTGCCGCTGGCGCCAAACATCGTCCTGCCCTTTCGGATCACGCTCGATCTGACCCGTGTCGGTGCGCTGTTGCCAGCGCCGCCATGAACTTACCCCGAAACACTTTGGACAGTGCCCGCACCGCAAACACAAAGTCGGGCTTGCGCGTCGGGGTGTGCCACTGGCCCTCTTTGCCCAGCACCCCGCAGGCCATCACCGCGTGCAGATGGATGTGGCGCCGCAGGTCCTGCGTCCAGGTATGCAGCACCAGGCTGAAGGCAGGTGTGCCACCGGTGGCGGTCATCCACCTCGGGTTGGCGGCAAACTCGCTCAGAGTCTGTGCCGTGCAGGCAAACAAGGTGTCGATGACCCACCTGGGGTGCGCGCCATACAGCGCGTTCAGGCCGTGTGGCAGCGTGAACACCAGATGGGTATAGGGCACCGGCAGCACCTCGGCCAGTCGGCCCTGCAGCCAGGCGTCCTTGGCCCGTGCACCACACTGCGGGCAATGCCGGTTCCTGCACGAGTGGTATTGCCAATGGCTGTGGGCGCAGGCGTCGCAGGCCAGGCGCTGCCCGCCCAGCGCAGGTGTGCCACAGGCAACAATGCCACGCCAGGCTTTGGCCTGGGGTGTGCTCAGCGCGTGGGTTGCCAGATACGCTGGGCCAAAGCGGCGCAGCGCATCGGCCAAGGTGGCCATGCGGTGGCTATAAAAACGGCTTGCCCGATCTACAGCTTGGGCAGCCCGGCCAGCAGGTCCAGCGGGTCAACGTCCTTTGGGGGACGGAACTGCGGGCTGATCAGGTGCAGGTAGCGTGCCGTGGTGCTGATGTGGCTGTGGCCCAGCAGTTTCTGGATGGTGAACAGGTCTATGCCGCCTTCGAGCAGATGGGTGGCAAAGCAGTGGCGCAAGGTGTGGGTGCCGCCGCTTTTGGTGATGCCAGCACGCATGCGGGCTCCCTGGTAGGCGCGCTGGGCCATCTCGATGTTCATGGGCTGCTCGGCGCTGGCGCTGGGGAACAACAAGACACCGGGGCGAAATGTCCGTACATAAATGCGCAGGTAGCCCAGCAGGGTTGGGCTGAGCACGGTGTAGCGGGCCTGGCCCCCTTTGCCACAGGCCACGCGTATGCACATGCGGTCGCCGTGGCTGTCGATGTCCTTCACTCGCAGAGCACAGACCTCGGACACGCGCAGGCCCGCGGCGTACATGGTTTGCAGCAGCATGCGCCGCATAGGGTGCGAGCAGGCAGCAAACAGGCGCGCGATCTCTTCGCGTGCCAGCAGTTCCGGACGCTGGATGGGTACTTTGGCAAACGGCACCTGGAAGTGCTGGCGTGTGTGTCCCAGCACGGTCTGGAACAGGAACTGCATGGCGCACGCGGCCTGGTTCATGCTGCTGTACGAGAGTTTCTCGTCCTTGACCATGCGCAGCAGGTACGCCTGCACTTCCTGCACCGTGTACTGCGCCGGGTCGCCCCGGTAGTGCTTGGCCATTCTGCGGATGGCGCCGACGTAGGTTTCCTGCGTGCGCTGGGCAAAGCCGCGCTGGATCATGGCGTCGATCATGCGCTGACGTAACGGTGTCATGAGGTTTCTCCTTCAAGGCCGGGGAACATTCCCCAGCCCGAAGGCTTCACCTCATCGCTTGATTACGCAAGCCACTCCAGAAATACAAACGCGGTGGCGGTCTGTGCCGACCAGCCACCGCAGCAGCGGTTTAGTTCAACGTCATGTCCATCGCAAACACTGCGCATTACATTGGCTGCTGCGAATTAATCTGGACATCGAAATCTCCTGAAAAGGTCTTTCAGTCTGGTTTTTCCGCCGGTATACTGGTTATTTATCCAGTTATAAATTTGCCATGAAACCCGGCAACCCTCCGCTGCGATCAACCCGCCTGCTCGACCAGATGCGCGAACGTATTCGGTATTTGCACTATAGCCTGAGCACCGAAAAAGTCTACCTGTACTGGGTGAAGTTTTTCATTCGATGGCACGGGCGCGACAGTGCAATGCGGCATCCGCGCGACATGGGCGCTCCTGAGATCGAGGCGTTTCTCACCATGCTGGCCACC
>JANLVB010000457.1:0-2822 GCA_031363785.1 Betaproteobacteria bacterium
CAAGCGCCCATCCACGTCGCCGGCTTCATGCTGCGTCAGCACCAGCGCCATGCCGAAAGTGGCCGCTGCGGCCAATGCAAACGCCACCCCGGCTCCGATGTGGCCCCATTGGCCGGCCGCGCCAAGCCCGGAAGTGGCGCCCAGCACGTCCAGGGCCAACGCCAGCCCCAGCAGAATCACCGGCATGGCCCACAACAATGGCCTTTCAGGCACCTCGCGGTACACAACCCAAGCCCACAAAGCCGTCCACAGCGGGTAGGTGTTGAAGGCCAGCAGCGCCAGCGCGACCGGCAATCGCGCCACCGCCGAATACAGGCACAGGCTTTGCACGCCAATCAACAAACCGATCACCGGCAACATATGCCGGTGCCGCGCGCTGAATTTGATGTGCACCCCCTGCATCAACACCAAGGCAAAAACGACGAAAGCGGTAACCCCGCTGCGAAACACCACGGCCGTGGCCACATCCACACCGTGGTTGAAGGCAACACGCGCCGCCACATGGTTGGCACCCATCATCAGTGCGATCAGAAGCAGCGTGGCAAAGGCGGTGCCGCTGAGGGCGCGGGTCTGGCCCATGTGCTGTGGGCTCAGGGCAGGCTGGCCAGATGCGCCTGCGCGGCCGTGGCCAGCTTTTCGTCGAAGGTCGCCAGCGGGGCTTTCAGCTCGGCCGCCAGCCAGAGGTAGGCGGCGTCGTAGGTGGAGAGTTGGTAACGCAGGGCGAGCGCTACCACCTGGTGCACCGCAATCGGATGCAGCTCGATGTCAATGGCCTGGTATTGCAACAAACCGTCGTCCGCGATTTGCGCCAGCCCTTGTTTGTGCTTTTTCACCGCCACGTTGCTTATCTCGGCGTCGAGCAGGTAGGGCGCATTCAAGGTATGGCCAGCAATTTTCTGCTGGGCCTGCGATCTCCAGTGCTCATGGAAAACCAGGCCGCTGATCGCGCTGCAATCCACCACCATCGGGCGGCGCTGCAGGTAGGCTGCGGGAACCTCGGCAACGAAGAGCTCGCGCCCGGCACGCGTCATCGGGTATCCCGATCTTCCCGGATGATGTCAACGCCCAGGGGGCCATCGACAAAGGGCTCCGGGTACTTGGCCTTCAACTCGGCGGCGACTTGCTCAACCGTCTTCCAGCCGCGCCGGATGATGGGATGCCCCCCGGCACCGTAACCCACCACCCTGCCCATCCCGGTATGGCTTTGCAGCGGCGGTGCCATTGCCAACGACTCCGAGGTTTCCTGCACTGCGCGCTCCAGAATGGCCATCAGCTCGCCTTGCAGCGACCGGTGGTTGCGCGCAGCCCGTTGGCGCAGGGCTTCTGCCCATTGCTCAGGCACATCTTTCACAGAAATATTGGACATATTGGAGCCATAATGGAAGTATGATTCATTTTAGCTTCATTATGAATCCAGGTCAAGAACGATGCGAAGCCTTCCTGCGGCGCCCGCAGCCTTCACCCCTCCGACAGCGGCCGCAGCAACTCCGCCAGATCACTCTCCGTAAACAGCGGCTGTTTGCGGGCCGCAGCACCGCTGTACATGCTCTCGGCCAGCGCCGCCTTGCGCTCCTGCAGCGCCAGGATGCGTTCTTCGATCGTGCCTTGGGCCACCAGCTTGACCACCCACACGCTCTGGGTTTGCCCAATGCGGTGTGCGCGGTCGGTAGCCTGGTTCTCGACCGCCGGGTTCCACCACGGGTCGTAGTGGATGACAGTGTCGGCCTGCGGCAGGTTCAGCCCTACGCCGCCGGCCTTGAGGCTGATGAGGAACAGCGGCACCGCACCACTGGTGAACTGTTCGATCAAGGCGTCGCGCTTCTGGCTCTGGCCGGTCAGCTTGACCCACTGCAGTTTGCGTTTCTCCAGCTCGGCCTCGATCAGCGTCAACATGCTGGTGAACTGGGAGAACAGCAAGATCCGCCGGCCTTCTACCAGCATCTCGGGCAGCAGCTCCATCAGCTGCTCCAGCTTGGCCGAGGTCTTGACGTTCTTGGCGGCGGTGAACTTCTGCAAGCGCGGGTCGCAGCACACCTGGCGCAGTTTGAGCAGGGCATCCAAGATTTGAATTTGCGACTTGGCGAGGCCCTTGTTGGACAGCGCCTCGCGCACGGATTTTTCGGTGGTCAGGCGAATGGTTTCGTACAGGTCGGCCTGCTTGCCGCCCAGCTCCACGCTGCTCACAAACTCTTGTTTGGGCAGCAAATCAGTCGCCACATCGGCTTTGGCACGGCGCAGCATGAAAGGGGTGACGCGTTTGCGCAGCTGCTCCAGTCGCTCGTTGTTGCCCAGCTTCTCAATGGGGGTGCGAAACAGGTCCTTGAAGCGGGCCTGGCTGCCCAAAAACCCGGGCATCAGGAAGTGAAACAGGCTCCACAGCTCGCCCAAGTGGTTTTCCATGGGTGTGCCGGACAGGCACAGGCGGTGCCGGGTGCCCAGCTCACCCACCACTTGCGCGGCATAGGAATTGGCGTTTTTGATGTTTTGGGCCTCGTCCAGCACCACGATGTGCCACGGCTGCTGCAGCCAGCGCTCGCGGTCGCGCTGCAACAGCGAATAGGGCGCGATCACCAGATCGTGGCGCGCCATGTCGGCGGCGGCCTGGTGGCGCTCCTTGCCATGCAACACCAGTACGCTGAGCTCGGGGACGAAACGCCCGGCCTCGCGGCGCCAGTTTCCCAACACGCTGACCGGAGCGATGACCAGCGCGGGCCGGTCCAGCCGGCCGGCCTGTTTTTCCACCAGGATGTGCGCCAGCGTCTGCAGCGTCTTGCCCAGCCCCATGTCGTCGGCCAGGATGCCGTCGAGTCCGTTGGCGCCCA
>JANLVB010000524.1:0-23791 GCA_031363785.1 Betaproteobacteria bacterium
GCAGCTTCTCCTCGATCCGTTCATACCCCCGCTCGATCATGTTGGCATTCTGCACCGTCGATTTACCCGACGCGCACAGCGCTGCGCCGAGCAGCGCCATGCCGGCGCGGATATCGGGCGAGGTCAAGGTGGTGGCGGTGAGTTTGGACCGACCGCTGATCAACACCCGGTGCGGGTCGCACACGACGGCGTTGGCGCCCATGCTGATCAGGCGATCGACAAAATACAGCCGCGACTCGAACATCTTCTCGAAAAACAGCACATTGCCGCTGACCTGCGTGGCCAGCGTGATCATGCAGCTCATCTGGTCGGTGGCGAACTGTGGCCAGGGGCCGTCACCAATGACGGGAATGGCGCCGTCGTGGTCACGCGTCACACGCAACTCCTGGTTGCCGGGCAACGCAATGTGGTCTTTGTAAAGCTCGATCTTCACTCCCAGCATGCCAAACACCCGACGGCACATCCAGTAGGAATGCAGGTCGGTGCCCTCGACCCGTATCTCGCCGCCGGTCGCCGCCGCCAGCGCGAGGTAGGACGCCGCCTCCACATGGTCGTGGCACACCGTGTGGGTGGTGCCGTGCAGCGAGGGCACACCTTCTATCGTCAGCAGGTTGGTGCCGATGCCGCCGATGCGCGCACCCATGGCATTGAGCATATGCGCCAAGTCCTGCACATGGGGTTCGCATGCCGCATTGCGCATCAGCGTCTGCCCGGTGCTCACCACGGCGGCCATCAGCACATGTTCGGTACCGGTGACGGATGGCTCGTCGAAAAACATCTCGGCACCGGTCAGCGGCGTGGGCATGACAAAGTCGTATTTACCATTCGTGGTGACAACCGCGCCGAGTTTCTGCAGGCCGTAGAAATGGGTGTCGAGCCGACGCCGCCCGATCACGTCACCGCCTGGCGGGTAGACCGTGGCTTTGCCCAGGCGGTGCAGCAGCGGGCCGACACACATGATGGAGGTGCGCACCTTGTTGCACAGTTCGCGGCTGATTTCGCTGCTTTTCAGGCTGGCCACCCGGATGCTGACACGCTCGCCGCTGCGCTCCACCTTGCCGCCAATGGCAGTAACGAGCTCCAGCATGTGGCGCACATCGACAATGTCGGGCACGTTCTCCAGCACCATCTCCTGGTCGGTCAGGATACAGGCCGCAATCATGGGAAGTATGGCGTTCTTGTTGCCGGAGGCACGCACTGTGCCGCGCAGCGCTACGCCGCCTTCAATTTCAAAAGTGGACATCGTGGATGGTTGGGAGGGGATTTCAGGGCTTGATGATACCGAGCGCGATCAGCGAATGCGCCGTGTCCAGAATGCTTTGTTCGACCGGCCGCGTGACCCATCCCAGCACGGCCTTGGCATGTGATGCGTCCTGGTTGCGCACCGACCCCAGTTCGCCCACCACGGCCCGGGCCAGCGGGTTGAAGCGCGCCGCAATACGCACCAGCCAGTCGGGCGCGTTGCGCTTCGTCACCCTGTGCGCCTGCGTTCCGAGCCCGGCGCGCAGGACATCGGCCACTTCGCGCAGTTTCACAAAACGGCCAGACGCGATGAACCGCTCGTTGGCCAGGTTGGGCGCAGTCAGCGCGCGCACATGCAGATCAGCCACATCGCGCACATCCACAATGCCAAAACCGATGTCCGGGCAGGCGCCCATGCGTCCATCCAGCAGGGCGCGCACCACCATCACCGACGCCGAATAGTCGCGGCTCCACACCGGGCCCAGCACCACCGAGGGGCAGATGCTGCAGTACTCCATGGCGCCACCCTCGCCGGCCATCCAGTCGCGCGCTGCGCGCTCGGCCACTGTCTTGCTCTGGATATAGGGCGAAATGCCGGGTTGCGACAGATCGGTCCAGTCGGCTTCGGTGAAGCGGTGCACACCACGTCCGCGGCCATAGGAAATGGCAGCCACGGAGGACGTCATGACAAAGCGCTGCACACCAGCCGCCTTGGCCGCGCGCAGGGCACGCAGCGCTCCGTCCCGCGCTGGCACGATCAGCTCGTCGGCGTGTTTCGGGATACCTGCGGGCAGCGGTGATGCCACATGCACACAGTAACCACAACCCGCCATGGCCTCGGCCCAGCCTGCGTCAGCCATCAGGTCAGCGGCGAAGAACCGGACGCGGCTGTTGTCCACCGCCAGCAGCTCGCGCACTGCCGCCTCTTTGGCCAGACTGCGCACCGTGGTGTGCACCATCCAGCCCTCGGCCACCAGCTGGCGGATCAGGAATCCGGCTATGTAGCCGCTGCCGCCGGAGACGAGTACGGTGTTGCCCATGCCAGGTTACCTGGTCGCGGCGCCTGCTGCCGACGGTGGGCGCCCCAGCAGGAACCCGGCATCGACCGGTATCAGCTGCCCGGTGACCATGCAGTCGGACGCGAGCAGCCAGCATACCGCGCTGGCCACATGCTCGGGTGTACAGACCTTGCCCAGTGCCGACGCGTCGGCGAACTGGCCTTTGACCCGCTCATAAGCCGCGTCACCCAGTCCGTTGCGCATCCAGCGGCCCTCGATCAGCCCCGGCAACACCGCGTTCACCCGTGTCTTGGGGGCAAGAATGCGGGCCAGCGAGAGCGTCAGGATGTTCAACGCCGCCTTGGACAACACATAGGGCACCGAGCTGCCATTGCCATTGAGGCCGGCAATGGACGACACGTTGACCACCGCACTGCCCTCGCCGAGGTGCGGCCGGGCCGCGCGCGCCATCTGAAACGGCCCCAGCGTGTTCACCGCGTAGACCTGCTGGAAGTCTTCCGCGCTGACCGCCTCCAGGTCATCCATGGGGATAAAGCGGGTGGTGCCCGCGCTGTTCACGAGTATGTCCAGCGCGCCCCAGCGCGCGACGGTCTGGCGCACCAAAACACGGCAATCGGCATCGTTGGCGACATCGGCGCGCAGCGCAACGGCATCGGCACCGAGGGCGATGCATTGCTGCACCACGACTGCCGCCTCGTCCGCACTGCGGCTGTAGTTGACCGCGACGTTGCAACCGGTCGCCGCCAGCATGCGCGCCACCGCCGCACCGACCCCGGTGCCACCGCCGGTGATGATGGCTGTCCTGTTCGCCATATACGCCTCCTCAGGTCTTGCGAAAATAACGCCGCACCACATGCTCGGCCACGCAGGCCGGGCGCTCCACCCCCTCGATCTCGAAGGTCACCGTCCAGGTGCACTGAATCCCGCCCTCCACATCGTCGAGCCGGCTCAGCACAAAGCGACCACGGACCCGGCTGCCGGCGCGCACCGGATTGGTGAAGCGCACCTTGTTCAGGCCGTAGTTCAGTCCCAGGTCACAAAACGGCAGCACCACATCCTCGTGGTAGAACTTGCCGAGCAGCGAAAGCGTCAGAAATCCATGGGCGATGGTGCCACCAAAAGGAGATTCCCGCGCCGAGCGTCCGGTATCCACATGCACCCATTGAAAGTCGCCGGTGGCCTCGGCAAACAGGTCGATGCGTTGCTGGGTGACGTCCACCCACTGGGTGACGACAGCCTCTTGGCCCACCTGGGCGCGCAGCTTTTCCAGGGTGCTGATATCGGCTGCGGACATGTTGGCTCCTTAGGGTGCAGGCATACTGGCGGCCAACTGGTCACGCAGTGCCCGTTTGACGAGTTTGCCATTCGCATTGCGCGGCAGTGGTGTGTCGGACAGGGTAAAGCTCTCCGGCACCTTGTAGTCGGACAGGCGTTGTGCGCAATGCAGCGTCAGCGTCTGCGCCGTTGCGCCGCCGTCGCGCAGGGCGACAAAGGCATGCACCCTTTCGCCCAGCACCGGGCAGGGTTTGGAGACCACCGCGCATTCGAGCACCGACGGATGCGCGTACAGGGCGTTTTCGACCTCGATGGTGTAGATCTTGTAACCGCCGCGGTTGATCATGTCCTTCTTGCGGTCAACCACTTTCACATAACCCTCGGCGTCAATCGACCCGATATCACCGGAATGCCAGAAGCCACCGGTGAAGTTGGCTGCCGTCGCCGCAGGGTTGTCCCAGTAGTCCTTCACCACCATCGGCCCCTTGATCCAGATTTCTCCCAGGCTGCCGTGAGGAACTTCGCGCCCATCGTCGTCGAAGACCGCGATCTCGGCGCAGGCCAGCGCGCGGCCCACGGTGTCGCTGTGGGCCGCAGTCCCACCCTGCGGCATCAGGGTTGAGGGTGATGTGGTTTCGGTCGAGCCATAACAGTTCATCAACACGAGATTCGGCAGCTTGTGCGCCAGGGTGTCGATGGTGGCCACCGGCATCGGAGCACCGCCATAGGCCCCGACACGCCAGGCCGACAGGTCGTGGTGATCAAAATCGTCCTGCAACAGGCACAGCTTGTACATGGCTGGAACCATCAGGCTGTGGGTCATGCGCTCACGCGCTGCCAGCAGCAGGAACTCCGCCGCCTTGAAGGCCGGCATGATGACCAGTTTGCCGGCGCAGCGTGCCATCGTCGCCACCAGTGCGACCAGGCCAGTGACGTGGCTTAGTGGCACCGCCGCAACCGAGGCATCCTGCTGGCTCAGGCCCATGGCGATCTGGTAGTGCAATACCGAGTGCGCAATGCCCATGTGGGTCAGTGTCGCCCCCTTCGGGTTGCCGGTGGTACCCGAGGTGTACATGATGACTGCGACATCTTCCTCCTGCACGACGGCCACGGCAGCGGTGCCGATGCCCGCCATGACAGTGGTGTAGTCGAGCGAGCCGTCGCATCTGCCGAAGCTGACCCGGGTGTGGACGGTGGGAATGTCCGCAGCGGTCGGCAGCCGGTCGGCAAGGTCGGCCTCATGCAGCAGCATCGCCGCACCGCAGTGGTTGACCATGTAGGCCAGGCCGGGCGTTTGTTCGCGGATGCTGATCGGCACCGATATGGCACCGATTTGGGCAATGGCAAACAGGGTGGTCACAAATTCCATGCGGTTGCCGATCAGCATCGCGACCCGGTCACCGGCCCCGATGCCGTGGCGCGCCATGCCGACGGCCAGGCGCGCCGTCTGCTCCTGGAGTTCGGCCCAGGTCAGACGCTGCTCGCCACACACCAGGGCTTCGCCGTCCGGGTACATCAGACAGGCCGTGGCGAGCAGCTCGTACAGACTGTGTGGACGCTCAGCGAAACAGCGCACCACCCGGTCGCCATAGTGTGATTCCAGTCGCGTCAGCGGCCAAGCGTCGTCCCATTGTTTCATCATCACCCTCTCAGGCATCCGACGGCAGACGGCCATCAACGAACTCCATGGCCCGCGCGGCGAAGGCCGGGCACAACTGGCCGACCTCGGAGGCGTTGCCTGACACTGCACTGCCCTGCGCCGCGCGCCCTGCGATGCCCTCAAAAATGACGGCCAACCGAAACAGGGCGAACGCCATATGAAAGCCGGTCACGGCATCGGCGCGACCGGCGTGCAGGTTGTAATGGCGCAGATACTCCGCCTGCGGCGGAATGCCCAGCGCCGCCAGGTCCAGGCCCCGCAGGCCACCATATTCAGTGGGCAGCGTGTGGTAGGCGATGCAGTTGAACGCCACGTCGGCGAGCGGATGGCCCAGCGTCGAGAGTTCCCAGTCCAACACGCCCACTACATGCGGCGCGCTGGGGTGGAACATCAAGTTGCCCAGGCGGTAGTCACCGTGGCTGATCGAGGTCTGTGCCTCCTCGGGAACATTCGCGGCAAGCCATTCGATCAAGTGCTCCACATCGGCGTTCTCGCGTGTGCGCGACGCCACCCACTGGCGACTCCAGCGGGCGATCTGCCGTGTGAAATAACCACCCGCACGCCCGTAGTCGGCCAGCCCGATCGCCGCCCAGTCAACCCGGTGCAACTGCGCCAGTGTCTTGGCCATCGCCAGATACACCGCGCGACGCTCGGTGGGTTCCAGGCCTGGCGCTGCGCAGTTCGGGAAAATGCGTCCCTGCAGGCGCTCCATCAGGTAGAACGGCGTGCCGACAACGTCTCGCCCGGCATGGAACAGCAGCACCCGGGGCACCGGCACCGCAGTGTCGGCCAGTGCTTGCAGGATACGGGACTCGCGGTCCACGGCATGGGCCGATTGCAGTACGGCACCGTCAGGCTGTTTGCGCAGCACCATGGACTGATTGTCGAAACTGACAAAGAACGTCGGGTTGGACTGGCCGCCGGCAATTGGCTCCAGCCGCATCGGGCCTTGCAGGCCGGCGATGGCGCCGCGCAGAAAACTCTCCAGCCGCTGCTTCATGCCGTATCGGGTGCAATGTCCAAGTCCAGCAGCAGCCAGATGGCGGCCTTCTGCCAGTGCAGGCCGGGTCGCAGCGTGGCGTAGACGCCGCCGGCCAGGGCCTCGGGCGCGACGAACTTGAGCGCACGCAGGCCGTCAAGTTCATAACGCAATACCGGCCCGGGCACCACCCGGTTCAGCGCTGTGCGCACGGTGTCCACATCCAGCTCGAGCTTGAGCAGGGCATATGCAGCCTTGTCGCAGGCCACCAGGGTCAGGTCGAGCACATTACCCTTGTCGCCGGCGCGGCCGGTGGCGATGCTGCCGACCCTCATGGAACTGCCCTCCGGTTACGACTAGCCACCCAAGTCGTTCGCCATGGCAGCAGGGTCCGGGATGCAGTATGGCGCGTCATGATGTGCTCCACTCGATGTGGGTCTGCACCCGGTCATGGGCGATGAAGCCGTCCAGCACTTCGATACGCGGGCGGCGCTCGCTTCGCACGCTGCAACCGCCAGCCGGCCCGGACAGGGTCAGCGCGTAGATTTCGTCTTCGATGGTCTGTGCGCTCTCGGCGTCGCCACATCGCGCCGATACATGGACGCGCAATTCAGCCGGCGGCGTGGCATGCACCGGTGAGCCGGCACGCAGTATCGAATTGACACCCACCAGGTCGATGGCGATGTCGTCGTCACTCCAGTCGGCCAGCCGCCGGCGCAGCGTCTCGGCAGCACGCTGCGCACGGGCAAAGGCGCCCACACCGGCGAAGCCGATCTCGGCGTCGGCGATGAAGCCCGGCAACTCCAGGAACCCGGCAACCTTCAATGTCGGCGGCGGCCCGGGCGTTCGCGCGCCCGACATAAACACGCGGTTGTGGCCGATCTGCTCGAAACGGATCGCCGAAAAATCGAGCACCAGGTCGGGTGTGGCATACCGCGACGGGTCATGCACCTCGTACAGCAGCTGCAAGGTGCAGGTATCGGCGTTGAGGATGCCGGGCGCACCGTCGAGCAGGGCGATTTCAGCGCTGCCATCGGCATGGATGTGCGCCAGCGGGTAACCCAGGTTGGCATAGTCGTCGGCCGAGAGCAAGGCCTGGCCGATCGGATCGTAGTTGCCGCCGCTGAGCTGGCCGCCACATTCAAGCAGGTGCCCGACAGCAATAGCACCGGCCAGGGCGCTGGCACCCGGATCCAGGTGGTGCATGGCCGCCGCCGCAAACAACGCCGAGTCGGCGACCCGGCCCGTCACCACCACCTGGGCTCCGGCGTCCAGGGCGTCGGCCATTGCCGTAGCACCGAGGTAAGCGTGGGCACCAAGCAACTTGCCGCGCACCGGGGCGTTCCAGGCGATGTGCTCATGAAGATGCAGCACATCGTCGCCGATCACTGCCGCCACCCGCACGCCCTTGCAGCCCAGCTCGGCAGCCAGCCGGGAAATGGCCAGGCCTGCCGAGCGCGGATTGGCTGCACCGAGGTTGGACACGATGCGGCAGCGATTGGCAACCGCTACCGGCAGCAGCGGTGTGAGGCGTCGGCGCAAACGCGGGTCGGCACCGGCAGACGGGTTGTCGGCGCGCGCCTTGATGGCGGGCACCAGCGTGCGTTCGGCCAGGCATTCGAGCGCAACGGTGTCCACCTTGCCCGACGCCGCCAGCGCAACGGCCGGGTCCACCCGGTCGCCGGCAAATCCGGCACCGGCGCCAACGCTGCAGACGATGCGTCGCGTTTGGGCCATGCGTTTACAGCCCCATGTAACTGCGTTGCACATCCGGGTCGTGCAGCAGGTCTTCGCCGCGGCCGGACTTCAAGATCGCGCCGTGCTCGATGATGTAGCCGCGGCTGCACATGCGCAAGGCGTTACCCACGTTCTGTTCCACCAGCAGCACCGACAGCCCCTTGGATTGCACCAATGCGCTGACCATCTCAAACACCTTGTCGACCATGATCGGCGCCAGACCCAGCGAGGGTTCGTCGAGCATCAGCAACTTCGGTCGGGCCATCATGGCGCGCGCCACAGCGCACATCTGCCGCTCACCGCCCGACAGGCGCCCGGCCAGCTGCATGCGCCTCTCGGCCAGAATCGGGAACAAAGCCATCACCTCGTCCAGCGACTCGGCCATGTGTTTGCGCGCTGCGCTGTGGTAGGCGCCGAGCTCGAGGTTCTCCAGCACCGTCATGAATGGGAACAACCGGCCGCCCTCGGGCACCATCACCAGCCCGCGCTCAGCAGCCTTGTGCGCCGGGACATTGGTGACGTCCTGCCCGTCGAAGCTCACCCGACCTGCGCGCGCCTGCAAGTGCCCACCGATGGTGAGCAACAGGGTCGTCTTGCCCGCGCCATTGGCACCCACCACCGAGACAATCTCGCCACGCCCCACTTCGACCCGGATGCTGTCGAGCACCGGCAGTTCGCCATAACCCGCAAACAGGTCCTCGACCAGCAATATGGAACTCATGCGGATGCTCCCCTCAGCTCTTCGACCTTGTGCCCGTCACCCAGGTAGGCCTTGACGACTTCGGGCGAGTTCAGTATCTGCTCGGCCGTGCCCTCGGCGATCAGGCGCCCGCGGTCCAGGACCACCACCCGCTCGGAAAACGCACGCACCACCTTGAGGTTGTGCTCGATGATCAGGAAGGTCAGGCCGGTACCATGCAGCCCCTTCAGCAGATCGATAGCCTGGCCGACTTCACTCTGGTTCAGGCCGGCCATCACCTCGTCAAGCAGCAGGATTTCGGGCTCCAGTGCCAGGGCCCTGGCAACTTCCAGCCGGCGCCGCTCACTCAGGGTCAGGTCACCGGCACGGCGCCGTGCATGCTGCAGCAAGCCGACCTTTTCCAGTACCGCCATCGCCTTGTCCCGCGCCACCGACATTTTGCGGTGCCGCATGAAGGCGCCGATCATCACGTTCTCCAACGCATTGAGGGCGATCAGCGGCTTGGATATCTGGAACGTGCGCCCCATGCCGAGCTGCGCACGTTCATGCGGCGCCAGCCGGTTGATCTGCTCGCCGCGCAGGCGCACCTCACCGGCGGTCGGCGTCAACTGGCCGGTAAGCAGGTTTAAGAAAGTAGTCTTGCCGGCACCGTTGGGGCCGATGATGCTGACAATCTCGCCCTTGGTGACCGTCAGCGATACCTCGTCAACCGCCTTGAGCCCGAGGAAATGCTTGCTCGCGTTGGTGACATCCAACAGTGGCTGGTTCATTTGCCGGCCCCCCCTTTGCGGCGCAATCGGGCCACCAGATCCTCGATGGCACCCACCACGCCGCGTTTCATGAACAACGCGGCAAGCACCATCAACAGACCCAGTATCGCCAGGCTCAGGACGGGAATAGCGTGGGCGAGCTCTGCACGCAGGAAATTCTCAAACGGAATGATCAGCGCGGCGCCCAGCAACGGGCCGGCGATGGTGCCGACGCCACCGATCAGCGACAGCAGGGCGAATTTGACTCCCACCTCCTGCAGGTTGAAGATGGTGGGTGGATCGATGAACCGCAGGTACATCGCGAACAAGGTGCCGCCGATGGCCGTCAGGCCGGCGCTCAAGGCCATGCCACGCAGCTTCACGCCCAGCACGTCGATGCCCGAGGCCCTGGCGGCGTCTTCGTCCTCGCGAACCGCCAGCAGGTAATAACCCAGACGACTGCGCCGCAGGACAATCGTGATGCCGATCACCAGGGCGGCAAACCCGAACATCAACAACGCGTACTGCCAGCGTTCGCGAAAGATCATGTTCTCCAGTCCGGCCTTGAACGGGATCATGATGCCGCGCGGCCCGCCGGTGACCGACTCGAAGTTGTGGGCGATGACAAACGCCACCTCGTTGAAGGCCAGTGTGGCAATGGCGAAAAACGGACCACGCAGGCGGAAGGTCGGCCACGAGATCAGCATCGCCACCAGCGCGGCAAAGACCGCGATTGGCAACACGGTCAACCACGGCGACAGGTCATAGGCCACATACAGCTTTGCCGCCGCATAAGCGCCAATACCGAAGAAAACGCCATGACCCAGTGAAAACTGCCCGCCAAAACCGCCGATGATGTTCCAGGCGGCGGCCAGACCGCCCATCAGGTAGGTGAAGGCGATGATGTTGAGCCAGTGGGCATCATCGACCAGGAGGGCCAGTGGCAATAACAGTGCCCCCATGCCGAACACGTATTTCGTGAACGCGCGCCGGCCGGACTCGATGCCGGAATCCTCGCTCGACATGCCGCCGGCGGCGCCACTGGAGTTGTCAGTTTTGTTCACGGAAACCCACCTCTTCTGCACCCACCTGACCCATCAGGCCAGACGGACGCACGATCAGTACCACCAGAAAAATGATGAACCAGATGGCGTTTTTCAACGCCGGGTCGATGTAGTAGCCGGCAAAGGCCTCCACCACCCCGACGATCAGGCCACCGATGTACGCGCCCCAGACGCTGCCCAGGCCACCCAACACCACCACCGCAAAGGCCGCCAGGATGAAATTGCCACCCACGCCGGGCGTGATCGAGTAGATCGGCGTGAGCAGTGCACCCGCCATGCCCGCCAGTGCCGCACCGACGCCAAACGTGAGCAGAAAGGTCCGCTCGACATTGATGCCCATGGCGCGCGCCGCCCGTTTGTCCTGTGTCACCGCCCGGATCGACTTGCCCGTCATGGTGTGGCGCAAGAACAGGTGCAGGCCAATGGTGACCAGCGTAGTCGCCACAAACACGACCAGTCGCACCACACTGATGCGCAGATCACCCAGCGTGATCACGCTGGAGCCGACCTGCCCGCCGATGCTGAACGCCTCTCCCTTGGACACACCGAGCATGATGTTCTGGAACATCATCAACAGGCCGAAGGTGGCGAAGATCTGCATGTTGGACTCGTTGTGCAGCGGCTGTATCACCAGGCGCTGCATCGCCACCCCGATCAGCCCCACCAGCGGCGCCACGATGAACACCGAGAGATAGGGGTTGATGTCCAGGTAGGCAAAGGCGTAATAACTGCCGAACATGCCGAACATGACCAGTTCGCCCTGCGCGAAATTGACGATGCGCACGACGCCAAAAATCAGGTTCAGCCCGATGCTGACCAGGCCGTAGATGCCTCCCAGCAACAAGCCGAACACCAATACATTGAGAATTTGATCCATTGCTCGCTTTCTTCAGGCTTTGCCCAATACGTATCCCACTCTGGGAAAATGCACATGCACAGTGCCCGCGCGCGGGTCGACGCGACGCAGGCTGAAGTGGGTGCGCGTTGCTGCCACCAGATCACCCTCGGTGGTTTCTGCGCCAAAACTCTCGGCGCGAATGCTGACCCGGCTGCCCAGGGCGATGCCGTGGTCGTCCTGGAACATGCTGTCTTGCAGCAGTCCCTGGCCTGGCGGCGCCGGCTGCGCTGCAGCGGCGACTGCAATCGCCGCCAGTGCATTGATGTCCTGCCGGGGTGCATGGCCGATCGCCTGCATGCGCTCCATCCAGGCTGCCAGTTCGGGCAAGGTCTGCAGACAGTCAGCGCTCTGGGGCGAACGAATGCGGGTGAACCACAGGCTGTGGTAGACCGAAAAATCGGCGATGCAGGGCACATCCCCGAGCAGACAGGCCTGGTGTTGCAGCATGTTCGACAGCCGCCGCAGATACGAGCGCGCAGCGGCCGTCGTATCGGGTGTGCGTGGGCGCACCATGCTGCCAAACATCGCGTTGCGGTCAGCCATGAAGGCGTCTGCCGTCTCGGGCGCTCCGGCGTGCATGTGGGCTGCCGGTTTGGGGCCGGCAATCAAGGTCCAGAACAGCGTGTTGTCTGCCCACTGCGCCAGGATGCGGCAGGCGCCCTTGACCGGGTCCGGGTACAGGCTGGGGTCGGGCCGAAGATGCTCCAGCACATCACAGATCAGGGCGGTATCGCAAAAGATGTCGGCACCGACCTGCAACACCGGCGTGCGACGGTAACCACCGGTCAGCGCCACCAGATCCGGCTTCGGGCTGATGGCCGGGATGGTCGCCGATTGCCAGGCAAGCTGCTTGTAGCCGAGCACCAGGCGTATCTTCTCGGAGAAGGGCGACGTGGCGAAGTGGTGCAGGATAGGCGTGGTCATGGTCGCACCTTCAACCCAAGGGCATCCCGCGCAGCAGCGAGACACGCTGGCGGGCCGCAGCCATCATGAAATCCCATTCGATGCCGGCGGTGACAAACCGCACGCCCATGTGCACTATCCGGCGCACCACATCGGGAGTTCCGGCCAGGCCGCCCGCGCCAGCCACCTTGCCGTGGCGCCGGCAGGCGTCCACCACGCTGGCATAACACCGCTCGAGTGCCGGATCGCCAAAACGTCCGGGCATGCCCATGGCCTCGCACAGGTCGGTCGAGCCCACATGCAGGATATCCACACCTGGCACGGCGGCAATCGCGTCGGCATTGGCGACGGCCTCGGGAGTTTCCAGCATCACCACCACCGTAGTGGCAGCATTGAAGACACGGCCGACTTCGCTGGCCGGCCAATGCCGGTAGCCCAGATGGGGCCAGTTGCCAGCCACCGAACGCTGCCCCTGGGGCGCGAAGCGGCAGGCCTGTACGATGGCCCGGGCCTCCTCGGCGGTATTCACATGCGGTGCCAGGATGCCACAGGCACCGGCGTCGAGCATGCGGTTGGCATAGTGCGCAGCATGGCTGGGTACCCGCACCAGAGGCGTGACACCTACCTGCATGGCGGTGATGCAGATCTGCGCCGCTGCCGCCTCGGGAATCACCGAATGCTCCAGATCGATGTTGACCGCATCGAAGCCGCATTCGCGCGCAGCCAGTGCTATGTCAACCGACTGCACCTTTTGCACCCACAGGGCCAGGCCCAGGCCACCGGCGGCCAGCTTTTCCGCCAGCGGATTGCGCAATCTGGGTTGGTCGAGGGGAAGTTCAGACATGGCGGCAGATTGGCGGGCCTAATGCGCCAATGGCGACGAAATGACCAGGTCGGCGGCGGGAATGGCCTCGCCGCGCAGAAAACACATGACGTTGCCAAAAGCGTGGCGGGCCACGTTGCCCACGTTGTCGAACACTCCGCCGCCGGCGTGCGGGCTGACCACTACCTGGTCCAGCGACAACAACGGGTTGTCCGCGGAGGGCGGCTCCGGGTCAAAGGCATCCAACCCGGCGCCGCGCAACTTGCCGCTGACGAGGGCGTCGTACAGCGCCTTTTCATCGACCAGACCACCCCGCGCGGTGTTGATCAGCACCGCGCCGTCTTTCATCCGGGCGATGGATGCGGCGTTGATCATCCGCGCAGTCTGCGCATGCAGCGGTGCATGCAGGCTCAGAATGTCGCTGTATGCCATCAGTTCGGCCAGCGGCAGATAACTGGCACCCAAGGCCTGTTCGGCGGGCGCATCGGCACGCTGGGTGTCGAAATAAACCACCCGCGCATCGAAACCCCGCAAGCGCCGTGCCAGCAGGCGCCCGATGTTGCCAAAACCCACCAGCCCGACCGTCTTGCCGCTGATCTGGAAGCAGGTTTCACGCATCTCGGGGGTTGGCCAGCCTCCGGCGCGCATGACGCGGTTTACGTACGGGATCCGCCGGTAGACCGCCAGCATGAGTGCAACCGCCAGTTCTGCCACTGGCGCCGCATTCGATCCCGCTGTGATCGCCAGTGTCAAACCATACTGGCGCACAGCGGCCAGGTCGATGCTGTCGACCCCGATGCCCCACTTCTGGATCATGCGTGCGTGACGCGCATGATCCAGCAGCGACTCCGTGACGGCAGCAAAACCGGGTAACAGGATCTCGGCGTCGCGCACCAGCGAGAGCTGCTCCTGCGTGTCGTACGACGCCGCAAACGACAGCTCCAGCTCGGGCGGTGCGGCGCGCTGGACCTCGCGCTGCACCGCTGGTGCCCACACGTCCATACAGGCGACCCGATGCGTCATGGCGCAGGCTCCGGTGCGGGTCGATGACTGCAGACCATGGCGGTGGCGGGCCGATGTGCCAGGCTCAGGGACGGGCGAGCGGCTTGAGCAATGCGCCCGGCAGCACTGCGGCCTTCGGGAACACCGTCACCAGTTTTCCGCCTTGCCACTGCGAGGCAGTGAACTGTGCACGCACGTTCTGGAAGGTGTCATTGAACTTGGCACCGAAGCCGGACGGGTAGGTGTTCTCAGCCGTGTCCATCTTGGCCGCAGCCGCCTGCACCTTGCCCATGTCCAGACTGCCTGCGGCCTTCAGCGCCTCGGCCATGATCAGGAAACCGGAGTAGGCGGCCATGCCCTGCGGAGCCACCGGATCACTCTTGTACTTGGCGCGGTAGGCTTCCAGATAGGCCTTGTTGCCGGGGCCGAACTTGTCCGTGATGTCGTTGCGCGGATAACCAACCACCACAATGCCTTCCATCGATGCGGCACCCAGCGCCTGCAGCGTCTCGGGTGTATCGCCGGTTCCGACGAACACAATTGCCGCCGGCTTGAAGGCCTGTTCACGCGCGGTGCGCAATAACAGGTTGCCGTCCGGCACATACCCGGTCTGGAGCAACACGTCCGGGTCGGCCCTCTTGGCGCGCAGAACGGTGTCGTTGAGGTCGATGGTATTGGAGGCATGGGATCCGACACCCACCACCTTGGCGCCAAAGGCCTCCAGGATGCGTTTCTGGCCTTGCGCAATCGAGGTGCCATAAATAGACTCCTCGTGCTCGATCCAGACTTTCAGGTCCCGAATATCCTTCTTCAGCGCCGGAGCTATCAGGTCGCGCAGAACTGCCGCCGAGGTGTTGGCGAAAGCACTGCCATCCGGACCGCTGCGGATGAAGTTCGGCAGCTTGCGATCCGTCAGCACCTGGGCCACCGCATTGGTTTCCCAGTAAAGCTTGTTGTAGCGCAGGGCGGCGTCGCTGGCGGTGAGTGAAATTCCGCTGATGTAGGTGCCGACAAACATGTCGACCTTCTCCTTGTTGACCAGTTGCTCGACCGTCGTGATGCCCTGCTGCGCATTGGTCACGTCGCCGCGGATGAGCTCGATCTTGCGACCCAGCACGCCACCAGCCGCGTTGACCTTGTCAGCGGCCAACTCGTAACCCCGGGTCACCTCGGTGCCATACAGTGCCAGTGGGCCACTGTATGGATTGAGGGCGCCGATCTTGAGGGTTTGTTGCGCAAAAGCCTGTGAGGCCAACGCCGCACCGGCTACCAGCGCCAGGCCCGCGATCTTTCTGAAAGTTCCCATGACTATCTCCTTTGGTTGAATCAATGTTGTGACGTTTCCCGTTTTCGCCGCAGCATGTGAACGTCGCACACGCCACCAGACACCTGTCCCGAACTGCGTTGACCGGCTCATGCCAGCGCTCCCACCGCACGGCCCACCGGCCAGAAAATCCCGCCTCCGGTCACACCGCCGTCAGCCGCAATGTCGGTGCCGGTGACGTAGGACGACTGCGGCCCGAGCAGGAACATCACCACGTCAGCAATCTGCTCAGGTGCGGCCATGTGGCCCAGCGGCGTGATGCCCTGCAATGCGTCGAACAGCCGCGTGTTGCTGCGGATCATGTCGGTGTCGACCACGCCCGGGCAAATGCAGTTCACCCGCACACCTGCCGTGGCCAGCTCCAGGGCGGCACTGCGCGTCAGGCCACGCAAGGCCCATTTGCTGGTGGAGTAGGCGGCGGAAAAGTAGCCGGTCATGCCGACCGTCGACGCGGTATTCACGATGGCGCCGCCGCGTGCCATCAGCGGTGCCAGGGCGCGTATGCCCAGCATGGCACCGGTCAGATTGATGCGCATGACACGCTCCCAGTCGTCGAGCACCGTGTGCGTCACGGTATTGCGCGGCCCGGTGATGCCAGCGTTGTTCACCAGGGCCGTCAGTGGTTTGCCGTGCCCGCGCACGGCAGCGGCCACCGAGTCCCATGCCTGCGCGTCACCGACGTCGAGCTCCATGCAATCGACTGATCCGGCAAGACCGGCACAAGCCTGGCGCAGGTCCGTCCAGGCCGGCTCGCCCGCTGCCAGACAGTCCATCACGAACACGTGCGCGCCGCCCTGCGCCAGCATGCGCGTGATGCAGGCACCCTGCCCACGCGCACCACCGGTGACCACCGCCGCCTTGCCCATCCAGTAGTTTTCCATGATTGGTTCCTGTACCGTCACCGTCACCGCCGCCATCCACTCATTCCGGCTTGATACCGGCGCTGTCGGCAATGCGCCGAAAACGTTCGGTTTCGCTGATCTGGAACCGGCGCATCTCCGCCGGGCCGAGTGCCATGGGGTCGGAGCCAATCTTGGCGATGAAGTCTTTCGCGCCCGGCGTGGCCAGGATCTTCTGCATCGCATCCACCAGCCGGTTGGCCACCGGGTCCGGTGTTTCCGAACGGATGTACATCGAGGTCCAGGTGTAGTTCACGTAATCGGGATAACCACTCTCCTTGATCGTCGGAATCTCGGGATAGTCAGGGTGCCGCCGGTCTCCGGAAACCCCCAGCGCCTTGAGTTTTCCGCCCTTGACCTGCGGCATGGCGGCGATGAGATCGCTGACCGCCCAGTCGAGCTGGTTGCCCATCAGCGCAGTAAAAACTTCCGGCGCGCCCCGGTACGGCACATAGACGCTCTTGGTGGCCGCCACATTGGCAAACCACTCCGCCGAAAGCTGGAAACCCGCCGTGTAAGACCCTACGTTGAGCTGCTGACTCGCGGCCTTCGAGGCCGCCACCAGATCCTGGATCGAACCCAGGCGGGAGTTCGCAGGTGCCACGAAGATCATCATTCCACGCGCAAGGCCAGTCACGGGGCGGAAGTCCTTCAGGCCGTCATACGGAATGTCCTTCACCACCGACGGGTTCACCGCCATGTGTGTGTTGGTGCCCAGGAAAATGGTGTAGCCATCGGCTGGCGCCTGCTTGACGGTCATCGCCGCAATCACGCCATTCGCGCCGGGCTTGTTTTCTATGAGAACCGGCTGGCCCAGGGCATTGCTCAGGGCCTCACCGAAATAACGCGCCGTGGTGTCCGATCCGCTGCCAGGTGAGGTCGGAACCACAATCTTGATGGGCTTGTTTGGAAATCCTGCCACCTGCGCCTGGGCCTGCGGGGCAAGTACCGCAGCGGCACACAACAATACAAGCGCTGCACAGGCTTGTGCCCAGTTACCGGATTTGCTAGATGTCATATATGTCTCGCGAAGTTAAGGTGATGCCAATGTCAATTGAATTCAGGCCGGCGTGAAACGCGGCGCGGCCGGGCCGCCTTCATCCTGCACGACCAGGCGCAGGCGCTGCTCGATCCTGAGCGGCTTCGACGCGTCTAAGCCAGTCACGTTGCTGATCATGCGTGGCCCTTCGTCGAGTTCGACCACCGCGACGGTATACGGCAGGCGGCTGGCAAAAGCCGGGTGGTAGGCGGTGTGGTACACCACCCAGCTGACCAGCTTCGCGCCGCCAGCAGCTTTCTCCCAGCCCCAGTCAACCGCCAGGCAATGCGGGCACTCGCTGCGCACCGGCAGCCAGGCGTGGCCGCACTGTTTGCAGCGCTGGAATACCAGCGCCCCCCGGGCCAGGCTGTCCCAGTAAGGTGTGTTGAGCGCATCATGCTCGGGCGCTGGCACGGTTGCAGTTTCCATATCGCTTGCCATCCTGTTATTGGCCCAGCAGCAGCGTGGCATGCGTGTGCATGATGCCGCCCTGGTTGGAGACCACACAGTTGCGCGCGCCACGCACCTGATTCACCGATTCCCCGCGCATCTGGCGCACCCCCTCGATCACCAGTTGCAGCCCAGGCATGCCGGTCTCGGACAACAGCCCGCCCGAGGTGTTGACTGGCAAGTCGCCACCGAGCTCGATGCGCCCGTCCTGGACGAAATGACCACCCTGCCCCTTGGCGCAAAAGCCGTAGTCCTCCAGCGTCATCAGCACGGCGATCGTGAAGCAGTCGTAGATCTGCGCCACATCCACATCCGAGGGCTGCATGCCGGCCATGGCGAAGGCGGTCTGCGCCGACACCTTGGCTGCCGTGGTGGTGAGGTCACTGCGCAGGGCCACATCCCAGGAGGTCTGCCCTTGGCCAAAGCCGAGTACCGGGATCGGCTTGGCGACCTTGAGCTGCGCCGCCCTGCGGGCGCTCATCAGCACCACGGCCGCAGCACCGTCGGACACCAGGCAGCAGTCGTCGCGGCGCAGCGGTGCCACGATCAGGCGTGACTCGCGGTACTGCTGCAGAGACAAGGGCCGGCGCAACTGTGCGTGCGGGTTGGCAGCACCATGTTTGCGGCAGGCCACAGCAATGGCGCCGAGCTGGTCGCTGGTGGTGCCGAACTGGCCCATGTGGCGCTGCGCGATCATTGCGTAACCGGCGGGTGTGCCAAACCAGCCATACAGTGCGCTGTCCGCGTCGCCGTACGACTTCTCATACGCCTGCCGGGTACCGGTAGCCGGGTTGTCGGCCAGTGCCACCACGGCGATCTCGCACTGCCCGGCGTCGATCGCCATCACGGCGTAACTGATCATGCTGATATTGCTGGCGCCGCCGTGGTCATAGATGCCGCCGATGCGTGGCGCGATACCCAGGGCCTCGGACAGCTTCTGCGCATACATCATCTCGAACTTCGAGGTCGGCGCCTTGACGAACAGGGCATCCACATCCGCCTTGTCCACCCCCGCATCACACAGCGCCTTGCGAATCGCCTCGACGTTCAACGATACCGTGCTGCGACCGGGATGTTTGCCGAACGCGGTGTGGCCGATACCGGCGATCACCACTTTTGCACTCAGTGCGTGGGCCATGCTCAGATCACCTCCTCGGCCTGCAGCTGCGCGATGTCGTTATCAGACAGACCGAGCCAGTCGCCATAAACCTCGTGGTTGTCACACCCCAGGCGACCACTGGGACGGATGGCCATGGGCTCCACGCCATCAAAACGCAAGGGAGAGTTGGGCAGACAGACCCGGCCGTACAACGGGTGCTCGATCCATTCGAGCGCCCGCCGTGCGTGCATATGCTCGTCGTTGACCACCTCGTCGAGGTTGCGCACCGGTGCGCAGGGTACGCGGTGGCGCATCAGCAGGTCGAACAATGTTTTCTTGGCGTGTTGGGCGGTAAATGCGGCGACCAATTCGTCTACCTCATCCATGTGCTCGACACGCAGCTTGAGGTCGGCAAAACGCGCATCTGTCAGCAGTTCTTCGCGCTGCATCGCCTTGAGCAGACCCTTCCAGTGTGCTTCGTTGACGCAGATGATCGCGATATGGCCGTCCGACGCCGGGTACACGTTGTACGGCGCCTCGGCCAGCCCACCGTGCCGATTGCCGGTGCGCGGCGGCACCGAGTTGCCCATGCTGTAGTGCAGGCCCAGATTCGAGCTGAGCGAGGCGTAGACTGCCTCCTGCATCGACACTTCGACCAGCCGCCCGACGCCGGTTTTCTCGCGCTCGTACAGTGCCGTCAGAATAGCCGCGTACAGATGCACACCACCGGAGAAATCGCACAGCGCCGGCCCGGCCTTGACCGGCGGGCGGTCCGGGTAACCGGTCACGTTCATGATGCCGGCCATGGCTTGCACGGTCAGGTCCATCGCCGGGTAGTTGGTATTGGGGCCCGAGCGACCAAAGCCCGAGCCCGAACCGTAAATCAACCGCGGGTTGAGCTTGCGCAGGGCCTCGTAACCCACCCCCAGGCGCTCCATCGCGCCGGGCGCGAAGTTCTCCACCAGCACATCGCCCTTTTCCACCATCTGGCGCAACAGCTGCTTCCCGCGCTCGGCCTTCAGGTTGAGGGTGGCGAAGGTCTTGTTGGAGTTGAGCATGGCAAAAGGCAGCGCGGCACCACCCACCACGCCACGCCGGCGCAGGTTCTCGCCGCCCATGGCCTCGATCTTGATGATGCGCGCACCCGCCATCGCCATCAGGAAGGTGCAATACGGCCCGTTGTAGATCTGGCCCAGATCCACAACCGTCACACCCTGCAGCGGATAACCAGGCGTCATGCTCATCGCCCCTTGAACTGCGGCGCGCGTTTGGCAGCGAAGGCGGCCGGGCCTTCCCGGGCGTCGTCGGTCATCGACAACATGCGGTTGATGACGGCCTCGAAGCGCAGCCCGGTCACCCGGTCCATCTCGCGGCTGCGCAGCGCCAGTTCCTTCG
This sequence comes from Betaproteobacteria bacterium, assembly GCA_031363785.1. Lineage (GTDB taxonomy): Bacteria > Pseudomonadota > Gammaproteobacteria > Burkholderiales > Burkholderiaceae_C > CAISIP01. The sequence goes on from JANLVB010000524.1 coordinate 20,258, forward strand.
CCGCCTGCACCGCCAGCGGCGCATTGGCCGCGATCTTGCGGGCGACCGCGTAAGCGCTCTCCAGCAATTCTTCCTTGGCAACGACCCGGTTGATGAGGCCCCAGCCGGCGGCAGTCTGGGCGTCCATCATGTCGCCAGTCAGCAGCATCTCCATCGCGATCGGGTAGGGCAGTTGGTCCAGTACCCGCTGCGTGCCGCCATTGCCGGGTATCACACCGCGTTTCACCTCGGCCAGGTTGAAGGTGGCGTGACTTGCCGCGATGCGGATGTCCGACGCCAGCATCAGCGTCATGCCGCCGCCCAGGCAGTAACCGTTGACAGCGGCGATGACTGGTTTCCAGACCTCCAGCCCGCGGTTCAGCAGCTGGTCGCGCTGTGTCAGCCACATCTCCGACAGCTCGGTCGGCGCGGTCAGAAAACTCTTGATGTCGGCCCCGGTGGTAAACGACTTTTCGCCGGCGCCGGTGATGATGGCGACACGGATCGCCGCATCATCGCGCACCCTGCACCAGGCCTGCGACAGCGCCTGGTAGTGCTCCGCATCCATGGCGTTGAGCCGCTCCGGGCGGTTGATGGTGATGAGGGCGATGCCCTCGTCGGAGACGCTGAGATCAATCGCCATGGTCAGCTCGCAGCGCGTTTGCCGTTGATCATGTCGCGCGCGATCACCATGCGGTGCACCTCGGACGGCCCCTCACCGATGCGCTTGATGCGCAACTCGCGGTACCAGCGCTCCAGCGGCAGCTCCTGCGCCACGCCCATGCCACCGAAGATCTGGATGCAGCGGACCCCCACCCGCCCGCCGACCTCGGGGCCATAGCCCTTGGCGACCGACGCGTCGACCTTCATGACGCGCCCCCGGTCGGCGTTCCATGCCGCCTGGTACACCAGCAGCCGCGCCGCACGCAGCTCGATCTCGGAGTCGGCGATCATCCACTGGATGGCCTGCTTCTCGGACAACAGGCTGCCGAAGGTCTTGCGCTGCCGGGCCCACGCAATGGCCATATCCAGCGCCGCCTGCGCGATGCCGATGGTGGCCGCGGCATAAGGCGGACGGGCGTGCACCAGCCACTCTTCGGCGAAGGCAAAACCCCGGCCTTCATCGCCCAGGCGATCCTCGATCGGCACCTCGTAGTTGTCAAAATGCACTTCGTACGGCGAGTAGGAGCGTATCACCGGAATCTTGGACAGGCTGATGCCTGGGCGGCTCTTGTCGACGATGAAACTGGTGATGCCGTCGCGCCCCTTGCTCTCGCCGACGCGGGCAAACACGATGCCCCACTTGGCCATGCCGGCACCGGATATCCAGATCTTTGTGCCGTTGATCACGTACCGGTCGGACTTGCGCTCGGCGCGCGACTGGATGGCGCGTCCGGGGTCCGAGCCGCCGCTCGGCTCACTGATCGCGACGAAGGCCTTGGTGCCGTTTTGCATGTCCTCACGGGCAAAACGCTGCTGGTCGTGTGTGCCTTTCCAGATCACCACCGGCGGATCGAAACCAAAAGCGCCACAACCGGCGATGTAGGCCCCCATGCGGCACTTGGCCGCTTCTTCGGCCGCCACACATTGGCCGAGCAGGCTCAAGCCCGCCCCGCCATGCTCCGCCGGTGTTTCGAAGCACCACAGACCCAGGCTGCGCGCCTTCTTCTGCAATGCTGCCAACTGCTCCGGCGCCGGCGTGTAGGCGTCGTGCGGCAGCTTGTCCTCCACCGGCTTTACCTCATCCTGCATGAAGCGCCGGATCGTGTCGCGCAGCATGCGCAACTCTTCGGGCAACTCCCAACTTCCTGACATGTCCATCGTCATCTTCTGCGTCCCTTTGGTTTGCAGGCTCTCAGGCTTGCGCCAGTTGTCGGCGCCGCTGCGCACTCGCCTGCACGTCGAGCGTGTAATGCATGTGACCGGCGGCGTCGCTGTGCGCCTCGGCCACCACCACGCCATAGGTCTGTTCGGCCGTGGCGCGGCTGATGTAGCCACGGTTGAGGTCGCGTTCGACCATCGGCAGGTCGCGCTCCACGGCCTTGCCAAAGCCGCCACCGCCGGGTGAGGCCAGACGGATGTTGTCGCCCGCCACCATCGGCTCTTTTTCCTGCTTGCTGCGCATCTCGGGCACCCACGCCTTGCCGTGGGTGGTGAACTGCACGGTGCTGGCCAGGGCCGGCCCGCCGCCCGCCACGCCAAACGGCGCATGGTCGACCCGGTCACCCAGCACCGACACGATGGTGTCTGCCAGCGTCGTGAATCCGTATTCGGTGCCCAGCCCGCCGCGGTGCCAACCGGCACCACCGGAATCGTCGCGGATGCGGAAGTGGTCGAAGCGGATCGGAAAGCGGTGCTCCGACATCTCAAGTGACATGAAGTTCGCCATGGACTGCGGCGGCGTGCCGTTGATCAGCCCGTCACTGGCCTTGGTGGCACCGTAACCGCCCGGGTAGGGGAACACACCAACGTAGTAGCTCTTGCTGCGCGGATGCGTGCCACTGATGGACACCACGCCGATGGTGCCGAAGAAGGCGGCCGGCGCCTTGTCGGGCAGCACCTGGGCCATGGCGCCAAACACCACGTCGATGACACGGCCGATGGGCTCCAGGTAACCGCCACAAGGCGATGGGTACTCGGCCGCCAGCATGGTGCCGTCCGGAATGTTGAAGCTGATCGGGCGAAATGTGCCACCATTGACCGGCACGTCCGGAAAGATGTGCTTGATGGCCACGTACACCGACGACAGGGTGGTGTTGCGCGACATGTTCAGCGGCCCGATGGACCGCGGACCGGTGCCGGCAAAGTCGAAGTGCATCTGGTCACCCTTGACGGTGATCGCCACCCGCACCCGCAGCGGCGTGTCGATGATGCCGTCGTTGTCCATGAAATCTTCATAGCTGTAGGTGCCGTCGGGCAACTCGGCGATATAGGAGCGCATCTGGCGCTCCGAATAGACGATCATCTCGTTCAGGCACTCGGACAACACGTCGCGCCCGTAACGCTTGACCAGGGCCTCGACGCCCCGGGTGCCGACCGAGAACACGTTGGACATGGCAGCCAGGTCGCCGGCAATCTCATTGGGCAGGCGCACGTTGGCGCGAAACATCGCCACCAGCGCGGTGTTGAGCCGGCCAGCCTCGTACAGCTTGACCGGCGGGATGATGATGCCCTCCTGGTGCACCTCGGTGGCGCGCGGCGCCCAGCCGCCGGGGGCGTTGCCGCCGATGTCCATCCAGTGGCCGGTGGTGGCCATGATCGCGAACAGTTCGCCTTCGACAAAAACCGGGGCGATCAACTGCACGTCCTGCAGGTGGCTGCCACCGAAGTATGGGTCGTTCAGGATCCACATGTCGCCGGGTTTGAAGCCACCCTCGGCGTTCGCCACCTTGATCAGGCTTTGCACCGTGAACTGCATATAGGCCAGAAACACCGGCAGGCCATAACGGCCCTGGGCTATGGTTTCGCCCGTGGTCGGGTGGAAGATGCCGTTGGCGCAGACGTTGGTGTCCGAAATGATCGGCGATATCGCCGCGTGCATCAGGTGCAGATCCA
>JANLVB010000529.1:0-12484 GCA_031363785.1 Betaproteobacteria bacterium
TCAAGCTCAAATACGGGCGCGATGCGGTGAGCCAGATCGCCACCTTCGGCACATTGGCGGCACGTGCGGCGATCCGTGATGTCGGGCGCGTGCTGGACATGAGTTACACCTTCTGCGATGGCATCAGCAAGCTGATCCCGAACAAGCCGGGCACCCACATCACCATCGCTGGCGCCATCAAGGCCGAGCCGGTGCTGGCGGAACGGCTGGCCCGGGAGGAGGATGTGCGTACCCTGCTGGCACTGGCACAAAAACTCGAAGGCCTGACCCGCAACGTCGGCATGCATGCCGGTGGCGTGTTGATTGCGCCCGGCCGGCTGACCGACTTCTGTCCGCTCTACCAGCAGCCGGGCAGCGAGTCTGCGGTGAGCCAGTACGACAAGGACGACGTCGAGGCGGTCGGGCTGGTCAAGTTCGACTTTCTTGGCCTGGCCACACTCACCATCCTGGAGATTGCCAAGGAGATGATTGTGCGCCGGCATCCCGGCCAGGAGAACTTCGCGTTCGAAAACCTGCCGCTGGACGACGCGCGTGTCTACAAGCTGTTTTCCGACGGCCAGACCGAGGCCGTGTTCCAGTTTGAATCGCGCGGCATGCAGGGCATGCTGCGGGACGCGCAGCCGAACCGGCTGGAAGACCTGATCGCGCTCAACGCGATGTTCCGGCCCGGTCCGATGGAGAACATACCCAGCTTTTGCGCGCGCAAGAACAAGCGCGAGGAGGTGGTCTATTCCCACGCCTTGCTGGAGCCTGTGTTGTCCGAGACCTACGGCATCATGGTGTACCAGGAGCAGGTGATGCAGACGGCGCAGATCCTGGGTGGTTATTCGCTCGGTGGTGCCGACATGTTGCGCCGCGCCATGGGCAAGAAAAAGCCGGAGGAGATGGCCGAGCAGCGACAGATCTTCCGCGATGGCGCGGCGCGCAACCACATCGATCAGGCGAAGGCGGACGAGGTGTTCGACCTGATGGAGAAGTTTGCCGGTTACGGCTTCAACAAGTCCCACGCGGCGGCCTACTCCCTGCTGGCCTACCACACGGCCTGGTTGAAGGTGCATTACACGGCCGAGTTTTTCTGCGCCAACATGACGGTGGAGATGGATGACACCGACAAGCTCAAGGTATTGTTTGAGGATGCCCTTCGCATGGGCCTGGCGTTCGAGCCACCGGATGTGAACCGTGGTGTGTACCGCTTCGAGCCAGTTTCCGACAAACTGGTCCGTTATGGCCTGGGCGCCATCAAGGGCACGGGCCAGCAGGCGATCGATGCCATTGTTGCCGCGCGGGAGGCGGGCGGAGTATTCAACAACCTGTTTGATTTCTGCGTGCGGGTCGACCGCACGCGGCTGAACAAACGCTGTGTCGAAGCCCTCGTCAAAGCCGGCGCGTTCGATAACCTGCACCGGAACCGGGCCGCATTGGTGGCCTCCATCGACCGGGCGTTCGACTTTGCCAATGCGGTGCTGGCCAATGCCAACCAGGGCGGCCTGTTCGACTCCGGCGACGGACACGGCTCGGCGTCGACCCAGCCTGATCTGCTGGAGGCCACGCCCTGGGGCGTCAAGGAGACCCTCTCGCTGGAGAAGACGGCCCTCGGGTTTTACCTCTCCGGCCATCTGTTCGACGAGGTGGCGCTGGAAGTGCGGCGCTTTGTAAAACGCCAGATCGGCGACCTGATCGATACACGCGAGCCGCAGCTGCTGGCAGGCATCGTCAGTGACCTGCGTGTCATCAACGGGCAGCGCGGCAAACTGGCGCTGTTCAAACTCGACGACAAGTCGGGTGTGATCGAGGCGCGAGCCGACGAGGCGCTGATCAACACGCACCGGCAGCTGTTGCGTGATGACCAGCTCATCATTGTCATGGGCAAGTTGCAGCCCGACCGGTTCACCGGTGGTGTGCAGCTGACGATCAATCAGGTATGGGACATGGAGCAGGCGCGCTGCCGTTTTGGCAAGTTCCTGCGCGTGCAGGTGAACGGCCACGGGCCCGACGTGCGGCGCATCCTGCAGACCTTTCCGGCGCAACGCGAAGCCACCGAACAGGGCGAGTTGCTGCGCGGCCTGGGTGTGCGCCTGGTGGTGACGCGGCAGGGCGCTGCCAGCGCGGAGCTGCAGCTAGGCGACGACATGCGTTTTTTCCCGACCGATGCGGCGCTGGCGCAATGGCGCTCGCAGGCCGAGCAAGGCCAGGCGGTGATCGTTTACGAATGATTGCCTGGCGCCGTGACGCCGCAGCGCGTTACCGGAAGCGGTAGGCGATCACCATCGGCGAGGGCACGCGCCCGTCCACATCCCGAGGCAGCACGGCGGTCTTGTCGATGCCTTTTTGCACCGCGTCGTCCCAGGCCTTGTTACCGCTGCTCTTGATCACCTTGCTGCTGACGATGGTTCCGTCGGCTGCGGTACGCAGCTCGATGTCGACACTGGGATTGCCAACTGGCTCTTCGGTGAACACCACGTTGGGTTTGATACTGGCCACCACGCGCGCAGCGTAACCGGCCGACGGCGCTGCCGACTGGGTAGCGCTCCCGGTGGCAGATGGCGCGCCGCTGGCCCCCGCCAGACCTGCCATACGCTGCATGTTCAGCTGGCGCTGTGCTTCGAGTTTGGCGGCTTCCTGTTTGGCCTGCTCGGCTTCCTGCTTGGACTTCGCGGCGTCCGCCGCCTTGGTTGACTGCTCCGCCTTTTTCTTCTTGTCCAGCGCGGCCTGCTGCTCCTGTTCGCGCTTCTTGTCCAGCGCTGCTTGTTGGCGGCGCTGTTGTTCCAGTTTCACTGCGGCCTGTTGGCTTTCGACTTTCTGCCGTTGCCGGTCGCGCTCCAGCGCGATATCGGCCTTGCTGGTCACCGGCGGCGTCACCGGCTGCGGCGCCGGGAGCTCTGCTGCCGGTGCTGGTGGAGTCTCCACGGGCCGGGGCGCCGCAGCCAGTGGCACCGAGGCCCACAACTCGGCTTCGGCTGTGACCTGCGCCGCATCGCGTTTCCAGCGTACGCCCCAGGTCAAAGCGGTCACCAGCACGGCGTGCGCCAGCACTGCCTGCACCAGCGCACGTGACAAGCCTGCCGTGGGCGGCGGGGCAAAGTCGAGCCGGTCGGTCGTATCCACGTGTCAGTTGGTCAGTTGGCCAATTGCACCGACAGGCCGACCCGCTGCACACCGGCGCGCTGCAGTGTGTCCATCAGCTTGACGACCACTTCGTATTTGACGTTGCGATCGGCACTGATCACCACGGCCGGATTCGTTGCTCCGGCCTGGGAGGCCTTGACTGCCGACGCCACGCCCTGCAGCGTGACCCGGCTTGCCGCGCCTGCGCCTTTGAGCTCCAGGCTCCCGTCGCGCCCCACCACAATCTGCAGCACCTGGTCGGGTTGTCTGGCTGCCCGGCCCACGCTGGGCAGGTCGATCACACTGGGCGTGATGAGCGGAGCCGTGACCATGAAGATGATCAGCAGCACCAGCATGACGTCGATGAACGGCACCATGTTGATCTCGTTGATGGTGCGTCGCCCGCGGCCACGGCTGACGAGGGAAGGCATGCGGTGGTGCCCGGGCTAGTGACCGGACGCTGACTGCGCCCCGACGTTGCGCTGCAGGATGTTGGAAAACTCTTCGATAAAGGTTTCCAGCCGGATGGCGATGCGGTCGATGTCGCGCGCGAACCGGTTGTAGGCCACCACCGCCGGAATGGCGGCAAACAGCCCGATGGCGGTGGCCACCAGGGCCTCGGCGATGCCCGGTGCCACGGTGGCCAGCGTGACCTGTTGCAGATTGGCCAGCCCGGTGAAGGCATGCATGATGCCCCACACCGTGCCGAACAGTCCGACGTACGGCGATACCGAGCCGACCGACGCGAGGAACGACAGGTTGGACTCCACCTCATCCATTTCGCGCTGGAAACTGGCGCGCATGGCGCGCCGTGCGCCGTCCATCAGCGTGCCGGAATCACTGATCCGGCGTTCGCGCAACTTCTGGAACTCGCGCATGCCACTGGCAAATATGCGCTCCATGGCGCCGGATTCACGGGCGTTCTTGGCGGCGGCGGCAAACAGGTCGTTCAGGCTGGTGCCGGACCAGAACTCGCGCTCGAAGGTCTCGTTGAGCACCTTCATGCGCCGCAGAGCGAACCACTTGCGGAAGATCGCGGCCCAGCTGGCCACCGACACCACGATCAGCAGCAGCATGACCAGCTGCACCACCAGGCTGGCGTTGAGTACCAGGTGCCATATCGACAGATCTTGGTTCATCGCAATGTTTTCATTCGCATGGGCCCGGCGCGCGCCAACAGCCTCATGCGCGGGTGCCGCGGTCCCGCGTGACCTCGGCCGCACGCAGCGTCGGTGCCAGCACGTTCAACACGGCATTCACGTATTTATGGCCATCGGTGCCGCCGAATTCCTTCGCCAGCTCGATGCACTCATTGAGCACGACGCGCCAAGGCACGTCCGGGCAATGCTGCAGCTCGTAAGCGCCGATCCACATGATGGCGTGTTCAATCGGCGAGATTTGGTTCAGACTGCGGTCGAGCCGGGGCAGGATCAGTGCGTCCAATTGCTCTTGTTGCGCCACACATCCCGCCAGCAGTGCGTCGAAGTGCGGGACGTCGCATTTGCCGAAACCGGCCAGGTCGCGTGTGAAGAGGTCGATGTCGGGCAGCGCGTTGCGTCCCACCAGATGCTGGTACAGCGCCTGCAGGGCGAATTCGCGCGAGCGGCTGCGTTGCGACTTGCTGCCGGCCTTGCGGGCACCGGTGCTGGTCAACCCGGTGCGGGATTGGCGTGGCGGGCGTTTGCCGCTGGCCACGGAGCCGACGGCGCTCACTTGTGTACCTCCGCCCTGCGGGCTGCGGTGCGAGCTAGTCTGGGGCGGCCCGGCGCGGCGCTCATCCGATGGCCTCCATCAGATTCGCCATCTCTACTGCCACGCGCGCTGCGTCGCGCCCCTTGTCGTACTGGCGCGCCACCGCCTGCTCCAGGTTCTCGGTCGTCAGAATGGCGTTGGCGATCGGCAGCTGGTAGTCCAGCGCCACCCGCGCCACCCCCTGGCCGGACTCGTTGGCCACCAGCTCGAAGTGGTAGGTCTCGCCACGGATGATGCAACCCAGGGCCACCAGGGCGTCGTATTTTCCGGTTTCTGCCAGTGCCTGCAAGGCCACTGGCACCTCCAGCGCGCCGGGCACCTGCACCAGCGTGGTCTGGGCCAACGGCACACCCAATGCCAGCAGTTCCTGCTGGCAGGCCTGTGCCAGTGCGTTCGTCACCGCCTCGTTGAAGCGCGCCTGCACGATGGCGATGCGCAGTTCGCGCCCATCCAGCCGACCGTCGCCGGACTCCAGTTTTTCCTTGTCTGCCCCGAACATGCTGCTCCTTGTGTTGTCAATGCGTGATGTAGCCGCATATTTCCAGGCCGTAACCGGTCATGCTGGGCATACGGCGCGGGTTGCCCAACAACGCCATCTTTTGCACGCCGCACGCGCGCAGTATCTGTGCACCCACGCCGTAGGTACGCAGGTCCATGCGTCCGCGCTGCGGGCCGTGGCTGGCACTTGCCGTACCGTCGAACTGCTGCAGCAACTGGGTGGCGCTTTCGCCGCAATTGAGCAATACCACCACACCCCGGCCTTCCTGCGCGATACGCGCCAGGCACATGTCCAGGCTCCAGGAATGCATGCTGCGTCCGACCTCCAGCGCGTCCAGCACCGACAGCGGTTCATGCACCCGCACCGGCACGGTGTCGTGTTCGCTCCAGTGGCCGCGCACCAGCGCCAGGTGCAGGCCCTGGCCCGGTGTGTCGCGAAATGCATGGGCAGTGAATTCGCCGCTGGCGGTGAGCAGGCTGCGGCTGCCCAGGCGCTGCACCAGCGACTCGACCCGGCTGCGGTATTCGATCAGGCTGGCAATGGTGCCGATCTTCAGGCCGTGTTCGGACGCAAACAGTTGCAGGTCGGGCAGCCGCGCCATGGTGCCGTCGTCTTTCATGATCTCGCAAATCACGGCTGACGGCGAACAGCCCGCCAGTGCCGCCAGGTCGCAGCCAGCCTCGGTGTGCCCGGCACGCATCAGTACTCCGCCATCAACTGCCTGCAGCGGGAAGATATGACCCGGCTGCACCAGGTCGCTTGGCATCGCGTTGGAAGCTACCGCCGCCTGCACCGTGCGCGCCCGGTCGGCGGCGGAGATGCCGGTGCTGACGCCGTCGGCCGCCTCGATCGACACCGTGAACGCCGTGCCCTTCTTGTCACCGTTGCGCACCGCCATGGGCGGCAACTGCAGGTGTTCGCAACGTTCCCGGGTCAGTGTCAGGCAGATCAGCCCGCGCCCGAAACGCGCCATGAAATTGATGGCCTGGGCACTGACATGGTCGGCCGCCAGTATCAGATCGCCTTCGTTTTCCCGGTCCTCCTCGTCCACCAGGATCACCATGCGCCCGGCGCGCAGTTCGACCACGATGTCGTCCACCGGGGCGATGTCAGCAGCTTGCCGCCCAGGCTGCGCTGCTGCATCATGGATTGTGCCGTGCGGCTCAAGCAGGCTGCTCATGGCTGGTACTCCGCGACTGGCGCTGGTGCTCCGGCTTGGCCCAGCATACGCTCCACATAACGCGCGATCATGTCGACCTCCAGGTTCACGAGGGCGCCGGCCTGCAACGCTCCCAGCGCCGTGTTTTGCACGGTGTGCGGAATCAGATTGATGCTGATCTCGCAACCGGCTTCCAGGTCCCGCACCGCGTTCACGGTGAGGCTGACGCCGTTCACGGTGACGGACCCCTTGCAGGCCAGGAATTTGGCCAGCGCAGCCTCGGTCAGCACCCGCAATTGCCAGCTCTCGCCGATCTCGGCGAAGTGCGTCACGTTGCCAATGCCGTCCACATGGCCAGACACGATATGCCCGCCGAGCCGGTCGCTGGCGCGCAGCGCCTTCTCCAGGTTCACGGCACCGGGTCGGTCCAGCCCGGTGGTCTTGTCCAGCGATTCGGCCGATACATCGACTTCAAAACGGTGATTTGCGACGTCGATGCGTGCCGCCGTCATGCAGGCGCCATTGATGGCGATGCTGTCGCCCGGCTGTGCGTCATCCAAATAGGATGGAGGGCACTGCACCAGCAGGCGTTTGCCATGGGCCAAAGAGCTACCTTGGGCGTGAACTGCGGCGATGCGCCCCACGCCGGTGATGATTCCGGTGAACATCAGGCCATTTTAGTTGCGCCGCCGAATGGCCGCACTTTCGCTGCCCGTCAAAACTGCGCACGGCCGCGCACGGTGGCGTTCAGGCGCAGGTCCGGGCCGACCATCTGTGCCGCTCCGAAGTCCAGCGCAATCGCGTCTGCCAGCGCAGTGAGCGGGCCGAGGGCCGCCATGTCACGCCCCGGCCCCAGCAGGCGGGGCGCCAGATAGACCAGCAGTTCGTCGACCAACTGTTCCCGCAACAAGGAGCCGTTGAGCTTGTGGCCAGCCTCCACATGCAGCTCGTTCACACCGCGCCGCGCCAGATCACGCAGCATGGCAGACAGATCGACCTTGCTGCGCCCGGCATCCGCAGCGCCCGGCATGCTGATGACAGTGGCGCCGCGCTGGCTGAGTGCTGCCACGCGCGCGGGTTCGGCTACGGCGCAATAGATCAGCACTGCGCGTTTGGTGGTGAACAGCCGCGCCTCCAGTGGTGTCTGCAGGGCACTGTCCACCAACACCAGGTCGGGCTGGCGCTGGCACGGCACCAGGCGTACGTCGAGCTGCGGGTTGTCCTCCAGCACCGTGCCGATACCGGTCAATACGGCACTGGCGCGGGCGCGCCAGGCATGGCCGTCGCTGCGCGCTGGCTCCGAGGTGATCCATTGGCTGACGCCGCTTTCCAGCGCGGTCTTGCCGTCGAGTGAGGCCGCCAGCTTCAGGCGCACCCACGGCAACTGGCGCAGCATGCGGCTGAAAAATCCGATATTGAGGGCGCGCGCCGCCGCCGCCGCCGCCCCGACGTCGACCGTAATACCGGCGGCGCGCAGGCGCGCAAACCCGCGCCCGGCCACCTGCGGGTTGGGGTCCTGCAGTGAGGCCACCACCCTTGCGACCCCGGCGGCTGCCAGTGCATCACAGCAGGGGCCGGTGCGGCCGTGGTGGGAACACGGCTCCAGGGTCACATAGGCGGTGGCGCCGACACAACTCCCGCCATGTGCCGCAGCGTCGTGCAAGGCCATGATTTCGGCATGCGCCTCACCCGCACGCTGGGTGTGGCCAATGCCTATGACGCGTCCGTCCGCGGCGGTGAGTACGCAGCCCACGCGCGGATTGGGTTCACTCAGGCCCACCGCGTTTGCCGCGCTGGCCAATGCCAGCTGCATGTGGCGCTGATCGGTGGCGTCGTCTACCGCGGCCATTGGTAAGTGTGCATGCCGAATTTTGCGTAGGGGTAGGGCTCCCACACCGCCTGCGCGGGAACCGCGCGCACCGCCGGTGCGTCGGCGTGGCGCGCCGCCGCTGCGGCGGCAGAACACAAGCCCAGCAGCAGCAGTCTGCGGCGCGGGGTCATGGGCCAAGAACTGTGGAGAATTTCACGTTATGGCGATTCTGGCGTGCCGCTGGCCCCCCATGCACGCCGTCTGGCGGGTGAATCCTGCCATTCGTCGGCGTGCGCTACCAGGCGCCGCCAGCCTGGGCTATTCTGCGATCCATGAAAACAGTTCCCGCCACGACCCTGACGCAGGTCGGCTTCACCATCACCGAATTGTTGATCGTGATGACCATCGGTGGCATTCTGGCCGCTATCGCTGTGCCGTCGTTTCGCGATATGCTGAACACCACGCGGCAGAACTCCGCGCTGGGTCTGGTCATCAGCGACCTGAACCAGGCCCGCGGCGAAGCCATCAAGCGCAACACCCCGGTGCTGGTGTGTGGCCGCAACGCCGGCGGCACCGACTGTGCCGTGGTGGCCTGGACCCAGGGCTGGCTGGTCTGTATCGAGGGCGCGGTACCAGGCCAGTGTGCCGCCAGCACCATCACCGACCCGAACCCGCTGACGGTGCGCCCGCCCCTAACCGGCACGCTGACCATGACCACCACCGCCAACCCGGTCCGGTTTCGCGCCAACAGCACCGGTACCGCGGCAACGCTGACGCTGGCCGGCACCACCAACCGCACGGTGGCTGTGGCCGCCACCGGCAACATCACCAAACAATAGGAGCGGCGACGATGCTGATCCGATGTGTTCCGCCAACAACGCGCCGCAACCAGCGCGGATTTTCCATGATCGAGGTGCTGGTCACCCTGCTCATCATCGCGCTGGCACTGCTGGGCACGGCCGGCCTGCAGGCGTATTCCATGCGCATGAACCAGGGCGGCCAGTTTCGCACCCAGGCGGTCTTTCTTGTCGCCGACCTCACGGAACGCATGGAGGCCAACAAGAACGCCGTCAGCAAGGGCGCGTACGACCTGGCCCTGTCCAACGCGCCCAATCCGCTGCTCACCAGCTGTGCCGATGCGGTGTGCACCTGTGACCGGCTGGCGGGCGGCGTCTGCAGCGCACTCGCCCTGTACGACCTGTCGGTGTGGCAGAACACGGTTGCGGCAACTCTGCCGCAGAGCTCCTGGTCGGTCGTCAACGCCGGCGGCAACCCCAGCACCGTGACTGTCACTGTCAGCTGGGTCGACCGCCGCGCCGACACCACCAATGCTGCTTTCGACAACACCTCGCAACTCGGCAGCAACGCGGCGGGCAGCGGCGAGCGCTTTTTCTACACCGCCAGCCGCACCATTTTTGACAATCCATGAGCACCGCCAAACCTGTCCTGACGCGCCGCGTAGCACCATCCCGCTCGCGGCTGGCCGGCTTCACGCTGATCGAGATGATGATCTCGATCACCATCGGCCTGGGCATTCTGGCCGGTTTGGTTGGGGTGCTGGCCACCAATTCGTCCAATTCACGCAGCAACGACCGCACTTCGGAGCTGATGACCAATGGGCGTTATGCACTCAACACCCTGAAACAGGAGCTGCGCGAAGCCGGCTTTCGCGGCTATACCTGGGGCGACCCGACCGACCCCGGTGCTTTTGCCGCCGTCACCGGCGAATGCCTGGACGGAGTTACAGCAAACGGCACGTTTGTCTCCAATATTCGTCAAGGCATCTGGGGCTCCAATGACGCCAATCCGTTTACCGGCTCGTGTATTCCGGCCGCCAATTACCTCGCCGGCAACGACGTCCTGGTAGTACGCCGTGTCGGTGTCATTCCCTTGACGGCCGCCGAGCTGGCCGCCAGCAACGCCAACCGCTTTCACTTCTTGTCCAGCTTCAACCGCGGCCAGGTGTTCCGTGGCACCACCGCCCCGACCTTCACCGGGGCTACCGCACCGTTGCAGAGTTTCACGCTGCAAAATTATGTCTATTACATCAGCCCGTCAACCGGCACCGAGGTGCCGGCGATACCGGCCCTGTTTCGCATCGCGCTGCTGGCCGATGGCACCATGGCGCGCGAGCTGGTCGCCAGCGGCATCGAGCATCTGCAGGTGCAATACGGTTATCTGGATACCAGTGGTGCGACGCGTTATGTGAATGCCGGCACCACGCCGCTCACCGCCAATGCATTTTCCACCGCCGCCGGCACGGCCACCGAATGGGAGCTGGTGAACTCGGTGCGCATCTGGCTGCTGGCGCGTAATGCAACGGCCGAGCCCGGTTACAGCAATACCAACACCTATGCCATGGGCGGCCAGAATTTTGTCAAGGCTGACGGCTTTCGCCGCCAGCTGTTCAGCACCGTCGTCAACCTGCGCAACTGAGGGTGATCACCATGCGCTGCCCCACCACCCGACGTTTCCACCACCCGCGTTTTGCCGTGCGCCAGAACGGCGCCACGCTGGTGATTGCGCTGCTGATCCTGGTGCTGATCATGATGATAGGCATCACCGCCGTCAGCACCTCCAACACCCAGTTCAAGCTGGCCGGCAATCTGCAATTCGAGGACAGCGCGCTCAACAACGCCGAGGTGGCCATCACCACGGCGGAAAACTGGCTTGCCACCACCCCGGCGGCTACCGGCTACAACGACCCGGGTTTTGCCGCCTACAACGTCGCAACGCCGCAGTTGCTTCCCACCGGTTACCTGGCGGCGCTGGTGGCACCGGCCAACAGCCCGCTGTCGATGACCTGGGGCAATACCAACTCCCTGGCCGTTGGCGGCAGCAACGCGCAGCGTTACTTCATCGAACTGATGTCGCGCAACAGTCGCCTGCAGGGCTCCAGTGCGGTGGTCGGTGGCCGTGCCAGCGCGGCCTGCAACCAGGTCAACACCTATCTGATCACGGCGCGTGGCGTCAGTGCACGCGGCGCCACCAAGTTTGTGCAGTCCTATTACAGCGTCTTGAGCTGTTAGCCCAGGGGAGAAAAACATGTCCATCACGATGAAACGATCCATGTGGCTGGGTGGTCTGGCTTTGCTTGCAGCGCTTGGCGTGGCGGTCAAGATGGCGCTGGCCATCGCCGCCTTCTCGCCGGCCGGCCAGCCGGTGGGTTATGTGTCACAGGACGAGATGACGAACTACGACCTGCGCTCCGGCAACGAAGCGCTGTTTCGTACCCAGTACGAGCGCGAGTTCTGGAGTGGTTCCCTGTTTTATTACCCCGTGGACGCACGGGGCAACATCGGCTTCAGCCAATGGCATGGTGATGAGATCGACGGCCAGAACCCCGACACCGGGCGCTTCATCGGCACCATGAAGGACGACGGCACCGGTGCCGCGTTTCGTCTGGCCAGCCTGTCTGCGGCGCAAATGACCCTGCTCAACAACGACACGGCGCTGGTGAACTTCCTGCGCGGTGATCGCACTGGTGAGGGCACCACTTACCGCAAGCGCCTCACCGTGATGGGCGACATCGTGCATTCGCGTCCGCTGTATGTGGCCGACGCCACCAATCCGACCCTGTTCGTCGGCGCCAACGACGGTATGTTGCATGCCATCAAGGCAACGGCAGACGGCGGCACCGAGCGCTGGGCCTATGTGCCATCGATGTTGCTGCCGAAGATGAAGAACCTGGCTGTAACCCCCTATGTGCACGATTATTATGTGGATGGCCAGGTCAACGTCGCCACCGTCGACGACGGTGATGTCCGCATGCTGGTCGGTGGCCTGGGCTCCGGCGGCAAGGGCCTGTATGCGCTGAACATCACCGGCAGCGCCGGCCTGAGCGCCAGCAGCGACACCGAGGTCGCGGCCAAGGTGATGTGGGAGATCACCCCGACCAAACTCAGCTATGCTGCGCCGGCCACAGTGAACGCCTATGTCAACCTGGGTTACACCTACGGCACGATCTCGATGGCCAAGATGAAGATTTCTGGCGCCATGGTCGATGTGGTGATTTTCGGCAATGGATACAACGACGGCCTGGGCAGTTACGCCGGTTGTACCCATGGCACACCGAATTACGCCAACTGCGGCGGCAACTATGCCGCCTACCTGTATGTAGTCAATGCCCTGACCGGGCAGCTCATCAGCGCCATCAAGG
>JANLVB010000540.1:0-3895 GCA_031363785.1 Betaproteobacteria bacterium
CCCCAACTGGCCATGCTACATTCAGGCGACTCGCCTTCCGTCTTGATGTTTGCTTTCATTCTGCGCCGACTGATCCAGGCTGTCTTCGTGATGGTGACAGTGGCATTCATCGCCTTCACGCTGTTCCAGTATGTCGGTGACCCGGTGCTGTTCCTGCTGGGTCAGGATGCCACGGCCGACCAGATCCGCGCACTGCGCGCGCAACTCGGGCTGGACCAGTCCTTTCTGGTGCAGTTCTGGCACTTTCTGCTGAATGCGGTGCAAGGCGAGTTTGGCCTGAGTCTGCGCCAGGGCGCCAAGGTGTCCAAACTGATCGCAGAGCGTTTGCCCGCCACCATGGAGCTGGCCTTTGTGGCCGCCAGTGTGGCGCTGCTGGTGGGTGTGCCGATGGGGGTCTACGCGGCCTTGCGCCGTGGCAACTTCCTGAGCCAGCTGTTCATGACTTTTTCACTGCTCGGTGTGTCGCTGCCCAGTTTTCTGATCGGCATTCTGCTGATCCTGGTGTTTGCCGTGTGGCTGGGCTGGTTCCCGAGTTTTGGCCGTGGTGACGTAAAGCAACTGGGCTGGTGGAGCACCGGTCTGCTGTCGGCCAAGGGCTGGCAACATATCGTGCTGCCGGCCGTGACGCTGGCCATCTTCCAGTTGACCTTGATCATGCGGCTGGTGCGCGCCGAGATGCTGGAGGTGCTGCGCACCGACTACATCAAGTTTGCCCGGGCCCGCGGCCTGAGCAACCGGGCGATCCATTTTGGCCACGCGCTGAAAAACACGCTGGTGCCGGTCATGACCATCACCGGCCTGCAACTGGGTGGCCTGATTGCTTTTGCCATCATCACCGAGACCGTGTTTCAGTGGCCCGGCATGGGATTGTTGTTCATCCAGGCGGTGGGTTTTGCCGACATCCCGGTGATGGCCGCCTACCTGTGCCTGATTTCGCTGATTTTTGTCGTCATCAACCTGGTGGTGGATTTGTTGTATTTCGTGGTCGATCCGCGCCTGCGTGTCGATGGCAAGGGGCATGGATGAAAGCTGTCGAAGCCGCCTACCGCTGGAAGGCGCGTGGCCGCGCCTTTGCGCATATTGCGCAATTTCACCCCGAACTCACTGCCTTGCGGCGGGACCTGCATGCCCACCCGGAGTTGGGCTTTGAGGAGCGTTA
Source organism: Betaproteobacteria bacterium (assembly GCA_031363785.1). GTDB lineage: Bacteria > Pseudomonadota > Gammaproteobacteria > Burkholderiales > Burkholderiaceae_C > CAISIP01. The sequence continues at coordinate 1,160 of JANLVB010000540.1, forward strand.
TACCGCCGGGCGCGTGGTGCAGGCGCTGCAACTGTGTGGGGTGGACGAGGTGTTTACCGGCATCGGCAAGACCGGTGTCGTGGCCGTGGTGCGCGGGCAAAAGTCGGCCAGCGGCAAGATGACAGGCCTGCGCGCCGACATGGATGCGCTGCCGATGACCGAGCACAACGACTTTGCCTGGAAATCCGGCACCTCGGGCCTGATGCATGGCTGCGGCCACGACGGTCATACCGCCATGCTGGTGGGTGCCGCCCGTTATCTGGCGGAGACGCGTCACTTCGACGGTACCGCGGTACTGATCTTCCAGCCCGGTGAAGAGGGCTACGCGGGAGCGCGCGCAATGATCGAGGACGGCTTGTTCGCGCGTTTTCCGGTCGACGCGGTGTACGGCATGCACAACTGGCCGGCCATGCGACCGGGCACGATAGGAATCAACCCCGGGCCGATGATGGCGGCTGCCGACCGCATCACCATCACCATCACCGGGCGCGGCGGCCATGGTGCCCATGCCTACAACACCATCGATCCGGTGCTGGTGGCGGGCCACATCATCACGGCGGTGCAAAGCATTGTGGCGCGCAATGTGCGCCCGGTGGACAGCGCCGTCGTCAGCCTGTGTGCCATGCGCGCTGGTGACCCGCTTGCCATGAGCGTCATTCCCGACACGGTGACACTGGTGGGCACGGTGCGTACTTTCAGCCCGGCGGTGCAAGCCATGGTGGAGCGCCGCCTGGGCGAGTTGTGCGCCGGCATCGCAGTCGGTTTCGGAGCCACTGCCTCGGTGCTCTACGAGCGCAGTTACCCGGCCACCATCAACAGCGCGGCGGAGGCGCATTTTGCCGCCGATGTCGCGACCAGCCTGGTAGGGCGCGAGCACGTGGTGCGAGACCTGGAGCCCAGCATGGGCGCGGAGGATTTCTCGTTCATGCTGCAGGTCAAGCCTGGCGCCTACCTGCGCATCGGCCAGGGCGAAGAGAACGGAGTCGGCAGCTGTTTCCTGCACAACAGCCGTTACGACTTCAACGACGACATCCTGCCGCTCGGCGCCGCCCTGCATGCCAGCCTGGTCGAACACGCAATGCCGCTGGAGGTGGAATGAGCGCCGCGCCGGGCCGCCCCAAGCAAGCTCGCACCGCAGCCCGGCAGGGCGAAGGGTCAGCATGATGTCAGCGCTGGCACGACTCTGGGACAGTGACGTCGGTTACAGCTTTCGCCAGTCGCCGATGGCCATTGGCGCAGCACTGGTGGCCTTCATTTGTGTGTTCTTCGCGGTGTTCGCCGGTTGGGTGGCGCCGCACAACCCGTTCGACCTGGCCACGCTGGAGCTGGGCGACGCCCGCCTGCCGCCGGCCTGGTTGCGCGACGGCAGCAGCAAATACCTGCTGGGCACTGACGACCAGGGCCGCGACATCCTGTCGGCGCTGATGTATGGCGCCCGTATTTCCCTCGCCGTCGGTTTTGCCTCGGTGCTGCTGTCGGTGGTGATTGGTGTCGCGCTCGGGCTGCTGGCCGGTTTTGTGGGCGGCTGGATCGACGCCGCCCTGATGCGCCTGTGTGACGTGATGTTGTCGTTCCCGGCGATTCTGGTCGCGCTGTTGATCGCCGGCGTCGGCCGTGCGATCTTTCCCAAGGCGCCGGACTCGCTGGCGCTCGGCGTGTTGATCGTGTCCATCACGCTGACCGGCTGGGTGCAGTACGCACGCACCGTGCGCAGCTCCACCATGGTCGAGCGCAACAAGGAGTATGTGCAGGCGGCACGCGTCACCGGTGTGGCACCGCTTCGCATCATGCGTTTGCATGTGTTGCCCAATGTACTGGGGCCGGTGCTGGTGCTGGCCACGATACAGGTGGCGACGGCCATCATCACCGAGGCCACGTTGTCCTTTCTCGGCGTTGGCGCACCACCCACATCGCCGTCACTCGGCACCCTGATCCGGATCGGCAACGATTACCTGTTCTCGGGTGAGTGGTGGATCACGGTGTTTCCGGGCCTGATGCTGATCATCATTGCGCTGTCGGTCAACCTGCTCGGTGACTGGTTGCGCGATGCACTCAACCCGCGCCTGCGCTGACGCACCACCCACCCCAACATGGTCAACGATTGTTCATCCGCCATCATGCCCACCCGGGGGTCTGAGGCGTGAGTCTGCTCTCGGTCAACGAGCTGGTGGTCGAGTTCCCGGGGCGTCGCGGTACCCTGCGCGCCCTGGACCGCATCTCGTTCGACATCGCCCCCGGGGAGATTTTGGGTGTGGTCGGTGAGTCTGGGGCCGGCAAATCGCTGACCGGCGCCGCCATCATCGGCCTGCTGGAGCCCCCCGGGCGCATTGCAAGCGGGCAGATACTGCTGGACGGGCAACGCATCGACAACCTGTCGCATGACCAGATGCGACACATCCGTGGCCGGCGCATCGGCGCGATCTTCCAGGACCCGCTTACTTCGCTCAACCCGCTGTATTCCATCGGCCGCCAACTCGTCGAGACCATCCGCACCCACCTGCCGATGGGTGAGCAGGAGGCGCGCGAGCGTGCCATTACGCTGTTGCAGGACACCGGCATACCGGCCGCAGCGCAACGCATCGATCATTTTCCGCACCAGTTCTCGGGCGGCATGCGACAGCGCGTGGTGATTGCCCTGGCCCTGGCCGCCGAGCCGCAGCTGATCGTGGCAGACGAGCCGACGACGGCACTGGATGTGTCGATCCAGGCCCAGATCATCACCCTGCTCAAGACGAT
>JANLVB010000555.1:0-7221 GCA_031363785.1 Betaproteobacteria bacterium
ATACGGTGCCCACAGTGTCACCTGGTGGGTGCTGTGGGTCAGCTGGATCTGCCTGTTCCTGCTCAGTTATCCGCAGACCGATTTCACCATCCTCACGGTGGACGGCCCCAAGTCGTTCCACATCGGCCTGAACGTCTACACGTTCACGGCCTTGATGTTCATCCTGGGCATTGCCTGGGCCTTTGGCAAGGCCAGCGTGTTCAAGTACATCAGCGACGATTATCCCGAAAACATCGGCACCGTCAGTGGCATTGTCGGCCTGGCTGGCGGCATGGGCGGCTTCGTGCTGCCCATCATGTTCGGGGCGCTGATGGACCTCACCGGCATCCGCTCCAGCGCCTTCATGTTGATGTACGGAGTCGTCTGGGTGTCGCTGATCTGGATGTACTGGACCGAAGTCCGGCACACCGAACTGATGGGCAAGAACGCCACCGAATTCGCGCTCAACGGATAACCGGGAGCCACCATGAACAGCATTGCCAAGGCGACCAGCAGCACCGACGTGACTGACTGGCGGCCGGAGGACCGGGACTTCTGGGAGACCACCGGCAAGAAGATCGCCTACCGCAACTTGTGGATTCCGGTACCCGCATTGTTATGCGGATTCGCGGTGTGGGGCATGTGGGGCATCATCACCGTGCAGATGCTCAACCTGGGTTTCCCCTTTACCCAGGCCGAACTCTTCACGCTGACCGCCATTGCCGGCATATCCGGCGCCACGATGCGCATCCCGGCGTCGTTCCTGATCCGCCTGGCCGGCGGGCGCAACACCATCTTCCTGACCACCGCCATGCTGCTGGCGCCGGCCATCGGCACCGGCGTGGCGTTGCAGCACAAGGACTGGCCATTGTGGGCGTTCCAGCTGATGGCCCTGTGGTCGGGCGTGGGCGGTGGCAACTTTGCCAGCTCCATGTCCAACATCAGCACCTTTTTTCCAAAGCGTTTGCAGGGCACCGCCCTGGGCCTGAATGCCGGCATCGGCAACTTCGGCGCCACCACCATGCAGGTGGTGATCCCGCTGGTGATGACAGTCGCACTGTTCGGCGACTTCGGTGGCCAGTCCATGACACTGCTGAAGGACAGCGGCTGGATTCTGGGCAAGATCCAGGCCGGCACACCGACCTGGATTCAGAACGCCGGCTTTGCATGGGTGCTGTCGCTGGTGCCGCTGTCCGTGTTGTGCTGGTTCGGCATGAGCAACCTCAAATCCGTTTCGCCGGACACCGGCAGCCCGCTGGTGGCATTTGCCAAGATCATCTACCTCTACACGCTGGCCTTTTTGCCCTCCATCCTCGGCCTCTACCTGTACCTCCCGGCGCCCACCGGCCTGGGCCAGATCAGCATGTGGGTGGCAATCCCGCTCGACATCGTGAGTGCATTGCTGGTGATGAAACTCGCTGCCTTCGGCCCGATGAAAGAAGGCGTGGCCAAGCAATTCCTGATATTCCGCAACAAGCACACCTGGGCGCTGACCGCCCTGTACATCGTCACCTTCGGCTCTTTCATCGGCTTCTCGATAGCCCTGCCGTTGTCGATCACTGTGATCTTCGGCATCAGCCATGTGCCAGATGCGGCCGGCGTGATGCAGCACACCCTGAAGAACCCCAATGCGCCATCGGCATTCACCTATGCCTGGATTGGCCCCTTTGTGGGTGCGGCCATACGTCCGATCGGCGGCTGGATCTCGGACAAGGTCGGTGGCTCCATCGTGACCCAGGTGATCTCGGTGGTGATGGTGGCCGCCTCGGTGGCGGTGGGTTACGTCATGATGCAGGCCTACCAGTCGGCTACACCAGAACAGTACTTCACGCCCTTCATGCTGTTGTTCGTGCTGCTGTTCGCAGCCAGCGGCATCGGCAACGGCTCCACCTTCCGCACCATCGGCGTGATCTTCGACCGCCAGCAGGCCGGTCCGGTGCTGGGCTGGACCTCGGCCATCGCCGCCTACGGCGCATTCGTCGCGCCAATCGTCATCGGCGATCAGATCAAGGCCGGCACGCCGCAGATCGCCATGTATGGCTTCGCCGTCTTCTACGCCCTGTGTCTGGTCCTGAACTGGTGGTTCTACCTGCGCGCCGGTGCCGAGATCAAAAACCCCTGATTCCCAGCGACAGTTTCCCCACGAGGACCCCCATGAGCCATTTTCTGGATCGACTGACCTACTTCTCTGCCCCGCGGGAGTGCTTCTCGGGTGGCCACGGCGTCACCACCGGCGAAGACCGCACCTGGGAAGACGCCTACCGCAACCGCTGGGCGCACGACAAGATCGTGCGCTCGACCCACGGCGTGAACTGCACCGGCTCGTGCTCCTGGAAGATCTATGTCAAAGGCGGTATCGTTACCTGGGAAACCCAGCAAACCGACTACCCGCGCACCCGCTGGGACATGCCGAACCACGAGCCCAGGGGCTGCGCCCGCGGCGCCAGCTACAGCTGGTACCTGTACAGCGCCAACCGCGTCAAATATCCGATGGTGCGCGCACGCCTGCTCCAGAGCTGGCGCGCGGCGCGCCTGGCGCACGACCCGGTCGACGCCTGGGCCTCGATTGTGGAGAACGACGCCACCCGCAAGAATTACCAGAGCATCCGCGGGCTGGGCGGCATGGTGCGTTCCAGCTGGGACGAGGTGAACGAGATCATCGCCGCCGCCAACGTATACACCATCAAGAAACACGGCCCGGACCGGGTGATAGGCTTTTCTCCGATTCCCGCCATGTCGATGGTGAGTTACGCCGCGGGCAGCCGCTACCTGAGCCTGATCGGCGGCGTCTGCATGAGTTTTTACGACTGGTACTGCGACCTGCCCCCCAGCAGCCCGCAGGTCTGGGGCGAACAGACAGACGTGCCGGAATCGGCCGACTGGTACAACTCCAGTTTCATTATCGCCTGGGGCTCCAACGTCCCGCAGACGCGCACGCCGGATGCGCATTTCTTCACCGAGGTGCGCTACAAGGGTGCAAAAACTGTCGCCGTCACGCCCGACTATTCGGAAGTGGCCAAGCTGGCCGATATCTGGATGCACCCCAAGCAGGGCACGGACGCGGCGGTGGCCATGGCCATGGGCCACGTGATCCTCAAGGAGTTCTACTTTCCCGACGGCGGGCAAGAACGCCTGGCCGCCCCCGGTTCTTCCAGCTCCCTCGGAGGGCAGCCGCCAGCAGGCAACACGGGGGCCCGCACCACCCGCAGCGCCTATTTCGACGACTATGTGCGGCGTTACACCGATATGCCGATGCTGGTGATGCTGAAAGAACAGCAATTGGCGAGCGGGGAAACGGTGATGGTGCCAGACCGTTATGTGCGGGCATCGGACTTCAACGGCAAACTCGGCCAGGCCAACAACCCCGAGTGGAAAACCGTGGCCTTCGATGCCTCCGGCAAAGTCGTGTTGCCTCAGGGTGCCATCGGTTTTCGCTGGGGCCCCGACGGGCGCGCCGATCAGGGGCAGTGGAATCTGGAGGCCAAGGAAGCGCGCCATGGCCACGACGTACACCTGAAACTGTCGGTGCTCGAGGGCACCAACCCGAGCGCACTGACGGCGCGCGTGGGTTTCCCTTACTTTGGGGGCATCGCCACACCGCACTTTTCCAGCAACACCAGCGGCGACAGCGCGAACGATGTGCTGGTGCGCACCGTGCCGGTGCAACGCATCGCCTTGGGTCGGGATGGCGAAAAACGCGAAGCCCTGGTCGCTACCGTATTTGACTTGCAGGTGGCCAACTATGGCGTGGCGCGCGGCCTGCCTGGCGAAATGGCGGCCAGCAGTTTTGACGACGACACGCCCTACACGCCGGCATGGCAGGAGCGCATCACCGGTACACCCCGCGCCCAATTGATCACGGTGGCGCGCCAGTTTGCCGAGAACGCAGACAAGACACACGGCAAGTCGATGGTCATCATCGGTGCCGCGATGAACCACTGGTACCACAGCGACATGAACTACCGCGGCGTCATCAACATGCTGATGATGTGCGGTTGCGTCGGCCAGAGCGGTGGCGGCTGGGCGCACTATGTCGGGCAGGAAAAGCTGCGCCCGCAAACCGGCTGGACCGCGCTCGCGTTTGCGCTGGACTGGATCCGCCCACCACGCCAGATGAACAGCACCAGCTTCTTCTATGCCCACACCGACCAGTGGCGCTACGAGAAGCTTGGCATGGAAGAGGTGATATCACCACTGGCCGACAAGAAGATGTATGCCGGCAGCATGAGCACGACCTGCCTGTACAGCGACATCGTGCTGCCCACTGCCACCTGGTACGAGAAAAACGACCTCAACACCAGCGACATGCACCCGTTCATCCATCCGCTGTCGACCGCAGTCGATCCGGCCTGGCAGTCGCGCAGCGACTGGGACATCTACAAGGGTTTTGCCAAGAAGTTCAGCGAGGTTTGTATCGGCCACCTGGGGGTGGAACAAGAGGTGGTGCTGACACCGCTGATGCATGACACGCCATCCGAACTGGCCCAGCCGTTCGAGGTGAAAGACTGGAAACGCGGCGAATGCGCGCTGATCCCCGGCAAGACGGCGCCACAGATCACCGTGGTCGAGCGCGATTACCCCAACGTGTACAAGCGCTTCACCGCCCTGGGGCCACTGATGAACAAACTGGGCAACGGAGGCAAAGGCATTGGCTGGAACACCCAGACCGAGGTGAAACAGCTCGGCGAGCTAAGCGGCCTGGTGACGGCCGACGGCGTGACCTGTGGCATGCCCAGGATCGAGTCGGACATCGACGCGGCGGAGGTGGTGCTGATGCTGGTGCCCGAGACCAACGGCCATGTAGCAGTCAAGGCCTGGGAGGCGTTGAGCAAGATCACCGGGCGTGACCACACGCATCTGGCGATCCACCGCGAAGATGAAAAGATCCGCTTTCGGGACATCCAGGCACAACCGCGCAAGATCATCAGTTCACCGACCTGGAGCGGCATCGAGAGTGAAACGGTGTCGTACAACGCCGGTTACACCAACGTACACGAGATGATTCCCTGGCGCACCCTGACCGGGCGCCAGCAGTTCTACATGGACCATCCGTGGATGATCGCTTTCGGCGAGGGCTTCTCCAGCTACCGCCCGCCGGTGGACCTCAAGACCACGGCCGGCATGCACGGCATCAAGCCCAACGGTAACCAGGAGATCCTGCTCAACTTCATCACCCCGCACCAGAAGTGGGGCATCCACTCGACCTACACCGACAACCTGCTGATGCTCACCCTGAGCCGCGGCGGACCGTGCGTGTGGCTGAGCGAGGATGACGCCAAGATTGCCGGCATCGAGGACAACGACTGGGTCGAGTTGTTCAACATCAACGGCGCCATCGCGGCGCGGGCGGTGGTGAGCCAACGCGTCAACCCCGGCATGGTCATGATGTACCACGCACAGGAAAAGATCGTCAACACACCCGGCTCGGAAATCACCGGTGCGCGTGGCGGCATCCACAACTCGGTGACGCGCATCGTGCTGAAACCCACGCACATGATCGGCGGTTACGCGCAGTTCAGTTACGGCTTCAACTACTACGGAACCATCGGCACCAACCGCGACGAATTCGTGGTGGTGCGCAAGATGCTCAAGATCGACTGGCTGGATACACCGGTCGGTGAAGAACTGGTGACCATCACCCAAAGCCAAGGAGAAAATGCATGAACCCCCACGCTCATCACTTCGTGTATTCGCTGCCCCCCCGGGGGGGGCTGAGTGGCGCGGCTACAAGCCTGCCTGCGCAGGCTTGGACGGCACGAAGAACTGCTGCGTCTCGCAGCAGTGCGGTCTGCAAGACCTTGCCTCCCTTGGGGCGGCCCGGCGGGAGGCAACATGAAAGTCCGCGCCCAAATCGGCATGGTGCTGAACCTGGACAAATGCATCGGTTGCCACACCTGCTCGGTGACCTGCAAGAACGTCTGGACCAGCCGCCCGGGTATGGAATATGCCTGGTTCAACAACGTCGAGACCAAACCCGGTATCGGTTACCCCAAGGAGTGGGAAAACCAGGACAAGTGGAATGGCGGCTGGGTGCGCAAGGCGAATGGCGCAATCGAGCCACGCCAGGGCGCCAAATGGAAGCTGTTGATGCGCATCTTCGCCAACCCCAACTTGCCGCAGATCGACGACTACTACGAACCCTTCACCTTCGACTATGCCCACCTGCAGGCGGCGCCCGAGATGAAGGCCACGCCAACGGCCCGCCCGCGCAGCCTGATCACCGGCAAACAGATGGACAAGATCGTCTGGGGCCCGAATTGGGAGGAAATTTTGGGCGGGGAGTTCTCCAAACGCAGCAAGGACAAGAATCTGGACGGCTTCGAGCAGATGCAAAAGGACATGCTCGGGCAGTTCGAGAACACCTTCATGATGTACCTGCCGCGCCTATGCGAGCACTGCCTGAACCCAGCCTGCGTGGCTAGCTGTCCCTCGGGCTCGATCTACAAGCGCGAGGAAGACGGCATCGTGCTGATCGATCAGGACAAGTGCCGCGGCTGGCGCATGTGCGTGAGCGGATGCCCTTACAAGAAAATCTACTACAACTGGAAAAGCGGCAAGGCCGAGAAGTGCATATTCTGCTACCCGCGCATCGAGGCCGGTCAGCCCACGGTGTGCAGCGAGACCTGCGTCGGCCGCATTCGTTACCTGGGTGTGTTGCTGTACGACGCTGACCGCATCCAGCAAGCAGCCAGCGTAGAGCATGACCGCGACCTGTACCAGGCGCAACTCGACATCTTTCTGAACCCGGACGACCCGGCGGTGATCGCACAGGCGCAAATCGACGGCATTCCAGACCAGTGGATGCAGGCGGCACGCAACAGCCCGGTGTACAAGATGGCCGTGTCATGGAAGGTTGCCTTGCCACTGCACCCGGAATACCGCACCCTGCCGATGGTCTGGTACGTGCCGCCGCTGTCGCCGATCTCTGCCGCCGCAAACGCCGGCCAGGTCGGTATGAACGGTCAGCTTCCGGACGTGAACCAGTTGCGTATTCCAGTCAAGTACCTGGCCAACCTGCTCACCGCCGGCGATACCGGTCCCATCGTGCGGGCGCTGGAACGCATGCTGGCCATGCGCTCCTATCAGCGCGCCAAACACGTCGACCAGCAGGTCAACCTCAAAGTGCTGGAGCAGGTGGGTCTGAGCCAGGCGGAAGTCGAGGAGATGTACCACGTCATGGCGATCGCGAACTACGAGGACCGCTTCGTGATACCCAGCACCCACCGCGAATATGCCGAAAAC
>JANLVB010000587.1:0-19097 GCA_031363785.1 Betaproteobacteria bacterium
GCCTGTTTTGCCGCCAGCAGCAAAACACGCAGGCCGACGCTGCTGATGTACCCCACATTGGCCAAGTCCAGCAACACCGCCGAACCGGCTGCGGTGCAGTCGATCAGGTGCGGAGCAAGTGCAGCCTCGAAGGCCTTCGCATGGGCGTGGTCGAGCCGACCCTGCACATGCAGGACCCGAACCGAACCCGACTGACTGGAAGAAAGCTCCACGCAAACCTCTCTACTGTGGCAATGCATACGAGTATAGCCACCGTGTTGCAGGGGCGAACATGCGCTGGCGGCACGCGTTATAGTGGTTGCTGAGCAAACCATCAACATCCATTCCACATGAAAACCAAAGCCGCAATCGCATGGAAAGCCGGCGCTCCGTTGAGCATCGAAACTGTCGACCTGCAGGGACCACGGGCCGGTGAAGTGCTGGTCGAGATCAAGGCTACCGGCATTTGTCACACCGACTACTACACACTCTCCGGCGCTGATCCGGAGGGCATCTTTCCGGCCATTCTTGGGCACGAAGGCGCGGGCATTGTGGTAGAGGTGGGCCCGGGTGTCACGACCCTGCGAAAAGGCGACCATGTCATTCCGCTCTACACACCGGAGTGCCGTCAATGCAAATTCTGCCTGTCGCGCAAGACCAATCTGTGCCAATTGATCCGAGGCACCCAAGGCAAGGGGCTGATGCCCGACGCGAGCAGCCGCTTCAGCCTGGACGGCAAACCCATTTTTCACTACATGGGCACCAGCACCTTCAGCAACTACACCGTGGTGCCGGAGATCGCATTGGCGCGCATCCGCGAGGACGCACCGTTTGACAAGGTCTGCTACATCGGCTGTGGTGTGACCACGGGTATCGGTGCGGTATTGTTCACCGCCAAGGTAGAAGCTGGCGCCACCGTGGTGGTGTTCGGGCTCGGCGGTATCGGGCTCAACGTGATACAAGGCGCGCGCATGGTTGGCGCCGGAAAAATAATCGGCGTTGATATCAACCCGGCGCGGGAACAGATGGCGACCAAGTTTGGCATGACCGACTTCATCAACCCGGCCACTCTGGAAGCCGCCGGTGGCAACCTGGTCGACCGCATTGTCCAACTGACCGACGGTGGTGCCGACTACAGCTTTGAGTGCATCGGCAACACCAAGGTCATGCGGCAGGCACTGGAATGTACCCATAAGGGGTGGGGCCGCAGCACCATCATCGGGGTGGCGCAGGCCGGTGCCGAAATCAGCACCCGGCCGTTTCAGCTGGTGACTGGTCGGAAATGGGAAGGCTCGGCCTTCGGCGGCGCACGCGGTCGAACCGATGTGCCACGCATTGTGGACTGGTACATGGAGGGCCGGATCAACATCGATTATCTGATCACCCACACCATGCCGCTGGAGGACATCAACCGGGGCTTTGACCTGATGAAACGCGGCGAGTCGATCCGCGCCGTCGTGCTGTACTGAGTGCTGCTGTCAGTGGGTGGTGCGCTGCGGCCCAGGACCGCGACCGGCGATATGGCGAAACGTGATGCGTCCCTTGCTCAAATCATAGGGTGAGAGTTCAATCGACACCTTGTCTCCGGCAATGATGCGGATGTGGTGCTTGCGCATTTTCCCGCCGGTATATGCGACCAGCTGGTGGCCATTGTCCAAGGTGACGCGAAAGCGCGAATCGGGAAGCACTTCCGTGATCAACCCACTCATTTCAATCAGTTCTTCTTTGGCCATGGCCGCTACTCCCGTGGGTTTCCCATCAAACGGTGACCCCACTTGCAAGGGAATCAGACTGTGTTTGTCAACCAATCATTATAGGCGGTGCGCTGGCAGGTCACGTTGCCTGCAGCCGTTGGCCGACGGTGGCTTGGGCCACTTTCATTGGCGCCCTGTGCCGAGCCGCTCTGCGGCACCATGGCGCCAGCGCGATCACAGACTTCCGCCAGGCGCTGAGCCAGCAGTTCCGGCGTCTGTTTACCGGTGCCCAGCCAGACGCCACGGCACCCCCGCCGGCGCCGGTCACGATGGCCACTTGCCCGTCAAAATCAAGAACCATGTTCTTGCCCTGTCACAGCTGTGCTGGTTGATCGCCGGCTACTCTGTTAGCCTGTTGCGAAACGGTGCTCACTGAACTGGACACCTGCTCGGTGACGAGCATCACACGATGGAAATGAACACGCACGAAGTCACGACACCGATCCGGCCGGCAGCAACCGTGATGCTGTTGCGTGACGTCGGCCCCGGCCTGGAGGTTTTCCTGCTCAAGCGGCACGGCTTGTCCGATGTGCTTGCAGGGGCTCATGTGTTTCCAGGCGGAAAAATCGATGTCCATGACGGTGAACTGAGCGTGGAGCGGCATCTGGATCGTCCTGAGCATGAGTTGGCCAGCAGTCTGGGCGAGACGGCAGCGCACCAACAAAGCGCCTTGAGCCTGTATGTCGGTGCACTACGCGAGGTATTCGAGGAATGCGGCGTGTTGTTTGCCTTGGGCGCCACCGCACGGGACGCCGCTCGCGGCCAGGGGCTGCTGCGCGAAGGCCACGCTTTTGATGAAATGCTGGCCCTGTTGTCGCTACGGCTGCACTCCAGTGCCCTGCTGCCGTGGTCGCGCTGGATCACGCCCCGTGTCCCTACAGTCACGAACAAACGCTTTGACACGCGCTTTTTCGTCTCGGCGTTGCCGTCCGGGCAATCGGCCCGACACGACAACCGAGAAGCCACCGACAGTGTCTGGATGACTCCGCGCGCCGCGTTACAGAGTTATTGGCAGGGCGAGATTGACTTCGCACCGCCGCAGATCATGAGCCTGGCGCAGCTGTCGCATTTTTCACGGGTGGCCGACGTGCTGCACCATGCCCGAAGCAACCCGCCGCCCCTGATCGCGCCAGAGCCCGTGCTGGACCAGGGACTGCGCACCGTGTGTTACCCCGGAGATCCGATGCATCCGGTGCGCCAGCGAGCCATGCCCGGACCAACCCGCCTGGTATTCCGAAACAAGCGCTTCGAACCTCCCATGGGTTTCGATTCGCTGTTTCAGGTGCCGTAGTCAATCGGCTGGTTGTGGGCGGGGTGCTTGTGCCACGCCCAGTAGGTGTCGACAAGCCGGCGCGTGATGGGGCCTGGAGACCCGTCCCCGACCCGTTCGCCATCTACCCAGGTCACCGGCAGTACGCCCCCGCCCGAGGTGGACAGGAACACCTCTTGCGCCTGGCGCAACTCGGCAGCGGGCAAGGCACGCAATTGCACTGGCAGGCCAAGGCTGTGCGCCATCTCGATCACGGTGCGCCGCGAGATTCCTTCCAGCATGCCGGCGGCCGGCGTGACTACGGTGCCGGAGGCAACGCAAAAAACGTTGAACCCCGGCCCTTCCACCACGTTCGCCTGTCCGTCGACCAGCAGCACCGTGTCGGCACCCAGATCAAGCGCGCCCAGCAAGCCCATGGTCAGATCATTCCAGTGGTAATTCTTTGCCGTGGGATCGACCGAACCAGCCGGAATCCTTTGCACGTCGCTGATGGCAACCCGTAATCCCTTGGCACGCTGATCAAGGTTTGCCAGCCATACAAAGGGCACAGCAAAGGCGAAGAACTGGTTGCTGGCCTGGCGCGGGTCGCGCGAGCCCCAAGGTGGCTGGCCACGGGTACAGATCATCTCCACATAAGACGCGCGCAGGCCACTGAGCCGCACACACTGGGACAACACCCGGGTGATGCCAGCGTCGTCCAGCCCCGGATCCAGCCGCCAGCGCTGGCAACTACGCCGGAATCGTTCCAGATGGGCGTCCAGACGGAAATAGGAACCGTCCCACACTGTTACCACGTCATAGGTCGCGTCCGAGCGTAGAAAGCCCCAATCCGTGATTGGAATCGCGGCCTCGGCAATTGGCACATAGTTGCCCCTCACATAGGCCACGCCGTCAGAGAACCTGTTCTTGCCTTCCATGCTTTACCTCGTTGTGACCAGCGCGCCTCAATTATCGGCCCGTGTGCCACGCGTCCCAAAACGTGACCGGGCGCCACCGGCTGAACCATCGGAGGCTGGTTCCTTGAAAAATCGGCAAAAGTGCCTTGGTTTTGTCATACCGCAGCCATAGACTAATCCACTCAAGTCAAATCTGCCCACGACAGTTATCAGGGAGTCCGCCATGAACAGTCAGCAACACAGCTTTTCCGTGCCGGTGGTTTCGGCGCCGGCCTTGACCCTGCCCAAGACCGCCGTGACCACACTGGTCGTGCTGCTGTTAACTTGGCTGTGTGCCTGGTGGTTCGCCATTCCGGAGGCGGTCACCATCGCTGCTTCGATCACCGTGGTTGTGGTGGCGTTTATAGCACTCATGACTGCATCTGCCATTGCGCAACGACGGCTGGCGCGTACTACGGTGTTGTCGACCGGCGACACCTTGCCGCAACCCGATTCCGACATCGCACCCGGGCCGGAGTTTTCGGCTCCACTGCATGGAAGGCGCTGGACACTGGATGTGTTCAACGCCATCGACGCCAATCGCTTCGCCGCCGTTTGTGAGACGTGGTTCTCCTGGGCCGGGTTCGACACGCGGTCGGAGGCGCACCGCACCAACGAAGGGGTGGATATCTGGCTGCACTCAGCAAAGGTTCCAGGTCCGGTGGCCATCGTGCGCTGCAAGCATTGGCTGAACAAACCGGTCGGTCTGACTGAGATGAAGGAATTCCTGGGCATCATGCAGTCACACACTTCGGTGCACGGGACCTACACAACGACCTCTACTTACACCGCTGAGGCCCTGCAGTTCGCTCGCGAGCACGGCATCGATGCGGTGGACGGCAAGGGCTTGTTGCGCCGTATCCAGACCCGCACGCGGCAACGCCAGCAGGCCCTGTTGGCCATTGCATTCAGCCCGCAATCCTGATTTGCGCCAGCGGCAAACGGGCTGCCGACCCATTGCACGTACCCACTCGGCGCAACAAAAATACCGTCGTCATTGCTTAACAGGCACCCCGGCACAATGCGCTAGGATATGGTCAGAGACATCCCCAAAGTGCTGACAAAAGGACTGCCCCATGACTATCAATGTCACGATCGACCTTGGTTATGAATTCGCAGTGAAGGCGCCTGCTGGCGAAGTATTCGATTTGCTGTCCGACGTACCGGCGTCAGCCAGCCATTTCCCCAAAGTCAACAAGCTGGTGGACCTGGGTAGCGGCAGCTACCGCTGGGAAATGGAGAAGATCGGCGTTGCACAAATCAATCTTCAAACCGTCTACGCCAGCAAGTATGTCTCGAACAAGGCCAAGGGCACTGTGATCTGGACCCCAGTCAAGGGTGAGGGCAACGCCCTGGTATCGGGCAGCTGGAAAATCACCGACAAGAAAAAGTCGACGCACCTGGTGTTGGCGATCAAGGGTGACCTGAGCATTCCATTGCCCGGGTTGATGAAGATGGTGGTGGCGCCGGTGGTCGAGTCCGAGTTCGAGAAGATGGTCGAAAAATACATCGACAACTTGACGAAACGGTTCGGCGGCGAAGTCTGACGGGGCACCGGCGGTCGACGCCGCTGGGGCCGTCATAGTTTGCGGCGCAGCCGTATCGATTCGCTGCGCACACCCTGCATTGTGACCGTGCGCGCCGACGACATGACGCGCTTGAACCCCGCCAGTTCGAAGAAGCGCATAGCTCGCCCGTTGCCCAGTGCAATCCAGGCCATCACATCGGTACAGCCCTCCTGCAGCAGATCTTCCCGAGCGCTGTCCCACAATGCCAAAGCGGCGCCGCGGCTCCAAAAGGACCGCGTTACCTGCAGCGTCCATATCTCGCCCGTGGTGGGTGGTGTGCCGCTGTCGCGCGAACGATCAAACCCGACCACGCCCACAACGGCCGGACCCTCACAGGCCACATGCAGTTGCGGCTCGGCATAACGGATGGCATCGCGCCAGAACGTGATCTGGTCGGCCTCGGCGGCGGGTTGAAACTGTGTCAGTTGCGAGTTTTCGGTGTGAATCTGAACCAGGGTGTTGATGTCGGCGGCAGCGGCAGGGCGAATCATGAAGTGGGTCATGGCGATCAATGTGGCAAAGGGAAAAGACGGATATTGTCCCTGTTGCGGGCAACCACGCTGCCGCACTGCCGGACCGGAAACTGCAAGCGTCGCACTTGAGTCGACGCGCGGCTGCAGCCATAATCTGCAGCTACCGCAACAACTGCACAATTTCGAGACATTTCATGATGTATGTGAAAACCCTGATTACCCTCGCCGCAGCAATGGTGCTGACTGCGTGCTCTTCAATGCCGGGAGCTGGCCCAGAACGGGACAAGACCTACAAGTTGACCATCCTGCACACCAACGACCACCATGGCCGGTTCTGGAAAAATTCAGACGGTGAATACGGCATGGCGGCGCGCAAGACGCTGATAGACCAGATCCGCGCCGAGGTGACGCGCAGCGGAGGCCACAGCCTGTTGCTCGACGGTGGCGATGTCAATACCGGTGTGCCGGAATCGGACCTGCAGGACGCAGTGCCGGACTTTCGCGGCATGAACCTGCTGGGTTACGACGCGATGGCGGTTGGCAACCATGAATTTGACAAACCGCTCGGCGTACTGCGCATGCAGCGCGATCTGGCCAAGTTCCCGATGCTTTCCGCCAATATCTACGACCGGGGCGAGCGCATGTTTGCTCCCTACAAGGTGTTCACCCTGGGTGGGCTGCGGGTCGGGGTGATGGGACTGACCACCGAGGACACGTTCAAGATGGTCAACCCGGACAACATCAAGAACATCGAGTTTCGCAGCGTCATACGAGAGGCCGCAAAAGTAGTGCCGGAACTGCGCGGCAAAGCGGATGTGGTGATCGCCGCGACCCACATGGGCCACTACGAAAACGGCAACAGCGGAACCCAGTCAGCTGGCGACGTGGAAATGGCACGGGCGGTCAAGGGCATCGATCTGGTGGTCGGCGGCCACTCACAAAACCCAGCCTGCATGAAGGCAGAGAACGTGGTTGATCGCGAATACGTACCAGGCACCGACTGTCGCCCGGACCGGCAGAACGGCGCCTGGATTGTGCAGGCCCACGAATGGGGCAAATATGTCGGACGGGCCGACTTCGAATACCGCAACGGCGAGTTCAAACTGTTGAAGTACGCGTTGATACCGGTGAACCTGAAGAAGGCGGTCAGGGCGGCCGACGGCAAGACCAGCATGGTGCACTACACCAGTGAAATCGCCGAGGACAAAGAGATGCTGGAACTGCTCAAACCATTCCAGGAGTTTGGTCAACAAAAGCTGCTGGTGGAAATTGGCTCCACCGATGGTCGGCTGGAGGGTGACCGGGCCGTGGTACGCGCCAGACCCGCCTCATTGGGGGTGCTGATTGGGCGCGCATTGATGGAGAAAACCCGGGCCGACTTCGCCGTCGTCAATGCCGGCGGCGTGCGGGACTCGTTTGTGCCCGGAAAACTGACCTACAAGGACGTGCTCAAGGTACAGCCATTTGGCAACACCACGGTCACGCTGGACTTGACCGGCAAGGAGGTGATGGACTACCTCAACGCGGCGGCCAAAATGTCGGTTGGCTCCGGGGCGTTTGCGCAGTTCGCCGGCATCAGGCTGGTGATCAGTGAAGGCATGGTGACCTCGGCGACGATCAAGGGTGCGCCGGTCGATCCTGGCAAGACTTACCGGATGGTCATCAACAATTTCGTCGCCGCGGGTGGTGACGGATACCCTCGCATGACCGGCCACAAGAGTTTTGTGGATACCGGGTTCGTCGATGCCGACCTGCTGCGCGCCTACATCACTGCCAACAGCCCCCTGAAGGCGGCAGAGTATGAACCCGGTGACGCAGTCGTGCGCCGCTGAGCGCCCCGGAAAGCGACGCCAATCGGCAGACCATCGCCCCTCACCTTGTTAACAACCAGGAGCATCCCATGGCAAAAGGACAACAAAAGAGCAACAAGGAAACCAGGAAACCGAAGAAGGACAGCGCGCCGCCCAAACCGGTATCACCGGACGCAGTGCGCCCGACCATCACGACCGTCGTGCCGGTACGCGGCAAGTTGAAGAAGTAGGACCGCGCGCAATGCGGCTTTGCAAAGACGACCCCGGCAGGCTGTCGGGGACCTTGTCCTGCCTTGGCCCGGCCCGGTGCAGGCGATGACAAAAACCGCCTCGCGACGCAAGCCCGGCCAGTTGTTCAGGAATATTTCCGCGCTGGTGCAGGACGACAGCAACCTGCCCGAGGTGATTGCCCAGGGTTATGGCCTGCCGCAGATGATAGAAGACCTGCGCAAGTACCAGGCCGAACTCGAGATCCAGAACAAGGCCCTGCGCTACAGCCAACGCGCAGCGGAAGGTGCGTCGGAGCGATTCCTCACGCTGTTCTCCAGCGTGCCGCTGGCCCTGATGGTGGTGGACGAAAACGGCATGGTGCTCGAGAGCAATGCCATGGCCTTGCGCCTGTTCCGACCGCAGGAACATGATCCTCCTTTGAATTTTCTGCTGCCCCTGGTCAGCCAGGACCATTCAAGCCGGGTCGTTACAGCCTTCGCGACCGCCAGGGCGCACGCCACCAGCGAGTCCAGCGAAGTCATCTTTCACGCCGGCTCGACAGGCACCTTCGCAGGTGACCTGCATATCGCACGCATTGACAACGACCAGGACGAGTTGGCGCATTTCATCTGCGCCATCATCGATCAGGGGCCGCTGCTGGCGGAGCGGCGTGCCTTGCAGGAAAGTGCCGCTGCGCTGCGCCTGCGCAATGAGGAATTGCACCTGAGCGAGAACCGCCTGGCCGCCATCATCAACTCTTCGCTCGACGCCATCATTTGTGTTGACACGGCCCGCAGTATCACGGTCTTCAATCCTGCCGCAGCGGCCCTGTTTCAGTGCCCGTCCGACCAGGCCCTGGGCAGCCCGCTGGAGCGTTTCCTGCCCGATGCCGTGCAGACACTGGCCTATAACAATTTGTCCACCCATGCGCAACTGGGCGAAATGGAGGGGCGCACCATCGGCGGTAAACCGCTGGCGGTGGAGGTCAGTGTGTCCTTCGAGCGCCGACAGGACGGCGACATCATCACAGTGTTTGCGCGCGACCTGACGGCGCGCAAGAAGATCGAAACCCAGCGCAACGTACTGGAGACCCAGTTGCGCGAGTCGCAGAAAATGCAGGCCGTTGGCACCATGGCCGGCGGCATCGCGCACGACTTCAACAACATCCTGGGCGCGATCCTGGGTAACGTGGAACTTGCCAAGCAGGACGCCGGCAGCAACTCGCCGGCACTCACCAGCTTGCGTGAAATTGAAAAAGCCGGGCGCCGGGCGCGCGATCTGGTACGCCAGATTCTGACCTTCAGCCGCAACGAAACACCCAAGCGCAGCGCCATCCACCTGCCCGAAGTGGTGTACGAAACCACCCGCCTGCTCAAGGTCACTCTGCCGCCATCGATCGACCTTCAAGTACGGATCGACAAACACGTCCCGGCCGTCATGGCCGACGCCACCCAGGTCGAGCAGGCGTTGCTGAACCTGTGTACCAACGCCATGCATGCCATTGGCAACGACCGTGGCGTGATCAGTGTCGAACTCAGCAGCACCTACAACCGGTCGCTGAAGGAAGAGCGCCGCGGTATCTCGCGCGGGCACCACGTCACCTTGTCGGTACGCGACACCGGCACGGGTATCGAGCCCGACACCATGGAGCGCATCTTCGAGCCCTTTTTCACCACCAAGCCGGTTGGCCAGGGAACCGGGCTCGGCCTGGCCGTGGTGCACGGCATCATGCGCACCCACCAGGGCTCGGTGGGGGTCAAGAGTGCACCCGGCAAGGGCAGCGTCTTCACGCTGTACTTCCCGCCTGTGCATGCCCCGCCCGTGACGGCGCAACTGGAGATCACTTTCCCCAATACTGTGCGCGGTGAAGGCAAACACGTGATGTACGTGGACGATGACGAAGCGCTGGTGTTTCTGGTCGAGCGGGTGCTGACACGCAAGGGCTTTCGGGTCAGCTCCTTCACCGACCCGCACCTGGCCTCGGTTGCACTGCGCGAACGGCCGCACGACTTCGACCTGCTGGTGACCGACTACAACATGCCAGGGTTCTGCGGCGTCGATCTGCTGCGCGAAGCGCGCGCGGTTCGCCCCGACCTGCCCGTCGCACTGGCGTCGGGTTATGTCACCGCCGACATTGAACAAAGCGCATTTGCCGAAGGCGCGGGTGCGCTGATCCACAAACCCAATGATGTCGAAGAGTTGTGCGACATCGTGCAGAAACTGGTCAACAGCAAAGTTGCCAACTGAGCAGCTGGTCGTCCTGTACGAGGACGACGCCTTGTTGGTGCTGGAAAAGCCCGCCGGCCTGTTGTCGGTGCCGGGCCGAGGCCCGGACAAGCAGGACTGCCTCAGCGAGCGCACCCGCCAGATTTATCCCGACGCCCTGGTGGTGCACCGGCTGGACATGGCCACCTCGGGCCTGATGCTGATGGCGCGCGGAAAAACAGTGCAACGCATCGTGAGCCAGATGTTCGCGGCCCGCTCGATCGCCAAGACCTATGTCGCCCTGGTGCACGGGTGCCCACAGGCATCTGTTGCCAACTGGAACCTGATCGATCTGCCGATCGCACTCGACTGGCCGGCGCGACCGCGCCGGGTAATTGACCCTGCACTGGGCAAACCGAGCCAAACCCGCTGGCGCCTGCTTTCGACAACGAGGGCTGACGCAGCGGCGGTAGCCCCAACCAGCCGAATCGAGCTCGAACCCGTCACCGGGCGTTCCCACCAGCTGCGGGTGCACCTGCACGCCATCGGCCACACCATAGTCGGAGACCGGTTGTACGGCGCCGAGCCGGTGCCCGCGCCGCGCCTCATGCTGCATGCCTGTGCCCTGCGCCTGATGCACCCGGTTACCGGTGCCGCCCTGCAGTGGTACAGCGCCCCTGAGTTTTGAGCGGGCACTGCAACTTGCAGCGCACTACGTCAGGGCGGCAACCGAGGAAACTCCAGCGTGACCTCGAGGCCGGGACGGGCATTGCGCAGCCGCAAAACGCCACCATGCGCCTGTGCCACCAGCCAGCACAGATACAGGCCCAGGCCGACACCGCCGGTGCTGCGCTGGCGCGCGGCATCGGTGCGGTAAAACGGCCTCCATGGTGCCGGCCGCGTGCCACCCTGTGCTTTCAGCGTCGTATCGGCGTGTTTCGCTTTGTTTCATCGCCTGGGAAAATCAGCGCCATGGCAGCCACGCCGTCGATAGAATCAGTTTGGTCAGGACAAAATGATGCGCCAACCCACACCCACACCCACAGCCACACCAATACCCAACCCATTGCGCCGCACGCTCGCTGCCGGGTTCGTTCTGGCGCCCGCCCTTTTGATGGGCCGACGCGCCCTGGCGGAGGCGCCGCGTCGGGCCACACCGATACAATCCGCGGGGCCGTATTACCCACACGAACTACCGCCGGACCACGACGGAGACCTGCTGCGCAACGCGCAACTGGTCTATAACCGCGGGCAGGCGGCCTGGGTCGAAGGGGTGGTGACCGATCTGCAAGGCAAGCCGGTGCGCGGTGCGCAAGTGGAGATCTGGCAATGTGACGAGGCAGGTCACTACCACCATCCGTCTGATGGCAACCGGGCCGATCCGGCGTTCCAGGGCTTTGGCAGGGTCGCCGTGGACAACGACGGCCGGTACCGCTTTCGCACTATCCGCCCGGCGCCCTATTCCGGGCGCACGCCGCATATCCATGTCAAGGTCAAGCTGTCAGGCCGCACACTGCTGACAACCCAGTTGTACGTGTTGGGCGAACCCGGCAACAGCCGCGACATGTTGTGGCGCAGCCTGGGCGATGACGCGGCCCGCGCTGCGCTGACGGTGGCGTTTGAGCCCGTTGCCGACGGTTTGCGCGCCAGTTTTCCGATTGTGCTGGGCCTGTAGGGGCTGTCGGCCTCCTGAAACCGTCCGCCGCCACGGCCCGCGCCAGCAGTAAGCTGGCTGAAACCCTGGCGCAGGACAATGTGACCGAGCGCGCCGCTCAACCACCATCGAAGGACCCACCATGCAGCGAGAAGTAGTAGTCGTCAGTGCCGTGCGCACAGCCATCGGCACCTTTGGAGGTGCACTCAAGGACGTTGCACCGACCGAGCTTGCGGCCCGGGTGCTGCGCGAGTCACTGCAACGCGCTGGCGTCGCCGGTAGTGATGTTGGCCACGTGGTGTTCGGCCATGTGGTGAACACCGAGCCGCGCGATATGTATCTGTCGCGAGTGGCGGCCATCGACGGCGGCTGTGCCGAAGACACACCGGCTTTCAATGTCAACCGCCTGTGTGGCTCGGGCTTGCAAGCCATCATCTCGGCGGCGCAATCGATATCGCTCGGCGACTGCGATATCGCCGTCGGTGGTGGTGCCGAAAACATGAGTCGGGCACCCTACGCCAGCCTGAACACACGCTGGGGTGCGCGCATGGGCGACAGCAAAATGGTGGACATGATGGTGGGCGCCCTGCACGACCCGTTTCACAACATCCACATGGGAATCACGGCCGAGAACATCGCGGCCAAATGGGGCATCAGCCGCGCCGACCAGGACCAGTTGGCTCTTCACAGTCACAACCGCGCCGAGCGGGCCACCCAGGCAGGTTACTTCAAGGAGCAGATCCTGCCGGTGGTGCAAAAGACGCGCAAGGGCGATGTGTCGTTCGATGTGGATGAACACTTTCGCAGCAACTGCTCGCTGCAGGACTTGGCCAAGCTCAAACCCGCATTCTTGAAAGAGAACGGCACGGTGACCGCCGGCAACGCATCGGGCTTGAACGATGCGGCGGCAGCCGTGCTGCTGATGGACAGCACGTCGGCCCAGCAACGCGGTCTGCAACCGATGGCGCGGCTGGTGGCCTATGCGCACGCCGGAGTGGACCCCAAGTACATGGGCATCGGGCCAGTCCCGGCGACACGCAAGGCCTTGCAGAAGGCCGGCCTGACAGTGCAGGATCTGGACGTGATCGAGGCCAATGAGGCCTTCGCCGCCCAGGCCTGCGCGGTCACCCGCGACCTCGGCCTGGACCCGGCCAAGGTGAATCCAAACGGGTCTGGCATCTCGCTCGGGCACCCGATTGGCGCGACCGGCGCCCTGATTACCGTCAAGGCACTGTATGAGCTGCAGCGTATCCAGGGGCGGTATGCCCTGGTCACCATGTGTATTGGTGGCGGCCAGGGCATCGCAGCGATATTCGAACGCATGGGCTGATCCCGCCCTGCGCGCGCAGGGCGAAGTACCCGCCCGGTGGCAGATCATAATCGGGCATGGCAAAGCCCAAACACTGGACTCTGGGCGCCAAACTGGCGCTGGTGGCCACGCCATTCCTGCTGCTGGCGTTGCTCTCCATCACCCTGACCTTGTGGGTGTCGTGGCAACTCGAGGGTGGTGCGGCTGCCATCAACGAGGCCGGGCGCATGCGCATGCAGGCCTACCGGATGGCCTTGTCGGTCGCCACGCCAGACCAGACTGCACTGGCAGAACAAGCAGCGCAATTCAACCGCAGCATCACGTTGCTGCGCCACGGTGACGCCGAGCGGCCGTTGTTTGTGCCCCGGGACAAACAGGTGGGCCCGCAGTTCACGCGGGTTGAATCCGACTGGGCAGCGTTCCGCGACCGCTGGGTCACGTCGGCCGCAGCACCGACGGCAGAACTACCAACCGAGACCAGCCGGTTTGTCGGCCACATCGATGCCCTGGTACAGGGTATAGAAGGCCACATGTCGCGCTGGACCGCCTTGCTGCATCTGGCCCAGATCGCCATGATGGCGCTGGCCGTGGTGGGTGCCTCGATACTTGTTTTCACCGGTTATCTGTTCGTGCTGGAACCATTGGCACTGCTGAAGCAGGCCATTGGCAAAGTCCAGGGAGGTGATTTCTCGGCCCGGGTCGAGCGCGTCAGCAGCGACGAGTTTGGCACCCTGGCCGAGGGCTTCAATGGCATGGCAGCACATGTGCAATCCATGTACCACCATCTCGAGTCACGGGTCGCAGAAAAGACCTCTGAACTGCAGGACAAGCGGGGGCGCCTGGAGGCTCTGTACGATGTCACCAGCCTGGTAGCGACGGCCACAACTTTGCCCGACCTGGCACAGGGCTTTGTGCGTCGTGTGCGTTCGATTGCGCGTGCCGATGGCGCGCCGCCCTGCGCTGGTCTGACGAGACCAACCAGCGCTTCCTGATGCTGGCGTCTGATGGTTTGGCACAGCCGATGTTGGCGGCGGAACACTGCATACACGCCGGCGATTGCCACTGCGGCAGCAGCCCGGCCGAGCCCGGGCTGTGCGTGATTCCGATCCGCGTGATGCAGCCGGCACGGCTGGCACACTGCGCCAACGCCGGGTATGAAACCGTGGTGTCCATTCCCATCCGCATGCACGAGCGCCTGATGGGCGAGGTGGACCTGTTCTTCCCTGCCCAGCACCTGGTTCCGGGTGCCGAGCGCTCCCTGCTGGAAGCGCTCACCGCCCACCTGGCGACCGCCATGGAGAACCTGCGGCTCAACGCGCTGGAAAAGGAGGCTGCGGTTTCGCAGGAGCGCAGCTTCCTGGCGCGCGAGTTGCATGACTCGATTGCCCAGTCGCTGGCGTTCTTGAAGATCCAGGTGCAGCTGATGCACGACGCCATGGCGTCGGCCGATCCGCAACAGGCGCGCCGGGTGCTCGACGAGATCGATACCGGCGTTCGCGAGAGTTACGCCGATGTGCGCGAACTGCTGGTGCACTTTCGCACCCGTGCCAATAACGAGGACATCGAGCTGGCACTGCGTACGACCTTGCGCAAATTCGAGCAGCAGACCGGCTTGCCCGCGCATCTGTCGATGCAAGGCAACGCCATGCCACTGGCCCCGCACTTGCAGGTGCAGGTGCTGCATATCGTGCAGGAGGCCCTGTCCAATATGCGCAAGCACGCTGGCGCCAGCCAGGTCTGGCTCGATGTGCAGCAGCAGCCGCAGTGGCGCTTCGAGGTGCGCGACGACGGCAACGGACTGGCCGACGCTCTGGCCGACGAAACCCATGTCGGCATGCGCATCATGTCCGAGCGGGCGCAGCGCATCCAGGCACAGGTGGACATCCTCTGCAAGCCTGGCCGCGGCACTTCCGTCGTGCTGGTGCTGCCCGAGCTGGCGCTCAGCGGCGTGATCTAGGGCGGCAAAGGCCCACGGCCATGGCAGCAATCCGCATCCTGATCGTGGACGACCACACCTTGTTTCGCCGCGGGCTGATCGCCTTGCTGGCACGCAACCCGCAGTTGCAAGTGGTGGGTGACGCGGCAGACGCCGACGAGGCGCAACGCCGTGCGCGCGAACTGCAACCCGACCTGGTGCTGCTGGACAACCACCTGCCTGGTGTCAGCGGCGTCGACGCCCTTCCCAGCCTGCGCGAGGCCGCCCCGGCCGCACGGTTCCTGATGCTCACCGTCAGTGAAGATGCCGACGACATGGCGCGCGCGCTGCGCAACGGCGCCAGCGGCTACCTGCTCAAGACCATGGAAGGCGAGGAACTGGCGGGCGCGATCCGCCGGGCCATGCGTGGCGAGGCGGTCATCGCCGGCGCGATGCCGCGCAGGCATCCGGCAGCGTCGGAGCCCTCGTACCGGTGCCATCGGATACCGCCCAGTCCGTGTTGGCGGCGTTGTCGCCGCGTGAACTCGATATCCTGCGCGGCATCGCGCGGGGTGAAAGCAACAAGGAGATTGCCCGAGCGCTGGCAATCGCCGAGACCACCGTCAAGGTCCACGTGCAGCACATCCTGCGCAAGCTCGCCGTGGCGTCTCGTGTGCGCGCGGCGGTGCTGGCTACCGAGAACGGGCTACTCTGAATCCGCCGGCGCGGCGCAGTGCAACACCAATGCTTCCGCCGCGGGCGCTTACCTGTCTCACGACATTACGGACGACAGGGGCCGGCTGTTCCAGATTGCAATGGTCTCATCGCAACCCGTTATGGGACCGATATGCCTTTAACATCCTGTGTAGGAATTGTCCGGGGCAGAACACCCCACCTCAGCGGGCCCACCACATGATGCCAACCATACGCCACGTCCGTGCCTTTACCCTGCGCGGGGGCGGTGCCGACTACCACGACCAGGGCGCCGACCACTGGATCGACGACCACATTGCCACTCCCATGGCCAAGTACCCGGAATACCGGAAAAGCCGGCAGAGCTTCGGGCTCAACGTGCTCGGCACCCTGGTGGTGGAGATCGAGGCCAGCGATGGCACCGTCGGATTTTCGGTAACGACCGGCGGCGAGCTCGGTTGCTGGATCGTCGAAAAGCACCTGGCGCGTTTTCTCGAAGGCGCCCGCGTCACCGAGATCGAAAAAATCTGGGACCAGATGTACAACGCCACCTTGTTTTACGGTCGCAAGGGCATTGTCATCAACACCATCTCCGGCGTCGACCTGGCACTGTGGGACTTGCTGGGCAAATTGCGCCAGGAGCCGGTGCACGCCCTGCTGGGTGGCCCGGTGCGTGATGAATTACGCTTCTACGCCACCGGCGCCCGCCCCGATCTGGCGCAGAAGATGGGTTTCATCGGTGGCAAGATGCCACTGAACCACGGCGCGGCCGAGGGCGACGAGGGCATGCGCAAAAACATCGCCAAGCTGGACGACATGCGCCAACGGGTGGGTGACGACTTCTGGCTCATGTTCGATTGCTGGATGAGCCTGGACCTGGAATACGCCACCCGCTTTGCTGCAGCCGCACAGCCTTACAACCTCAAATGGATCGAGGAAGCCTTGCCGCCGGACGACTACTGGGGTTATGCGGAACTGCGTCGCAAAGTCCCGCGCGGCATGCTGGTGACCACCGGTGAACATGAAGCAACGCGTTGGGGTTTCCGGCTGTTGCTGGAGATGCAGTGCTGCGACATCGTACAGCCCGATGTCGGCTGGTGTGGCGGCATGACCGAATTGATCAAGATATCGAACCTGGCGGACGCGCACGGAAAAATGGTGGTGCCACACGGCTCGTCGGTCTACAGCTACCATTTTGTGATCACGCGCCACAACAGCCCGTTTGCCGAGTTCCTGATGATGGCGCCCAAGGCCGACGAAGTGGTGCCCATGTTCCATCCGCTACTACTCGACGAACCGGTGCCGGTCCAGGGGCGCATGAAGGCCTCGGCACTGGACGCGCCCGGCTTCGGTGTGCGGCTCAATCCACAGTGCACGCTGCATCGCCCGCACCAGCACTGACATGACAACCAGGTCGATGCTGTTGACGTCATCCGGGCCGTGCCATGATTGACCTGAAGGGCAAGGTGGTTCTGATCACCGGAGCGAGTTCGGGCATCGGAGCTGCGGCAGCGGTAGCGTTTGGCAGATACGGGGCGCAACTGGCGGTGCATTGCCACAACCATCCGGACGCCGCCGCCGGGGTGCTGGAGCGGGTGCGCCAGGCGGGCGGTGAAGGTGCTGTATTCCGGGCCGACGTGGAAGACACCTCCCAGCTTGCCGCCATGGTGCATCAGATCGAAGGCCACTTTGGACGTATCGATGTGTTGGTCAACAATGCCGGCAGCTTCGTTCGACGCAGCCCTTTGATTGAGGCCAGCGACGAGTTGATCGACCAGGTGTTTCACGTCAATGCACGCTCGATGCTGGCCATGAGCCGCTACGTGGTGCCCATCATGCGCCGACAGGGCGCGGGGTGCATCGTCAATGTGACATCCCAGGCGGCGCGCAGCGGCGGCAGCCTGGGTGCCGGGCTTTACGCGTCGTCCAAAGCCTACGTCAGCACCATGACAAGAGCATTGGCAAAAGAGCTGGTGGCCGACGGCATACGTGTCAATGCGGTGGCGCCGGGCGTCATCGAGACCCCCATCCATGACGGCCACACCAGCGCCGCCGTACTGGAGCAGCTGCGCGCCGGCATACCGATGGGTCGGCTCGGGCGCGCCGAGGAATGCAGCGGTGCGATCCTGTTTCTGGCCAGCGAGGCGCTGGCCAGTTATGTCACGGGCCAGACCATCGAGGTCAATGGCGGCAGTGTGATGCCCTGAGCTGTTACCCAAACCAACCGGGTATTTGAGCCGGCGTGTTTGATCTGGCGCAATCCGCCGCAGTTTACCAGCGGCGCTAGTTCTTTTCCTCCGGCGCGCACCACCCATTGGAGGATGGTGCGCAATTGCGCGCATTCCTACAGTCATGCCATGTTTCCCGGAGCAATGGCATGACAAAAAAAGGACAAGCCCTGTCGGTGCTGATTGTCAGCACATTGGCCTTCACCGTGTGTTTCATGGTCTGGATGATGTTCGGCGTGATCGGCATTCCGATCAAGAAGACGCTGGGCCTCAATTCGACCGAGTTCGGCCTGTTGACCGCCACGCCGGTGTTGACGGGCTCGCTGATCCGCGTGCCACTGGGCATCTGGACCGACAAGTATGGTGGCCGCATCGTGATGGCGATACTGATGGCCGTCACCGCGCTGGCGATCTGGCTCATGGCCTACGCCACGGCCTAATGGCACTACCTGGTGATCGGCCTTTTCGTCGGCCTCGCCGGCGGCTCGTTCTCGGTCGGCACGCCCTATGTGGCACGTTGGTTCCCCAAGGCAAACCAGGGTTTTGCCATGGGCGTCTTCGGCGCCGGCAACTCCGGGGCAGCAGTCAACAAGTTTGTCGCACCGGCACTGGTGGTGGCCTTCGGCTGGGCCATGGTGCCGCAAGTCTATGCCGCGGTGATGCTGGGCACCCTGATCCTGTTCTGGATGTTCAGTCACAGCGATCCGGCGCATCTGGTGCCGTCGAACACGAAGTTCCGCGACCAGCTCAAGATGCTCCGGGAGCCCAAGGTGCTGAAGTACTGCCAGTACTACTCCATCGTATTTGGCGGTTATGTCGCACTGTCGCTGTGGATGGTGCAGTACTACGTGGGCGAGTTCGGCCTGGACATCAGCGCCGCGGCGCTGCTGGCGGCGTGCTTCTCCCTGCCTGGCGGCGTATTGCGCGCGGTGGGCGGCTGGATGTCGGACAAATACGGTGCCCACAGTGTCACCTGGTGGGTGCTGTGGGTCAGCTGGATCTGCCTGTTCCTGCTCAGTTATCCGCAGACCGATTTCACCATCCTCACGGTGGACGGCCCCAAGTCGTTCCACATCGGCCTGAACGTCTACAC
>JANLVB010000083.1:0-10216 GCA_031363785.1 Betaproteobacteria bacterium
CAATCCGGCGCGGCAGGGCCGCACCGGCACACGCATGAAACTACTGGCATTGCCACGCTGGCTGGCTTATGTCGGGGCGGCTGCGGCGTTGGCAACCGTGTTTGCCATGTACCTGCAGCCAGACTTCATGGTGCTGCTGGCACAGCAGGTCTGGGCCTGCTTTTGATGCAGGGCAGCCACGAGTTGGGTGAAGCGTCGGACTGGGTGCGGCGCTGGACCCATTTGCTGGCGCCGGATGCCGTTGTGCTGGATGTGGCGTGCGGCCGGGGTCGGCACTTGCGCTGGTTTGCGCAGCGCGGACACCACGTGGTAGGAATCGACCGCGACCACGCCGCGCTGCAGGAACTGGCCGACCTGGTGACGGCACAGCGCGCGCAACTGGTCTGCGCCGATATCGAGCAAGCCTCGTGGCCACTGCAGGAAGGTGACCAGAAGCGGCAGTTTGGCGCTGTGGTCGTCACCAACTATTTGTGGCGGGCATGTTTGCCCGATATCGTCGACAGTGTTGCGCCCGGGGGCTTGCTGCTGTATGAAACCTTCGCACAGGGCAATGCCAGTGTGGGCAAACCGTCGCGCCCCGACTTCCTGCTGCAACCGGGAGAATTGCTGCAAGCCTGCGCCGGCCTGCGCGTGATCGCCTACGAAGACGGTTATTGCGCCGACCCGCCGCGCTTTGTGCAACGCATTGCGGCCGTGCGGCCGGGCCCTGCTGGCGACGACCCTGTGGCTGCCGCGCCGCCGCATCGATACCGGCTGTGATTGCCGCCAGCGGCCACGCATGTAACAGCTTGTTTGCCCCCCGTGCAGGCGCCTGATGGGTAGAATCAGGGCTTCGCGTTTTTTACTGCGGTTATGACCCCAATCAATGGCAGCATCGTGGCGCTGATCACCCCGATGCATGAAGACGGCAGTGTTGACTACCCTGCCCTGCGCTCCCTGATCGACTGGCATATCGCACAGGGTACGGACTGCATCGGCGTTGTCGGCACCACCGGCGAGTCACCCACGGTATCGGTGCAGGAACACTGCGAGATCATCCGGGTGTCGGTCGAACAGGCCAAGGGCCGCGTGCCCATCATGGCCGGATGTGGTGCCAACTCGACCTCTGAGGCGATCGAGCTGACACGATTTGCCAAGGGCGTGGGCGCAGACTGCCATTTGCAGGTGGTGCCTTATTACAACAAGCCGACACAGAACGGCCAGTACGCGCACTTCAAAGCCATCGCCGAGGCGGTGGATCTGCCGATGGTGCTGTACAACGTGCCCGGGCGCAGCGTGGCGGACATGGCGCATGAAACGGTGCTGCGTCTGGCGCAAGTACCGGGAATCATCGGCATCAAAGAGGCCACTGGCAATATCGAGCGGGCACAGTGGTTGATTCGTGAGGTGCCTGACCACTTCGCCGTTTATTCAGGTGACGATCCCACCGCTGTGGCCCTGATGTTGTGCGGTGGACAGGGCAACATCAGCGTGACGGCCAATATCGCGCCGCGGCTGATGCATGATTTGTGCGTGGCAGCCATTGCCGGCGATGCCTTTGGCGCCATGGCCATACAACGCAAACTCATGCCGGTGCACAAGCAGCTGTTTGTGCAGGCCAATCCGATTCCCCTCAAGTGGGCGATGCAGCGCATGGGCTTGTGCGGAGGCACCATGCGCCTGCCAATGACGCCGCTGGAGAAACCCTATGAAGCCGTGGTCGAAGACGCGCTGCGTTTGTCCGGCTTGCTGTGAACCGCACATTACCGAAGGATCCCCTGGTGAACCTCTCCTTACGCCTCACCGTGCTGGCCATGAGCCTGGCACTGGCCGCCTGCTCCGTACTCGAAACTGACAAGATCGACTACAAGAGCGCAGCCAAAGCTCCGTCTCTCACCATACCGCCCGATCTGGCGCAGTTGTCACGCGACAACCGCTACGCCATACCGGGCAGTGCCGTCACCGCGTCGTCCTACCAGATCGGCCAGGCCACGGCGGCCGTGCCGGTTGCTGCGGCGACACTGTCGGACGTTCGCATCGAGCGCGCCGGCAACCAGCGCTGGCTGGTCGTCAAACGTCCGGCGGAACAGTTGTGGGAGCCTGTGAAGGATTTCTGGCAGGAGAGCGGATTCTTCCTGACACTGGAGCAGAGCAATCTGGGCATCATGGAAACCGACTGGGCCGAGAATCGCGCCAAGATTCCGCAAGATCTCATCCGCACATCGCTGGGCAAGTTGTTTGACTCGCTGTACTCGACTGCGGAGCGAGACCGGTTTCGTACCCGACTCGAACGCACCGCCAGCGGAGAAACCGAAATCTATATCAGCCACCGCGGCATGATCGAGGTGTATTCGACCGCGACCGCGGTAGGCACCAATACCGACGGCAGCACGGTTTGGCAACCCCGTCCCGCCGACCCGGAACTGGAGACCGAGTTCCTGCGCCGCCTCATGGTGCGGCTCGGAGTAACGCGGGAGCAGGCGAATGCGGTCGTTGCCGCAGGTGTCGCCAAGGCTACGTCCCGCGCGTCCACGGTGAACGGCCAGCCGGTGGTGTTGATCGATGAGGGCTTCGACCGCGCCTGGCGGCGCGTCGGGTTGTCGCTGGACCGCACCGGGTTCACCGTCGAAGACCGCGACCGCGCGCAGGGAACCTACTTTGTGCGGTATGTCGAGCCCAACGCCAACAAGGCCGAGCCGGGATTCTTCGCCAAGATATTCAGCAGCGCTCCAAGCGCCAAAGCGCCGCTGAAGTACCGTATCGTGGTGCGAAGCCAGAATGAGGCGTCGGTGGTCTCGGTGCTTGATGCCGCGGGTGCCCCTGACACGTCCGCCAACGCCCAACGCATCATCAGCGTCATCGTCGCCGACCTGAGGTAACGGCTGGGGAGGCATCGGGCAAGTCCCTGGCGCGCATCAAGAAATCTCCATGCTGCGCATTGCGGAATTCGCCCTTGGGAACGGCCCGGCGGCGCTCATGACACGAGCTTTCTCTACCAGTTCATAGGCCGCATGTTGCGTTTTCGCAGCCTGGGCAGTGGCAGCGCCGGTAACGCAACCGTTGTCGAGGCTACCGACGGCACACACACCAGCCGGTTGCTGGTCGATTGTGGTTTCACGCTCAAACAGTTGGACCTGCGGCTGGCGCGCGCCGGCTTGACGGCACACGACATCGACGCCGTATTCATCACCCACGAACACGCAGACCACATCGGCAGCGTGCTCGGTTTGTCGTTGCGCCAGCGCCTGCCGGTCTGGATGAGCCAGGGCACGTTCGCTGCCGTCGGCAACCCCGACTTCGATGGGCGCCTGCAGATCGCCGCCGATGGCAATCAGATCAACATCGGCGCGCTGCAGCTACACCCCTTCACCGTGCCACACGACGCCCGGGAACCGTTGCAGCTGCATTGCACGGATGGCGACCGGACACTGGGCATATTGACCGACCTCGGCCACGCCAGCGCCCACGTGGTGCAAAACCTGCGCTTGTGTGATGCACTGCTGCTCGAGTGCAACCACGAGCCATCGCTGCTGGCGGCCTCGTCCTACCACCCGGCATTAAAAAGGCGTGTGGCGGGTGATTACGGGCATCTGTCGAATGCTGCGGCTGCGGCCCTGGCACAGGCTGTGATGCACGCCGGCCTCAGCACGCTGGTGGCGGCCCATCTGAGCGCGAAAAACAACCGTCCGGATCTGGCACGCGCCGCGTTGGCGCTGGCGGTTGGATGGCAGGCCGCTGACATTGGCGTGGCGGACCAGGTTTGCGGAACCGGCTGGCTGCAGGTATGAACCCGTCGCGCGACAACCGCGCCCGCAGTCCGGATACAAAAAAGCCACCTTGCGGTGGCTTGTCGAAACCCGCGCACGAGGCGCAAAAATCAAGGCTTCTTGATCGCAGCGGTAGCAGCGGCGGCAGCAGCCTTGGCAGCGTCAACGGCACCAGCAGCAGCCGAAGCGGCACCGGTAGCGGCAGTAGCGGCGCTGGTGGCGGCAGCAACTGCGCCAGACGCAGCGGCCTCAACTGCCGAAGCGGCAGCTGCGGGCGTGGCGACGACAGCAGCAGGAGCGGCTGCGGGTGCCGCAGCAGGTTTGGGAGCTTCTTCCTTTTTGCCACAGGCAACCAGGGCGGCGGCAGCGATAACAGCGGCCAAAACGAGCGACTTGTTCATTTGCAATAACCTAATAAGTGTTGGATGGAGAAAGTTCAAAAAATACCGGGCCCGTGTTGGTACCGGAAAAGGTAGAAAAGAGCGCAGCCTTTTCTGCCAAGCCTGCAATTATACAAAACATTGCGCCTGCTTTACGGGAAAACCCTAGGCGGAAGCCGCAGTTTTACAAACCCAGCACGGACGCCGGGAACCCCGGGCCGCTGCGCAGCAACAATTCGTCCATGCTCTCGCGCAATTGCACGCGCCGCTCGGCACGCTCGCTGGCGACGCCCGTACAGTGCACCGGATCCAGCCGCTGCATCATCCATGCCGGAGCCAACAATGCGCTGGGGAAATCAGCCGGGTCGATGTGCCGGACCAGTCGGCAATCGATGATGTGGCCCCAGGTTTTGCGCCATGCCACAAACCGCGCGTGCTGGCGCACTACCACGTCGTAGCTCGATGCAATCATGACAAAGCGCCGACCACTACGCGCCCATTCACCCAGGGACGCACACACCACGCGTTCGTGCAGCGGCCAGTCTTCGTAGCTGGCATCACACAGCAGCAACTCGCGCCATCCTTCGTGCGCGGCACAGGCCAGCGCGTCACGCACCAACTGCTGAAAGGCCTGGCGACCGGAAAACCTGCCAGTAGGCAAACCACCATCTGTCGCAGAGTCAGCATCCATGAAGCCACCCCGCAGAGCACCACTGCATGATCAAGTCACGCGCCGACGCACTCGCCTGCCGACGTAATGCAGCAGACAGTTGCCGGCTGTCCGCCAGTTGGCGCATCAACCGGGCATCGCGCCCGGCAGCGCGGAAACTCTCCCCGTTGATGAACACATGCTGCTGGTCATACAGCATCCGGGTACGGCGATCAAGAACAACGGCGCCCTCGACGCCGGCTTTTGTAGCTGCGTCGGAGTCAAACCACACCTGGGGCGGCGGCTCACTCAGGGTTTCACCCAGCGCGCGTTCAATCGCCCCGGGCTCGGTCAACAGTGTGTGCACTGCAGCACGGGCGAAATATGCCATCGACACAGGAATGGCTGCTGGCGTTGCAACGGCCGACTGACCCGGGTCGCGGTACAGGCGTTGGTGCTGACGGTCGTCGGCGTCCATCGACAGGCGGTTCAGCAGCTCGCTGGCAATTGAGGCAGCGCCTGGGGCCCGAAATCCGATCGACCAGGTCATGCATTCTCCAAGCGCCACGCCGTCATGGGCCACCCGCGGCGGCAGGTACAACATGTCCCCCGGATCAAGCACATATTCTTCTTCCGCAGCGAAGTTGCTCAGTATCTTGAGTGGCAGCCCGGCCTGCAGCGCCAAATCGCTCTGGCGCGCGATGCGCCAGCGCCGACGACCTGCAGCCTGCAGCAAAAACACGTCATAACTGTCAAAGTGCGGCCCGACCCCGCCCTGGTCTGATGCGTAACTGACCATCACGTCGTCGAGCCGGGAGTCCGGCACAAAACGAAAGCGCTGGCGCAGAGCGTGCACTTCGTCACTGAGGTTGTCAACACCTTGCACCAGCAGCGTCCACCCGGGCCGCGACCGCGGTGGCAAAGCGCGCTTTTTAAAAGGACCCTGACGCATCTTCCAGCCGTTGCCATCAGCGCCGCTGCACGCAGCGACCAGACGTGACGAGACGGCCGAATCCTGCGCCAGGCGAAACAGCGCAGCCCGATCCAGCTCAGGCACAAAGCCGGGCACCGCCTGGCGCACCAGCAAGGGCTTCTTTTGCCAGTGGCGTCGCATGAACTGCGCCGGGCTGATGCCGCCGAGCAATTGCAGCGGCTGGTTCACATCCATGGTGGTTCCGATCAGGTTTTCGCCCGCAGGCGCTAGCTGCGACAATTCTCCTATGGAAATCAACAATCAATGTGTTGTGGCGTTGACCTGGACGCTCAAGGACACCCTGGGCGAGCTGCTGGATCAGCTCGATGACCCGGTCGATTTTCTGGTCGGTGGTGGTGACCTGTTTGCCAGCATCGAAGCCGCCTTGCAAGGACACAGCGCCGGGGCCAGGTTGGAACTGCACCTGGAGCCGGAGCAGGCATTTGGCGAATTTGACGAGCAGTTGGTGTTTCTTGAAGCCCGTGGCCTGTATCCGGACGGCATCGAAGAAGGACTTGCATTCGAGGGCCATGCGTTGCCAGTGGGGACCAGCATCAACGGGCCAAAAAATCTGTTGTACACGGTGACCGAGATCTACCCTGAGCATGTGGTGCTGGATGGAAACCATCCGCTCGCCGGTATTGCACTACGTCTGAGCCTGACCGTTGCCGCAGTACGGGAAGCCACCGAAGTGGAGATTGGCGCAGGCACCGCTGGCACCGGCTTTTTCAAGCTGCACGTGCCACCAGCTGCAGGTTCAGCGACACTGCACTGATCGATTGAACCGATTGCGGCGGGGTGCCGCGCACACCATGTCGCAGCACGGCGCGGTCCATCACTTGAATGCGGCGATGCGGGCGTCAACCTGCTTGCGTTCCTCCGGCGTCAGCAGGGGCGCTACGCGCTGCGCCTGCGCCTGCGCCATGGTTGATCCCTGAGCCGCAGCCAGGCTGAACCAGAAAAATGCGTCACTGGCGCTTTGCTGGGCACCACCTTCACCCTTTTCGTGCAGCCGCCCCATGACGATCTGCCCGCCCATCAAACCCTCGAGCGCCGATCGCTCGAACCATTCGAACGAGCGCTTCAGATCTGCGACAGCAATGTCTCCAGCGGCATAGGCGGTGCCCAGGAAAAAGGCCATGATCCGTCTGCCAAGGCGCATTCCTTCTGTGGATGCGGTGCCCGAGCGTTTGAGGATGACGGGAACTTCACCCTCGCCGCGCACATAACTCTCCATTGACGCAAATGTCTCGGCATGAAACCTGGTCCGACGCGCAGCGGCATCGGGCGTCGCTCCCGCATCGGCATCCACCACGGCCTGGGTAAGCACCTGAAGCGCGGCGAAAGGTGTCATTCCAGCACGCATGGTGGGCGAGTACCAGGCCTTGAGCATCAGCCGATCCAGCTCGGTGATGGCGTCCACACGCTGGTAAAAGTAGCTGAGCACCGTGTTTCCGGTTGGGTGCCCGCGAATTCCCATCACGTGCATCGCTTCGTGCAACACGCAGTGGTAGACCGCGCGGTCGCGCATCTTCATAACCGCCTTGTCGATGAGGCTGTTGGTGATGCGCTCAAACCGCACGAAACACGCCTGGTTGTCCTGCAAGGCATCGTTGGCCACGATATCTACGTCCAGGTTGGCCTGTGTGGTGGCGTCGGTCTGCTCAGTCACATCGACAACAGTGCGGCCCGCGGCAGCGGCCACCAGTTGCAGAGCCTTGACGATCCTCTCACGGTGGAACGACTGGTTCATACCCCGGACGTGGACCCGGATATCGGCCGGCCAGCGAACAACTGATGTCGGTGAACCGCCCTGGAACCAGAGACTTTCCCAGACGGTTGCAAACCTGTCCCCCAAGGCATCCGCATGGGCGCATTGGCACAGCAACAGCAAGGTCGCGATGGTCCATCGCGCCGATCGCATGTCGCGCCTGAGGTCAACTCTTGCCGGTCGACCCATATCCGCCTGTTCCACGCCGGCTGGCAACGAAATCCTCGACGACGTTGAACTGCGCCTGAACCACCGGGACGATAACCAACTGCGCGATACGCTCCATGGGTTCGATGGTGAAGGCCGTGCCACTGCGATTCCAGGCACTGACCATCAGTTGACCCTGGTAGTCGCTGTCGATCAGACCAACCAGATTGCCCAGTACGATGCCGTGCTTGTGGCCCAGACCCGAGCGCGGCAGAATCAGCGCGGCGAAGTTCGGATCAACAAGATGGATGGCCATTCCGGTGGGTACCAGCTGCCAGGCATTGGGGGCCAGTGTCAGCGCGTTGTCGATGCAGGCGCGCAAATCCAGTCCGGCACTGCCCGGCGTGGCGTAGGCGGGCATCTGTTGGGTCAGCCTCGGGTCGAGCAGCTTGACATCGACTTTCATGGCCCTGCTGCCCCACGGTTGTTGCGCTGTGCCAACATGCCGGCACAGTGCGCAACCAGTTGCCGTGCCAGGGTGAGTTTTGACGCCCGCGGCAATTCGTGCGCGCCATCGGCCGCCACCAGCAGCAGGGTATTGTCGTCCTGCCCGAACGTGGCAGGCCCGATGTTGCCCACCAGCAGGGGCACGCCTTTGCGTTGTCGTTTCGCCTGGGCGTTGGCCAGCAGATCCTCGCTTTCGGCGGCAAAGCCAACACAGAAAAGTGTCCCGGCCACTGCCCGTTCGCTGCGCGCCACCGCAGCCAGGATGTCGGGATTCTCGGCAAACTGCAATTGCGGCAGGGCGCCCGAACCATCCTTCTTTATCTTGTGTTCGGCGCAGTTGGCCACGCGCCAGTCAGCCACCGCCGCGGTTGCCACGAAGACAGTCGCGTTGTCGGCCTGTGCCAGTGTGGCCGCATACATGTCCAGCGCCGATCGCACATCGATGCGGTGCACGCCGCGGGGTGTCTCCAGCGCCACCGGACCGGCAACCAGGGTCACCTCGGCCCCGGCTTCGTACGCCGCGCGCGCGATGGCAAAACCCATCTTGCCGCTGCTCCGGTTGGTGATGCCACGAACCGGGTCGATGGCCTCGTAGGTTGGCCCCGCGGTGACCAACACACGGTGCCCGGCCAGGCTCTTGGGCTGCAGGAAAGCGATCAGATCGTGCACAATGGCCAGTGGCTCCAGCATGCGGCCATCCCCGCTTTCACCACAGGCCTGGTCACCGCGTCCCACCCCGAGGATCCTTGCACCGTCCAGGCGCAACTGGGCCAAATTGCGCTGGGTCGCCGGATGCGCCCACATCTCGCGGTTCATGGCCGGGGCCAATAACAACGGCACCGTGTCGATGGGGCGCGCCAGGCACATCAGACTGAGCAATTCGTCGGCCGCGCCGTGCACCAGCCGGGCCATGAAGTCGGCGCTGCATGGCGCCACCAGAATGGCGTCGGCTTCCCGCGTCAGGTTGATGTGTGGCATGTTGTTGGCGCTACGGTTGTCCCACTGCGAGGTCACCACCGTTCGGCCGCTCAGGGCCTGCATCGTTACCGGGGTGATGAAGGCACACGCGGCGTCCGTCATCACCACCTGCACTGTGGCCCCTTCCTTGATGAGGGCGCGGCATAGCTCAGCGGACTTGTAGCAGGCGATGCCACCGGTCAGTCCGAGCACGAAGTGTCTGTGGATAAGGTCCATGGATAAAGGCGAAGTTGGCATGCCACCAGCAGGAGAAAAAATCCGGTTTGTGCAATGTAGCAGACGCCTATAATTCTGCTTTACCACCTCGTCGAACCCCAGGGTTCGCCCCTGACATGACCAAATTTGTCTTCGTCACTGGCGGTGTCGTGTCCTCCCTTGGCAAGGGAATCGCTTCAGCCTCCCTCGCTGCGATTTTGGAATCGCGAGGCCTGACAGTCACCCTCATCAAGCTCGACCCGTACCTGAACGTGGACCCGGGCACGATGTCACCGTTCCAGCACGGCGAGGTGTTCGTCACCGAAGACGGCGCCGAGACCGACCTCGACCTCGGCCACTACGAGCGCTTCATCGAAACGCGCATGCGGCGCAGCAACAACTTCACCACCGGGCAAATCTACAAGAGTGTGCTGGAGAAGGAGCGCCGGGGTGACTACCTGGGAAAGACGGTGCAGGTGATCCCGCATGTGACCAATGAAATCCAGGAGTTCGTCAAGCGCGGGGCGCGTTTTGGCGAACCCGACGCGGTGGACGTGGCGATCGTCGAGATCGGCGGTACGGTGGGCGACATCGAATCGCTGCCTTTCCTCGAAGCGGTGCGCCAGATGAGCCTCAAGATGGGCCCGAACAACTCGGCCTTTGTGCACCTGAGCTACGTGCCCTGGATTGCGGCTGCTGGCGAACTCAAGACCAAACCGACGCAGCACACGGCAAAACAATTGCGTGAGATCGGCATCCAGGCCGACGCCCTGGTGTATCGCGCCGACCGGCCCATACCGCAGGAGGAGCGCTCCAAGATATCGATGTTTTCCAATGTGCCGGAGTGGGGTGTGATCTCCATGTGGGACG
>JANLVB010000096.1:0-24118 GCA_031363785.1 Betaproteobacteria bacterium
GGCCGAGACCCGCGCCCTGATCACCTCCGACTGGAACTGAGTCCGCGCGCATGCTCGCCTTCGTCCTCCAGCGCCTGATGCAAGCCGCGGTCGTGATGCTGGTCATCTCGGCGATGGTGTTCGTCGGTGTCTACGCGGTGGGCAACCCGATCGATGTGATGATCGCGCCCGATGTCACGCAGGAAATCCGCCAGGCGACGATCCGCGCCTACGGCTTCAACCAGCCGCTGTGGAAGCAGTACGGCATCTTCCTCGGGCGGCTGGCGAACGGCGACTTCGGCCGCTCCTTCGTCTACAACATGCCGGTGTTGAACTTGATCTTGTCGCGCCTGCCAGCCACGCTGGAGATCACGCTGGCGGCGGTGATTGGCGCGACGCTGTTGGGCGTGCCGCTGGGCATGTATGCCGGTTATGCGCCCGACAGCCGGGTGTCCAAGGTCATCATGGCGATCTCGGTGCTCGGCTTTTCCGTGCCGACCTTCTGGATCGGCCTGATCCTGATCTTCACCTTCGCTGTCAGTCTCGGCATCCTGCCCGCCGGCGGGCGCGGCGAGACCGTGGCCGTGTTCGGGGTGGAGTGGAGTTTCTTCACACCCAACGGGCTCAAGCACATGCTGCTGCCCTCCGTCAACCTCGCCCTGTTCAAGATGGCGCTGATGATCCGGCTGGCGCGGGCCGGCACGCGCGAGGTGATGCTGACCGACATGGTGCGTTTTGCGCGCGCCGCCGGCGAGAGTGAGTGGACCATCCTGCAACGCCACGTGCTGCGCCTGATCGCGATCCCGCTCGTCACGGTGTTCGGGCTGGAGTTCAGCTCCACGCTGGCTTTTGCCGTGGTCACCGAAACCATCTTCTCCTGGCCGGGCGTGGGCAAGCTGATCATCGACTCGATATCCACGCTGGACCGCCCCGTGATGGTCGCCTACCTCATGCTGGTGTCGCTGCTGTTCATCACCATCAACCTGACGGTCGACATCGCCAACGTCGCCCTGGACCCGCGCCTGCGTGCGCGCAAGACGACATGAGCAGAGGTACCGCGCCCATGGTGGAGACGCCGCTGCGCATGTTTCTGCGCGAGTTTGCCGAAAGCCGCGTGGCCATGGTGGCGGTGACGCTGCTCGGGCTGATCGTGCTGCTCTCGCTGGCGGCACCACTCATCACGCCGCAAAACCCCTATGATCTTGCGACCCTCGTGCTTACCGATGCCCGGCGTCCACCGGGCTTCGTGGGCAGCAAGGGATTCACGCATTGGCTGGGCACCGATGCGCAGGGCAGAGACCTGCTCTCGGCCATCATTTACGGGCTTCGCATCTCGCTGCAAGTGGGGCTGATGGCCGGTGCCATCGCGTTTGCCCTGGGCGCGTCACTCGGCACATTGGCAGGTTTTGCCGGTGGCCGCACCGAGGCGCTGATCATGCGCATCATCGACCTGCAGCTGTCGTTCCCGGCGATCTTGCTGGCACTGGTGCTGGCAGCCTTGCTGGGGCAAGGCAAATGGCAACTCATCGCCGCCCTGGTGACGGCGCAATACGCCTACTTTGCCCGCACCGCCCATGGTGCCGCGACCGCCGAGCGCTCCAAGGACTATGTGGAAGCGGCGCTGTCGACGCCCTTGAGCGCGGCCCGCGTGGCGTTTCGCCATGTGTTGCCCAATTGCCTGCCGCCGCTGATCGTGGTGGCGACGGTGCAGGTGGCCAATTCGATCGCGCTGGAGGCCACGCTGTCCTTCCTCGGGCTGGGCATGCCGGTCTCCGAGCCCTCGCTGGGCATGCTGATCGCCAACGGCTTCCAGTACATGCTGTCCGGGCGCTATTGGATATCGATCTACCCCGGCCTCGCGCTGATCGTGCTGATTGTGGTGATCAACCTGGTGGGTGACCAGATTCGGGATCAGCTCAACCCGAGGCTCAAACGATGAGCGCGCAACCAAGGCAAACGGTGCAATTCTCCGCCGGGCCGCCCCAAGGAGAATTAGCCCCCTCGGGGGGCAGCGCAGTACGCGAAGCGACAAGCCCCGGTACGGACGGAAGTCCGGGCCGCAAGGGGGCCGTATTGCTGCGGGTGCGCAACCTGCACACCGAATTCGCTACCCGCGCCGGCGTGGCCCGGGCGGTGGACGGCGTGTCCTTCGACGTGCACGTCGGCGAGATCGTCGGACTGGTGGGCGAATCCGGCTCGGGCAAGAGCGTCACGGGTTATTCCATTCTCGGGCTGATCGATCCGCCCGGGCGCATCACGGGCGGCTCGGTACAGCTCGACGGCCAGGAACTGATCGGCATGCCACTCGCCAGCCTGCGCGCCCTGCGCGGCCGTCGGCTGGCCATGGTGTTCCAGGACCCGATGAGCACCCTCAACCCGGTGCTTACCGTGGCAGTGCAGATGAACCTGGCGATGCAGGCGCACGGGCAGCCGGACAAAACACAGATGCGCCAGCGTGCAATCGACGCGCTGGCCCGGGTCGGCATTCCCGACCCGCAGCGCCGGCTCGACGCCTACCCGCATGAACTGTCCGGCGGCATGCGCCAGCGCGTCGCCATTGCCATCGCCTTTCTCAACCAGCCGGCATTGGTGATCTGCGACGAGCCCACCACAGCGCTGGACGTGTCGATCCAGGCACAGATTTTGGTGGAGATGAAGACCCTGGTGCGCGAAGCCGGAGTCGGCCTGGTCTGGATCAGCCACGACCTGGCCACGGTGTCGGTGCTCGCCACGCGGCTGCTGGTGATGTATGCCGGACGGCTGATCGAGGAGGGGCCGACCGACGAGGTGTTGCGCCGGCCGCGCCATCCCTACACCCAGGGCCTGATCGACAGCCTGCCCTCAGGCGCCGCGCCGGGGCGAGACCTGGTGCAGATACCGGGGTCCACACCGTCGTTGACGTCCTTGCCTTCGGGCTGTGCGTTTCGCGAGCGCTGCAGCCATGCCAGCAGCGCCTGCGGCGAGGCGCCGGCGCAGACCATG
The DNA here is from genome assembly GCA_031363785.1 of Betaproteobacteria bacterium. Classification (GTDB taxonomy): domain Bacteria; phylum Pseudomonadota; class Gammaproteobacteria; order Burkholderiales; family Burkholderiaceae_C; genus CAISIP01. The sequence goes on from JANLVB010000096.1 coordinate 2,962, forward strand.
GAAGGCGATCGGACCTGGCGCTGCCACCACCCGCTGCATCTGGGCATGACAGAAAAGGCTGGCGCGTGAGCTCGCAATTCATCCACCTGGACGGCATCACACGCCGATTCACCTCGACCCCGCCCCTGATCGAGCGGCTGACCAAACGTCTCACCGGGTCGCCCGCCAGCGCCACCGTGGTGCACGCGGTCGAAGGCGTTTCGCTGACGGTGGCGCAGGGTGAAACGCTGGGGCTGGTGGGTGAATCCGGCTGCGGCAAGTCCACCCTGGGGCGGGTTGCGGCCGGCATCCTGCAGGCCAGCTTCGGCCGGGCCAGTGTGGCGGGCGCGCCGGTGATGGCGGGCAAGCGCAAGACCACCACCCGCATCCAGATGGTGTTCCAGGACCCCTATGCCTCGCTCAACCCGCGCATGCGGGTTGGTGACACGATTGCCGAAGGACCTTTGGCCCATGGCCTGGTGACACCGGCAGAGTCGGCAGCCGACGTCACCCGCTGGCTGGAGGCGGTGGGCCTGGACGCCGCGGCAGCACAGCGCTTTCCGCACCAGTTCTCGGGCGGCCAGCGCCAGCGCGTGGCGATAGCCCGGGCACTGGCGATGCGCCCCGACGCGCTCGTGTGTGACGAGCCGGTGGCCTCGCTGGACGTGTCGATACAGGCGCAGATCATCAACCTGTTTCTGAAGCTGCGGCGCGAATTCAACCTGACCATGCTGTTCATCAGCCATGACCTCAGCGTGGTGCGCCACGTGAGTGACCGCGTCGCCATCATGTACCTGGGCCGGATCGTCGAGCTGGGTGCCACCGAGCAGATTTTTGCCGCGCCGCGCCACCCGTACACCCGCGCCTTGCAGGACAGCGCGCCGCGCCTGGCGGCAGACGGTGCGCCGCTACAGGACATCCGGCCGATCCAGGGTGAGTTGCCCTCGCCCATTCATCCGCCACCCGGCTGCGCCTTTCACCAGCGTTGTGAACGTGCACAAGCGCGCTGCAGCAGCGAGTTGCCGCTGCTTCGACCCGACGCCGCGCTGCATCAGACGGCCTGCCACTTCCCCCTGGAGACAACCCATGCCTGACACCCACATGGACGCGATGGAACCGTGGCGCTGGCCGGAGTCGGAATGGCGGCGGCGCGTCAGCCAGGTACGTGCCGGACGCAGCCTGCGACCGGAAAGCTGGCCCGGTGGCGCACGTTGTGCGGTCGCCCTGTCGTTCGACAGTGACCACGACACCAACGAGCTGCGTGACGGCGGCAAATCGGTCGGGCGCATGTCCTGGGGCCAGTACGGCAGCCGCGTCGGTGTGCCGCGCATTCTTGAGTTGCTGCGACGCACCCAGGTGCCGGCGACATTTTTTGTGCCTGCGGTGGCGGCCCTGCTGTATCCGGACGAACAACGCCGCGTGGTCGCTGAGGGCCATGAGATCGGGCTGCATGGCTGGATCCATGAGGTGAATTCCACCTTGGCAGAGGCGGATGAGCGCGACCTGCATCTGCGCTCGTCGGACACACTCACCGAGATCACCGGTATCCGGCCGGTCGGAATGCGCACGCCGTCCTGGGATTTCTCGCCCTCGACACTCAAAATCCAGCGCGAAATGGGCTTGTTGTACGACTCGTCCCTGATGGCCGACAACGACCCGTACGAACTTGACGAAGCCGGCGAGCCGACCGGCATTGTCGAGCTGCCGGTGGAGTGGATACGCGACGACGCGGTGTACTTCAACATGAACCGCTTTGCCGCCCTGCGGCCCTACACCGCACCGACCACGGTGCTCGACATCTTCCGCCGCGAGTTCGATGGGGCTTACGAAGAGGGTGGCCTGTTCCTGCTCACCATGCATCCGCACGTGATCGGTTACCGCTCGCGCATGTTCATCCTGGAAGAGTTGATCCGCCACATGCAATCGCTACCCGGCGTGTGGTTTGGCACACACCGGGACGTGGCGCAACACGTCAAAAAACTGATACCACCCAAGTTGGCAACTGGAAAGCCAAGTCAGTAGCCGTGGTTCCCAAATGTTTATACAATAAATAAACTTCCGGGAACGAAAGGAAACACGGGTGCAAGCCATTCTGAAAAGTAGCGCGACCGTGCGTGTGTGGGGCAATGGCCTCGGCGTACGCCTCACCAAGGCGGTTGTAGCAGCCAGCGGCGTGACAGCGGACGCACCGGTAAGCATCACCGTACGAAAAGGCCGGATAACGATTGAGCCATTGCAGAAAAAGCCGCAGCTTTCCAGCATGCTTGCGGCGTTCGATCCGCAGCGACATGGCGGCGAAGCGATGGCCTTTTCGCCACTTGGCAAAGAGGTTTTGTCGTAGTGGTGGCACGCAAGCTGGCTGCGCCGGAGCGCGCAGACATTGTGTGGATCGACCATGACCCACATGCCGGGCGCGAGATGCGCGGGCGCCACCCCATGCTGGTGATTTCTCCCAAGACTTTCAACGAACGCACGGGCTTGGTGATCGGCCTTCCGATGACACATGCTGCGTTCAATGCCGATAACCCCTTTGTCATTGCCATTCAGGGGCCAGGCAACGAGATCGGTTACGTGTTGTGCCATCAGCCCAAAAGCTTCGACTGGAAAGTGCGCGGTGGCGGAAAACATCCCTGGATCAAGGTTCCGGCGCCGGTGTTGCGCGCAGCGCTGGAAAAACTGGATGCGATCTGTGGTGTGTGCAGGGATTGACCATATTACCCCGCCTTCGTTATCGGAAGGGGCACACAGCAAGGTCAACACTCAGACCGTAGCCGCCGCCCTTTTTGCCAGCACGCCGTCGAGCCAGTCACTGCGCATGACCGGCACGGCGGTCACCAGTTTCTCGGTATACGGGTGGTAGGGGCCCTGGAATATTTTCTCGGTCTCGTCAAAGGCCACGAACGAGCCGCGCAGCATCACCGCCGTGCGATGGGCGATGCGGTGCACCACATCCAGATCATGGGTGATAAGCACGTAGGCCAGTCCCAGCTCTTTCTGCAGGCGGCGCAGCAGTTTCAGAATTTCTTCCGCCACCAGCGGGTCGAGCGCCGAGGTCGGCTCATCCAGGATGATCAGGTCCGGGTTGGCTGCCAGCGCGCGCGCCACGCAAACGCGCTGCTTCTGCCCGCCGGACAATTCTGTCGGATAACGTGTGAGGAAGTTCTGCGGCAGCTCGACCAAGTCCATCAGCTCCTTGGTGCGGCTGTTCACCTCGCTGCTGCTCATGCCGAAATACTTGCTCGACGGGCGATCCAGCGTTTCGCCCACGGTCTGGTGCTCGCCCGATTTGACGTCATGGCTGCCTCCAAGACTGAAGTAGAAACTGACCGGGCGCCCGATCGTCTCCATCAGGGTCTGACGCGGATTCAGCGCCACATCGGGGATCTGGTAGACGAGCTGGATGATGCGTTTGAGGTTCTTGCTGCGCTCGGCCAGCGACTTCGGCAACACCTGGCCCTTGAAGGTGATGGTGCCGGCCGTTGGTGGCAACAGACCGGTGATGATGCGCGCCAACGTCGATTTGCCCGAGCCCGACTCACCTACCACCGCCACCGTTTCACCCTTGCGCACGTCCAGGCTGACATCCTGCACCACCTTGAACGAGCCGTAAGCGGCGTCGATGTGATCGACCTTGAGGATGATGTCGGGCTTGACGGAGGTCGGGTCGGCGCGCTCGCTGGCCGCCGCACCACGCACCGCCACCAGGCGCGCCGTATAGTCCTGCAGCGGTGCCTGTAACACGCCGTCCACCGTGCCTTCTTCCACTTCCTTGCCGTGGCGCAACACCTTGATGCGGTCGGCCACCTGCGCCACCACCGCCAGGTCGTGCGTGATGTACAGCGCCGCCGTTCCGTATTCGCGGATCAGCGACTTGAGCAGGATCAGCACCTCGATCTGGGTCGTCACATCGAGTGCCGTGGTGGGTTCGTCAAGCACCAGGATGTCCGGACGGCAGGACATCGCCATGGCAGCCATGGCGCGCTGCAACTGCCCACCCGAGGCCTGGTGGGGGTATCGCTCGCCAAAGGTGTCGGGTTCCGGCAGGTCGAGTGACTTGAACAGGTGTCGGGCCCAGGTCTCTGCCTCCGGGCGGGTCATCAGGCCGTGGATCATGGGCGCCTCACACACCTGGTCCATGATGGTGTGCGACGGGTTGAACGCCGCCGATGCGGATTGCGCCACATAGGCAATACGCCGGCCGCGCACGCCGCGGCGCCCATTGGCGTCAAGCTTGCGGATGTCGACGCCGTCGATCTCCACCACGCCGAGCGCAATGTGCACCCCGGCCCGCGCATATGACATCGCCGCCAGGCCGATGGTGGACTTGCCGGCACCGCTCTCACCGATCAGACCCAACACTTCACCTGCGTGCAGGGTGACGTCGACGTTGTCGACGATCACATTGCCGGCCCGCACACCCTCCAACCGCAACCCCTTGATCTTCAAAATGATTTTCTTTTCAGCAGTCATGGTGATCCCAGAGGTTGTGAAGATTTCGTAACGAGCGGGTCAAGGTGGCGTCGAGGAGCGGAGCCGTACAAGCGTACGGCGAGCACCGCAGGGGCCAGATTGGCCCGCGCAGTAGAAAGATTCACGGCCTCTCACAATTCTGCCTGGGCGCCGGATGGCCGCGCTTCGATCGACAACAACCAGTCAACCACCAGGTTGACCGACACCGTCAGCAGTGCAATGGTCGCGGCCGGATAAATCGGTGCCATCATGCCGAAATTGATGGCTGCGGCGTTTTCGCGCACCATGCCACCGAGGTCGGCGTACGGTGGCTGGACGCCCAGGCCCAGAAAGGACAGGCCGGCAATAAACAGGAAATTGAAGCAAAAGCGCAGGCCGAACTCGGACATCAGCGGCGCCGACGCATTGGGCAGGATTTCGCGGCGGATGATCCACCAGGTGCCCTCACCACGCAGCCGGGCGGCTTCGACGTACTCCAGCACGGTCAGGTTCATGCCCAGCGCACGCGCCAGCCGAAATACCCGGGTCGAGTCGAGCACGGCAATGGTGACAATCAAGACCGGGATGCTGGAGCCAAACACGCCCAGGATGATGAGGGCGAATATCAGGCCGGGAATGGACAGCATCACGTCTACCAGGCGGGTCAGGGCGACGTCCACCCAGCCGCCGACCACGGCGCTCAGAAAACCCAGCACGATACCGATCAGGAATGACAACGCCGTGATGGCCAGGGCCACGCCAATCGTCATGCGGGTGCCGTACATGATGCGGGTCAGCATGTCGCGCCCAATCTGGTCTGCGCCCAACAACATCGCCATGGAAGGCTCATCCCAGGTGCCGCCGATATTGGCCGATTCCGGGTAGGGTGCAATCAGCGGCGTGAAGACCGCGACAAATACAAATAGTGTCACCACCACCAGGCCGAACCAGGCGGAAGTAGTCGGTTTGTGTCCAAAGAGTTTCATGGCCGTTTCCTCTTGTTCTTAGCGTTTGTGGCGCAGGCGCGGGTTGACCAGGATGACCAGGATGTCGGCCAGCGTGTTGAGCAGGACAAACACCATGGCGAACACCAGGCCGCAGGCCTGTATGACCGGCACGTCGCGTTTCGACACGGCGTCGACCATCAGCTGCCCCAGACCGGGATAGACAAACACTGCTTCGATCACCACCACCCCCACCACCAGATAGGCCAGATTCAGGGCAATCACCGTGATGATCGGTGCTGCCGCGTTGGGCAAGGCATGGCGCACGATGACACGGCCCCGTTTGGCGCCTTTGAGAAAGGCCATTTCGATATATGGCGTGGACATCACCGCCAGCACCGAACTGCGGGTCATACGCAGCATGTGGGCTGCCACCAGCAGGGTCAGCGTGATGGCAGGCAGGGTGGTCTGGTAGATGCGCTCGGTGAGCGGCATGTCGGGAAACACCGTGGCCAGGGACGGGAACAGCTCCACGTTGACAGCGAAGAAAATGATCAGCAAATAGGCGATGAAGAACTCGGGGAACGAGATCGCTATCAAGGTCAGTATGTTGGACAACTTGTCCGCCAGTTTGGCCTCGTTGATGGCCGAGTAGATGCCCAGGCCTACCGCCAACGGGATGGCGATCAGGGCGGCATAAGCGGCCAGAAAAAGCGTGTTGCCCAGGCGCGGCAGCACTTCATCCACAATGACCCGCTTGTTGGTCAAGGCCACACCCAGGTCACCCTGCAATGCGCCAATGAGCCAGTTCCAGTAGCGCAGGTAGGCCGGTACATCGAGGCCCAGCTCCTTGCGGAATATGACCAGGGCCTCGGGCGTCGCGCCCTGTCCCAGCACGGCCGAGGCCACGTCCCCCGGCAGGATTTCAGTGCACACGAATATGAGTACCGACACTGCAAACAGCGTCAATATGCCCAGCAGCAGGCGGTTAAAAATTAGTTTTGCCATGGCTTCTTTCCAGTGGGACGGGGGTATGCGATCTCACTGCCGCAGGCAGTGCTCTGCAGACCGGGGTCAGGCGAAAAAAAGGCGGGGAGGAAAAGTCCGCCCCGCCGTCTGTTTCACGCTGCCTGAGGCATGGTCAGCCTGTCAGGCAAACCATCCTTTTTCTGCAATCCGGCCGTCACCAAAATCGTAGCGTCCGGAAATCGTCAGACCCTGCAGCTTGGTGCTGTGGGCATCAAGATAATCCTGCACCGCAAAGTTCACCATGCCGGCGTTTTGCGAAATGATCTCCTGCATCTTGGCGTATTGCTGGGCGCGCTTGGCCTGGTTCAGCTCAATCCGTGCCTCGAGCAGCAGCTTGTCGAATTCGGCGTTGACGAAGTGGGTGTCGTTCCAGGGGTTCTTCAGGCCGCCGGCAAAAATGCTGGTGAGCTGGTTGTCGATGGTCGGGCGGTTGCCCCAGTACACCGCACAGAACGGCACCTTGAGCCAGACGTTATCCCAGTAACCGTCGCCGGAGACGCGCTTGAGGTCCATCTTGATGCCAGCCTTGGAGAGTGACTCCTGGAAGATCTGGCCGGCGTCGGTAGCGCCGGAGAAAGCACCTTCAGACACCTGCAGCTCGAGTGCCGGTGCATTCAGGCCCGCCTTCTTGTAGTGGAACTTGGCCTTCTCCGGGTCGTACGCGTTCATCTTCTGCTTGGCATCGAAGAATTTCATCTTCGGTCCGACCGCATGGTCGTTGCCGATCGACGCATAACCGGAGAACACGTTGTCGACGATCTTCTTGCGGTCGATGCCGAGCATCAGGGCCAGCAACAGGTCATTGTTGTCGAACGGTTCCAATTCGGTCTGTTCGACAAACGCAAAACGGTTACCCTGCCCGGCGTGCGCGAGACCTTGAGTTTTTTGTTCTTGGCCAGCAAGGCGGCGGTCTTGGGGTCGGCCCGGTTGATGATGTCCACCTGCCCGGTGACCAGCGCCTGGGTGCGCGCCGCAGAGTCGCCGATGTAACGCAACTCGACCCGGTCGAAGTGGCCGCGGCCCGGCTTCCAGTAGTTGCCGCTCTTGCGCTTGAAGGTGGCGCGAACGCCCGGCTGGAATTCTTCCAGCGTGAAAGCGCCGGTACCGTCCGGCTTGGTCCAGTCCTTGAAGCCATTGGGCACCACAATGATGTGGTAGTCGCTGAGATTGAACGGCAGGTCGATGTTGCCGTTCTTCATGACGATCTGAACCGTGTGGGCATCGATTTTCTTGACGTCGGTGACGTCGGCCAACAGGGCTTTGGCTGGTGACTTGGTCTCGCCGCGGTGCATGTTGATCGAGTAGATGACGTCGTCGGCATCCAGCGTCTTGCCCGAGGTGAATGTGATGCCCTTGCGGATATGGAAGGTCCAATCCGCAGCGCCGGGTTTGACGTCCCATTTTTCGAACAGCTCGCCGGTGGCATCGCCCTTGTCGTTCACCTCGACCAGGTTGTTCCAGAGCATCAGGCTCATGTTGATCGGGATCGAGTCGGCATAGGTCACCGGGTCCAGGCTGTCGGACGGTGAACCGCCCTCCATGCCCATGCGCAGCGTGCCGCCCTTTTTGGGCGTGCCCTGGGCCATGGCAGGCATGGCTCCGAAGGTGGCTGACAGGCCGAGCGCAGCGGCGCCGGTAAGGATTTGACGGCGGTCAATGATGATGCCCGATTCCGTGGTTGTTTCGTTTGTTGCCATATGGTAGGTACTCCAATCAAGTCGAATAACAGTTCCCCGATCGCCGCCATCACGCATGATGACCATTTCGGGCAGCCCGAGGGCAACCAGCTTTGCACTCTTGCGTGATCGTACCGCAGGACCCCGCGCATCAGGCATCCAGACAATCCCTTAGTCAAGCGTGGCGCGGCTGTATCGGCGCGTCAGTTACTTGAATTGACGGCAGGGCGGGCTGGCGGCCCTTGGTCGCACCTGTGCCGGCCGGGGTCGCAATTGGCGCCGCAAGCAGCGACCGGCCTCGCCCAAAGTCCGATAGTTATCCCGGTCGGTCGAACGCGGCGCGTCAGGGCAACCGGTCGTCCTTGGGGCTGCGCCCGAAACGATTCCGGTAGGCCCTGGAAAAATGCGACGACGACGCAAAACCGCAAGCCACTCCCACCGCGAGGATGGCCATATCGGTCTGGCGAAGCAATTCCTGCGCCCGGTCCAGCCGAACACCGGTATAAAAATGTGCCGGCGTATCGCGCAGGTGCGCGCTGAACAGTCTTTCCAGCTGTCGCCGCGTGACCGAAATCATTTGCGCCAGGTCGTCCGCAGTCAACAGGTCTTCAATATGCTCCTGCATCAGCTTGACCACCTGTATGGTCTTGCGGTTGTGCAGACCATAACGGGCCGAAATCTCCATGCGCTGGTGGTCGCCCTGGCTGCGGATGCGCCCCAGCACAAACTGCTCCGACACCCGGGTGGCCAGATCCCGTCCGTGTTTTTGCGCAATCAGGGCCAGCATCATGTCAATCGCCGCGGTGCCCCCGGCGCAGGTGAAGCACCTTTGGCCAAGCTCGAACAGTTCCTCGGTTACCTCCAGCTTCGGGTAACGCTCGGAAAACGCCGCGCGCGCCTCCCAATGGAGTGTGACCGGCTCACCACCCAGCAAGCCGGCTTCAGCCAGCAGGAAGGCCCCGGTATCGATGGCCCCCAACCGGGCGCCGTCCCGATGCGCGCTGCGCAGCCAACGCGCCACTGGTGAGCCATACAGCGCCAGCGGGTTGAAACCCGCCACCACGAAGACTGTCGCGACTTTGCGGGTGTCTGGCAACACAGTATCGGCATTGATCGACATGCCGTTGCTGGCGATGACGGGCCCGCCGTTGACACTCACGATTTGCCAGCGGTACGAGCCTGCGCGAAACCGGTTCGCCACCCGCAGCGGCTCAATGGCCGACACAAAACCCATGACCGAGAACTCGGGCAGCAGCAGGAAATGGATTTGCTGGGGCTGGTTTTCTGTCGTGGGTGACATGGCGTTCGGGCGCTGGGATTGGTGGATGTCAACAACACGCACAACACGCGCAAACGCCACCTTCTCAGATGGTTCTGGCGCTGCGGGTCAGCCACTCGCGCAGGGTTCGGATCTTGGGCTGCTGCGCGCGGTCTGGCGGGTAGACCAGGTAATACGCCAGCCCCCGGACGATCGTCTGCTTGAACGGTGCCACCAGAATGCCGTCGCGCAGGCTTTCGCGCACCAGATTCAGGTCTCCGATCGCTACGCCCTGCCCGCGGGTTGCGGCCGCGAGGGCCAGCTCCAGCGTATCGAAGGTCTGGCCGCGGCGTGTTTCCTTGTTCTCCACGCCGACCGCATGCAGCCAGCGCGGCCAGCCGTCCAGCGGCACACAGTGCAGCAAGGGCAAGCGCAGCAGGTCGGCCGGGTTGGCGAGTCGCGCTGCCATTTGCGGAGAGCAGACCGGGGTCAACACCTCGGACATCAACGCCACCGCCTCCACACCGAGCCACACACCGCGCCCCTGCACCACCGCCGCATCGACGTCGGAGCGCTCGAACTCCGGCTCCCACGAATCGTAGGTGGTGATGCGCACATCCACATCCGGCAACAGGGCACGCAGCTCAGGCAGGATCGGCAGGAACCAGCGTGACGTAAATGTGGGCGGCATGCGCAGCACCAGCACCTGGCCGCTGGTTTTCAGGCCATCACATGCGCCGGCCAGGCGTCCGAGCGCGTCATCGACCACAGGCAGCAATAGCTGGCCCTCGGCGGTCAGCCTGAGCCCGAGCTTGTGGCGAGTGAAGAGTGCGCAGCCGAGATGCTTTTCAAGCTGTTGGATTTGCCGGCTGACGGCTCCTTGGGTCACGAACAACAACTCGGCCGCTTTGCTGAAACTGCCGGCGGCCGCGGAGGCGGCAAACACCGTCAGCCCATGCAGTGGGGGTAGCCGTCGATGGAACAAGTGAACATCGGATCCATGCATTTTGCGAATATTTGACATGACTATTCTTGGGCTTCACGTTGTTGCGACAGTTATAAAATTGGGCAGTACCGGTGTAGGCAACCCATGCCGCAATCTCATCCGTAAAGCGTACAGCAGATCACCTGGCATTGCCAACCCATGAAAATCCGTCGCATTACCGCCACTCCGGTCAACTTCCCGCTGGAAGCACCCTACGGCTGGGTTTTTGGCGAACTGCCCGGCTTTTCGCAGACCATAGTCGAAGTGGAAACCGAGAAGCGCCGCGCGCTGTCCCCACGGGCCTGTGCCGCCCCCCTGCCAAAGCACGCTTCGCGCCAAGTTGATCGCCACGCAACGGCGGCTTCCGGCACCGGAACGACCGCAACGGGCCGAAAGCAGACCAACTGCCCAACAAGAAATCCGGAGCCTGCACAGTGACCACACAATCCCTCGCCTTCGCTGGCATCGAATGCCTGGACAAGACCGGCGCACCGACACTGGACGCCGCCGCTGCCATGGACGGCACCCTGATGCCGCTGGGTGGTTACAAGGGCTCGGTTCTGGCCTTGCTGGAGCGCTACGCCACACATGGCTCGCCTGCGGCTACAACCTGACAACCCGACACGCCAACCTCTGAGGACCCGATCACCGTGGCAAGCACAACGCTCCGCACTCTTGCGCCGATCACCAGGGCGCGCCTCGAATGGCAAACCTGGCTGGTGATCCTGGCCGTCTATGGCAGCTGGCTGGGCCTGGTGCTGGGTTATCGCGATTTGCCGCTCTGGTTCAGCTGGCCGGCGCTGGTGATCGTCACGGCCTGGTTCATGAGCCTGCAGCACGAGTTGCTGCACGGCCACCCGACGCGCAACAAGGCCCTTAATCGGCTGCTGGGGCTGGCGCCACTGAGTGCCTGGTATCCGTATGACATCTACCGTGACAGCCACCTCGACCACCACCGCGACGAGCTGCTGACCACCCCTGGAATAGACCCGGAGAGCAACTATGTGCAACCCGAAGTCTACGCGCGCATGAACCGTTGGCAACGTTTCCAGTTATGGGCCTTGCGCACCGTGGTTGGCCGCTTTCTGGTGGGGCCGGGCGTGACGATTCCCGCTGTGTGGTCGGATCTTTTTGCCGATGTGCCCAAGCGCGGCTGGGCCTGGGTGAACACCTGGGTTGTGCACCTTGCCTTGCTGGTGCTGATGTTGTGGTGGTTGTATGCCGTTTGCGGCATCCATCCCGCGCTCTACCTTGTTGGCGTGGCCTACCCCGCGCTGGGTTTGGCCATGTTGCGCTCGTTCAACGAACACCGCCCGGCAGCGGCACCGGCGCAACGTATCGTCGTCAATGAAGCGGCATGGCCCTGGCAACTGCTCTTCCTGAACAACAACTTTCATGCCGTGCACCACGACATGCCGGGCCTTGCCTGGTACCGCATACCAGCGGTCTACCGTGCCAACCGCGACGCCTACCTCGCTGGCAATGGCCACTACGTGATGCCAGGCTACTGCCACGTGATTGGCCAATACGCGTTCAAGCCGGTCGACTCCCCGATCCACCCCGGCTTCGGCCACGACGGTACTCCTCCATGATCGCTTCGCTGCCGATGTACCACATCCATCGCCCGGCCGTGCTGGCGATGTGGCAGGGCATTGCCGGTCGTTTGCGAGCCGCGGGTGTGCGCGACGTGCCGACTGCCCTAACTTGGCCCGACAGCATGGCGCCACACTGGCTGGCACCGGAGTTGTTGTTGAGCCAAGCCTGCGGCTTCCCCTTGGTGACCTTGCTCGATAGCCGGGTGCAACTGGTTGGCGCCTTTTGCTACGAGGCGCCAGGATGTGACGGTGTGTTGAACCGCAGCCAGTTGGTGGTGCGCACGGAAGACCCGGCGCGCACACTGGATGATCTGCGCGGGCGACGCGTGGCCATCAACGGCACCGAGTCGCAGTCTGGCTACAACAGCCTGCGCGCGCTGTTGGCACCGCTGGTGCCGGTCGTGCAGGAGGGCCGCTTTTTCGGCGCCACCCTTGTCAGCGGCGCACACCATCTGTCGGTCATTGCAGTGCGCGACGGGCTGGCCGACGTCGCATCCATCGACTGCGTCAGCCTGGCCGGCTTTCAAAAATACCGGCCTGACATCACTGCCGGCATACGGGTTCTGGGGCAGACCGCGGCTTACCCGGGGTTGCCGCTGATCACCTCTGCGGCAACCGCGCCAGGCACCTTATCCGCGCTGCGCGACGCATTGACCTGGTTCACGCGGGCACCAGAGATGGCCCAGGTACGCGCGGACTTGTTCATCCGCGGGTTCGAACCGCTGACAATGGCCGACTACCGGGTCTGCCGTGACATGCGCACCGCTGCAGACGCGGCGGGTGTGGTGATCGACTGACGCTGGCGCGGGCACCAACACGACCCGAACACCTATAACAATGCATTCGACACTGTCAATGCATGGTGCACCGGTGCTGGGCTGGCGCGAGGTCTGGCCCATCGACACGTTGGAGGCGCGGCGCAACGCGCTCTACCTGGCACGCCTGGCGCAGGTGCGCTCCTGTATGCACAAGACCGGCGTGCCAGCCCTGCTGATCGTCGACCCGAACAACATCTTCTACGCCACCGGTGCACGCAACATGATGGTGTTCTGCCTGCGTGCGCCGACGCGTTACCTGCTGCTGCTGGAGTCCGGCCCCAGCGTGTTGTATGAGTACGCTGGTGCCGAACACCTGGCCAGCGCCTTGCCGACCGTAACCCACATCAAACCCTCTATTGCCGTGTCCTACCTTGGCTCGGCCGGCCAGCTGGCCGATGCCTGCCGACGCTTCGCGCGCGAGATCGCGTCAACCGTGCATGCACTCGACCCCAGCATCCAGACCTTGGCGGTAGACCGGTTCCCCTTTGCCGCTACCGACGCGCTGCGCGGCGAAGGTTTTGCCTTGCGCGACGCCGACGACGTGTTTGTTCCGGCGCGCGCCGTGAAGCTGCCGATCGAAATGCCCTATGTGCGCGAATCGATGCGCCGCGTGCTCGAAGGTGTGGCGCGGCTCGAGCAAGCCATCACACCAGGGCGCAGCGAGGCGCAGGTATGGGCCGAGTTCTGGTTCGACCTGATGCAAAAGGACGGCCAGTACGTGAGCACCCGGCTGTTCCAGAGCGGTCCGCGTACCTTTCCGTATTTTCAGGAATGCAGCAGCCGGGTGATCCAAGCGGGTGAGCTGGTCTGCCTCGACACCGATGCACTGGGTTATGAGGGGTACTCATCCGACCTGTCGCGCTCGTTCCTGTGCGGTGATGCGGCGGCGACGCCAGTCCAGCGCCAGCTCTACCAGCTCGCGCAAGAGCAGATCGAGACCAACGCGGCGCTGCTGCGCCCGGGCATGGAATTTCGCGAGTTTGCGCAACGCGCCTGGGCCTGCCCCGACGAATACCGCCCCACGCGATACGGCCTGATCGGCCACGGCATCGGGCTGGCCGGCGAGTTCCCCAACATCCCGCACCATGCGCCGGGACAAACCTATCCAGACATCGGGCACATACAGAGCGGCATGGTGATCTGCCTGGAAAGTTACATCGGCTCGCCCCATGCCGGGCAGGGCGTCAAGCTGGAGAACCAGTATCTGGTGCATGAGACCGGCGTCGAGTGTTTGTCGCCGTATCCTTGGGACTCTCGGCTGGGCACCAACTGACACTCCAATGATCGATCTCTACACCTGGACCACACCGAACGGCCGCAAGGCCTCCATCATGCTTGAGGAAACCGGCCTCGACTACTGCGTCAAGCCGGTCAATATCGGCAAAGGCGAGCAATTCGAGCCCGCCTTTCTGGCTGTCAGCCCGAACAACCGCATCCCCGCCATCGTCGACCATGACGGGCCCGGCGGCAAACCGATGCCGTTGTTCGAGTCGGGCGCCATCCTGCTCTACCTGGCGTACAAGACCGGCCGGTTCCTGCCCACCGACACGGCGCAGCAGTTCCAGGTGATCCAGTGGCTGATGTTCCAGATGGGCGGCATCGGCCCGATGTTTGGCCAGGCACACCATTTTTTGCGCGCCGCACCCGAGCCGGTGCCGTATGCGATCAACCGCTACAACACCGAGGTGCGGCGCTTGTACAAGGTGCTCGATGCGCAATTGCAGGGGCAAAAATTCATTGCAGGCGCGTATTCCGTCGCCGACATCGCTATCTACCCCTGGATAGCGCGCCACGAATGGCACAAAGTGGAGCTGGCCGAGTTTGCGGCGGTGCAGCGCTGGTTCGGGCGCGTCGGCAAGCGGCCCGCAGTACAAAAGGGGATGGCGGTTCCGTTCGCGGTGTGACCTTAAATACACCCTCGACGGCAGGTCTAACGGCACTGCCGAAACAATTTGATCTGGCGCACTTGGAATTTCCAGCCAAGGCCTAAAATAGCGGGTGAGGGGCTGCATTGGTTTCGACGTGGGTTCGGACGCGCAGCAGGGCATGTCGAGCTGAATGCGCTCGTAAAACAGATTCAAACAAACTAACTGCAAACGACGAACGTTTCGCACTCGCCGCTTAAAAACCGGTGAGCCTCACAACAGCAGGCCGATGGGCTGGGCAAGGGTGTCGCAAGACGTCCAGGCTGTGGGGTAATACACATTGGCTGGTCGCCCCGCGGGTACCTTGCGGGGTGACGAGAAAATAGGGTGCTGGCGTCTTGCATAGCGTGCCACTGCGCGATGCAAGAGGCGAGACTCAAATCAGACGGCTACACATGTAGAACTGTTCGAAGATGGCTTGCGGACGGGGGTTCAAATCCCCCCAGCTCCACCATAAACCCTCTGCAAAGAGTCTCTCTTTGCATTGAGATCAGCCCCGTTTCCACAGAGGGAAACGGGGTTTTTCTTGCGGACTTGAGCCAGAGTCATGCCTCACGATTTCCTCGGTTTTCGACCCTCTCCTGCGCTTTTTTCTCTACTTCATGCGGACGCGCCAAGCGCCAAGTCCGCAACATCATTCCGTTGCAGATCAAAGGGTTATCGAGCTATTGGGGAAGGCATTTTTTTCGAGCATCGGTCGGGCGGTCTCCAATTCGGGAGAAAGAGCGATTCTCCGGATCGTCGAATGACGGCTGTACGAAACGCCGGTTGCCACCAAAACACGACGTGAAGGCGACGACCGGGGGCGAGCGGGGCGACGCCGACTAGCTGGTGGCTCGATAAATTCTGTCCTCCCAGCCAGCGCGTTCAGGATCGTCAAAGGACACACCAAAGTCTTCAGCAATCTGGCCGTCAGTGGAAACACGTTGCACCGCCACTTCTGCGGCAACTGCTGCAGCTGGATCTACAACCCATGTGGTGGCGATCCAGGCCGCGTCGTGTTGAAAGCTGGTACATTGGATCAGCACGAAGGCATGGAGATCGCGCTCAACGTGTGGACCAGCAGCCGTCGGTCCTGGGCACCGATCGACAACACCGCGCCCACTTATTCGATTGGGCGCCAACCCTCGACGACCGCCAAGTGGCGCACTGAACGGAGGATGACATGACTCAAGACCCTTTTGCAGAGCTGAAGCGGCGACAGCGTGAGATGTGGGCGTCTTTTTCGCCGACGGCCATGTTCACAACCCCAGTGGCGGGTCACGTCGTGAGATTTGCCGCAATAGTGCCAGGCGAGGCGTTGCTCGACGTAGGCACGGGAACCGGCGTTGTGGCCATCACGGCGGCGCGCGCCGGCGCGCGAGTGACGGGCCTCGATCTGACGCCCGAACTGCTCGATCAGGCTCGCGAGAACGGTCGCGTTGCGCAAACTGACGACATCGAGTGGACGCTGGGCGATGCCGAGCAGCTGCCCTATCCCGATGCTTCATTCGACGTTGTGTTAAGCCAGTTTGGGCACATGTTTGCACCCCGCCCGGAGGTTGCCGTGGCGGAGATGCGTCGTGTCCTCAGGCCGGGCGGTAGGATTGCATTTGCCACCTGGCCGCCCGAGCACTTCGTCGGCCGTATGTTTGCATTCGTGGGCCGCAATTCGCCGCCACCTCCCGCTGGAGCGGCGCCGCCTCCGCAGTGGGGCAACCCCGCAGTTATCACCGAGCGGCTGGCGACCGGTTTTGACACCCCGTTCTTCGAGCGGGGCACTATGGCCTTTCCAGCCCTCAGCCTCGCCCACTATCGACTGTTCATGGAGCGCTCGGTCGGTCCAATGCAAAAGCTCGTCGAGGGTCTGGCGGGCGACCCCCAAAAGCTCAGCAGCATTCGCGCCGAGTTTGAGGCACTGGCAGCCCCGTACTATATTGACAATGTCGTGCATCAGGGCTACCTCCTGACGCGAGCGCGAGCCCGCTGAGCGGCCCGCAGTCACAGGCGCCGCCGCTGCTCATCCCACGACAGCGCCGTGTCCACCGCCAGATCAAACAGCGACACAGAGTCCGGCAGCGTCTCATCCAGGATCGCAGCCTGGATGTCCGGTGCCAGCGTCGTCAAGTTGACCATCCGGCTGATGTAGCTTCGATCGACGTTTTCCAGTTTGGCAATCGCCGAGAGGTTGGCCTTCAGTCCAGGGCGAAGCGTGTTGACATAGGCGTTGATCGTCGCCGCAAACCACTGCCGCTTTTCACCGTCATTTGTAAAACTTGAAGCCGATCATCTTGTCCTGAAGGTAAGTGTTTCGCTGCCGGTGAACTTACTGGCGTGCGTCAAGACACGCCGGCTGACCATCCCGCAACCCGTGCTGCTGCGCGTCGACGTTCATCGGAGTCGACGGCCTGTGGCCGGTCGTGTGTTATCGCAGTAGACGGACCAGGTTGGTCGCGGCAGCGGCGCCGTATTGCTTTAGTTCCCCCCAAGTCTGCGCAACCAACGGGTGCTCACGGTGGGCGCCCAGGCCCGACATGGGATTGAGCCGCGTGCTTTTGGCCCAGGCCGCCACGGCTGGGTGTGCCGCGCGCGCACGCTCGTGCGCCATCAGCGCGAGGTAGGACGATAGGTAGTCGCGTGGCTCGTCCCAGTAACGGATCGGCGGGCATAGGCGGTTCTTCTCGGCGGTGTCGGCTATGGTGGCCTCGACGACCCCTAGTAGAGCGGCCGGGTAGCAGGCAAAGCTCCAGAACAGTGGCTGGAGAGTCACCCGGTTGGCTTCGAAGATCGGCCGCAGCGGCGGGCGCGCCAGGCCTACGGCAGCGCAGTGCACGTGCAGTGTGCCAGGGCCGGTGGGAACCGATCCACCGTCGAACACGATGCGGTCGCGCTCGATGCGTCGCACATGGCCCTTGCGCACCACGTCGCCGATCTGGCGCAGCAGGGCCATCTCGGTCTCGCTGACCATGGCGCCGCGGCTCATGGTGGGCGCCACAGTGGTGTCCACCCGCAGGAAGAACCCGTCGGCCTCGAGCCGTGCAAACACGTCATCGACCGACGTGGCTTGCGCCATCGCCTTGAACTGCAGGCCGACGCCCGCAAAAAAATCGGGCAGGCCTTCCCCCGGCTGATTGAAGCGCCGGTTCAGCCACCAGCCTTCGCGCGGCCTGATCCATTGGATGGCGCTGGCCGGCACGTCTTGCGATAGCAGCCAGACGCAGGTGTCCAGCGCGGTCTTGCCGGTACCGATGACCACGTACCGCTCGGGGCGGTGGGCCACTCGTGCGACCTCGCCCGCAGCCACGCATCGCACCCCCTCGGCCACCTCGAAGGGCGGCGGGCTGGTGGCAGGTATGTGTCCTTCCAGGTATCCCGTGTCGACGAGCTTGCGCCGCACACGCACCTCCTGCACGGCGCCGGTCAGGCGCGAGGTGATTCGATGGCTTCCGTCAGGCGCAACGGAGTGATCGCAGCAAGGGTAGTGGCGCACGCGCCCGGTTGTTAGGAAGTGCTGGTCCATCACCCGCGCGTAATACGCGCGCAGTTCGTCCGCACCGGCCGCCTCGTGAAAACCGACATTGAGGCCAGTCTGGTCCAACGTACTTCGCCCCAAAGGCACGGACGACACGCCGTAAAAGGCGGACGGCTGGTGCAGGCGCACGAAGGGATAGGCGTCGATCCAGTGCCCGCCTGGTGCGTAGCGCCGGTCAACCAGGGTGACGGTGGCATCTGACTGGCTGAGCAAAGCGTCGGTGAAGGCCATGCCGGCTGCGCCGGTGCCGACCACTAAATAATCTGATTCGAGCGGTTCGCGCATCAATGCTCCAGAGCGATGTGGCCCGATGCGGAGTTGCATGCGTGGCACTGGTCATTAGATACAAGTTTGCAATGATTGCCAAGGAACAACGCTGATCGTTCGACGGAGCGGTGGTTTCGCAAACCGTGATCGATATCAAGGGGCCACCTTTCGATCCAGCGCTAATCTCTGGCCATGTGTAACCGCTACACCGCTCCAGACGAAGCAGCCATCGAGCGTTACTGGCATGTCGGGCGGGACAACCAGTGGCGCGGCAGCGGGGTATTCGCACGCGCACCTGGGCCGTTCATCCGCCGTGCACGTGACGACAGCGGCTACAAACGGGAGATGGTCGTCGGGCAATGGGGGCTCATTCCTTGGTTCGCCAAGCAAGCGAAGCTGCCGCCGGTGGAGTTGTTTGATGCGAGGGCTGCGTGAGGCTGACGTGGCCCGCGTTGTGCGGGCCTCGGGCAGATCGCGTTGCACGATCTGCGGATTTGACGCGCTTTGAGCTCGTCACTTTGGGCTGGCACCAACTGCTGCCGGTGGTCTGCCCAAGCGAGCTGGGGCAATTTTCCCGTCGTCACCTTTCGGCTGCGTCGCTCGGTTCGTATCGGCAATCGGCTGGCGGTGCCCCCCACGTGTTCACGCGGTTTCGACGTCTTCCTGGTGCTGGCTGATAAGGATATCGGCCGGAATTCCCAAGCCCCTTGTAAGCCGTCGGATCATGTTCAGCGTCAGCGGGCGCTTGTGCGCGAGCACTTCGTACACGCGATTGATCGGGCCGATGTAGGGCACGAGGTCTTTCACGACCAGACCCGACTGATCCATGCGGAACCTGATCGCCTCGATCGGGTCGGGCGGGTCGATGGGGTGGTGTTTCGCTTCATAGGCCTGCACAAGCGTCACCAGCACGTCGAGGCGGTCGCCTTCGGGCGTGTCACGTTTCGCGCTCATCAGTGCCTCGATCTCCGCGAGAGCGGCAGCATGGCTGAGCGCATTCTTGATCGGCTGAATATCCATGATGGCCTCCTTCAAATCGTCTGTGCGTCAATCTGGTCGTACTGCGCGTGGGTGCAGATGAACCGGGTGGAAATCGTGGCGTAGTCGTAGTTGGTCCATACCACGAGCCTGTATTTGTTGCCACCCAGGTTGAACACGGCGCGACCGTCCTTGAGGATACTGACCTTTGGAGCCTGCGCAACCACGTCGGCGGGCCGCGCCCATTGAGCGACCGTGGCGAGTGCGTACCATGCCTTCGCCGGGCCAGCGCAGGCCCGATAGGCGTCCTGCCGATAGAAGTCCGACAGCATCTTCACGGCAATCACTCGCATGCCAGCGATTCTAGTACCAAATTGGGACTAATACCAATGACGGCTGACCGTGACGACACTGGCTCCGGCGCACGCCGCCTTCCGAAAACTGCGGTGGCGATCTGAGGATCATTGCCGCGATCCTGGAGCCACCGGTGATCGAGAAGATCCTCACGCACCTGGGATTGCAGGCGCGTGCGCCGCCTCGGGCGCCAGCTCGTCGCCAGGCGCTGCAAGGGGCCTGAGGCCACACAACCGTGACAGTTCAGGCGACCCGGCGACCCGGGCCGCTGGGGTCGGCTGCGTCCGAGTGGTTGCGGGACCGATGGAAGCGGCCCAACGGCAAGATATAACCCGTAGACGGCGCCAGAGGGAGACGCTTTTTGGCTGGGCCATCAACGCCCGACAGATTGCCAACAGATCTAAGCCTGCATCCAAAGACTGATTCAAGCGCGTCGGGCGCTGTGTTCCGCCCCTGTTCTGCCGTATTCGGGGTGCCGTGGGGAAAGAAGAGGGCGTTTGAAACGCCTATCTTTCCGTTTCCGGAGCCGCTCGACGTGCTGGTGTTGTGTCGGGGCACGGTTGCCCACGGCCGCAAGGAGTTCCAGATCGACACCTTTCGCCGCATCATCGATATCAACCTCAACAGCCTGATGGCCTGCGCGCAGAAGTTTCGTGGTGCACTGGCGGCGCGCCAGGGTTCGCTGATCACGATCTCGTCGGTCGGCGGCAAACGCGCCACGCGCGGCAACCCGGCGTATGCGGCGTCCAAGGCCGGTGCGATCCACCTCACCGCCACGCTGGCGCAGGCCTGGGCGCACAAGGGCATCCGCGTGAACGGCGTGGCGCCGGGTCTGGTGGACACCAAACTCACCAAGATCACCGTCAACAGCGACGAACGGCTGCGCGAGCGGCTCGACGGCACTCCCGCCGGTCGCCTCGGAACGCCGGACGACATGGCGGGCGCCTGCCTGTACCTGGCTTCGTATGTCTACGGGCAGACGATTTCGGTGGATGGGGGGCGGACCCTGTGAGCGCGCAATAGTCGCCCGAAGGAGCCTGGCGGCGTATGGCAAGGGCGGGCGGCCCTGCCCTGGGCCTGGTGCGGCCTGGCACCATGAATCGCGCGCTCGCAAGCCTGGCCAGGCGCCAGTGATGCAGGTCGAGACGCAGGATCGGCAACGGCGCTGGGAGCAATGGCTGGCCCTGCGCCACGAGGTGGCGCTCGACCCCGACACGCACATCGCCGATCCGCACCACCACCTGTGGGATCGCGGCGGCCATACCACCTATCTGCCGCCGCAGTTCGCGGCTGATGTCAGTAGCGGGCACCGGGTGCTATCCACGGTCTACGTCGAGTGCCGGTCGCTATACCACGATTCGGGGCCGGAGCAGTTACGGCCGGCCATGG
>JANLVB010000078.1:0-9591 GCA_031363785.1 Betaproteobacteria bacterium
CCTTTTTCGCTGCCTTGATGGTGGTGGCGATGCCCATGGTCTCCAGGCGCGAGAAGATGAAGGGTTTGAACAACTCAAGCGCCATCAGCTTGGGCAGGCCGCACTGGTGCAGCTTCAGCGTAGGCCCGACGACGATGACCGAGCGGCCCGAGTAGTCGACGCGTTTGCCCAGCAGGTTCTGGCGGAAACGGCCACTCTTGCCCTTGATCATGTCGGCCAGGGACTTGAGCGCGCGCTTGTTGGCGCCGGTCATGGCCTTGCCGCGGCGGCCGTTGTCCAGCAAGCTGTCCACGGCTTCCTGCAACATGCGTTTCTCGTTGCGCGCGATGATCTCGGGCGCCTTCAATTCCAGCAAGCGGCGCAGCCGGCTGTTGCGGTTGATGACGCGCCGGTACAGGTCGTTCAGGTCGGAGGTGGCGAAACGGCCCCCGTCCAGCGGCACCAGCGGACGCAGGTCGGGCGGCAGCACCGGCAACACGTCGAGCACCATCCACTCGGGTTTGATGCCCGATTTGCGGAAGGCCTCGAGTACCTTGAGGCGCTTGGCGTTTTTCTTGATCTTGAGTTCGGAGCCGGTCAGGTCGTTGCGCAGCTTCTCGATCGAACCGTCGATGTCGAGGCTCTGCAGCAGGTCCTTGATGCCTTCGGCACCCATCTTGGCCTGGAACTCGTCGCCGTATTCCTTGAACTTGGCGTCGAAGTCGTCCTCGGTCATGATGCTCATCTTCTTGAGCGGCGTCATGCCGGGGTCGGTGACCACGTAGGCTTCGAAATACAACACGCGTTCAATGTCGCGCAGCGTCATGTCCAGCACCAGGCCCAGGCGGCTGGGCAGGGACTTCAGGAACCAGATGTGCGCGCACGGCGCGGCCAGGTCGATGTGACCCATGCGCTCACGGCGCACCTTGGTCTGCGTGACTTCGACGCCGCATTTTTCGCAGATCACGCCACGGTGCTTGAGACGCTTGTATTTGCCGCACAGGCATTCGTAGTCCTTGATCGGCCCGAATATCTTGGCGCAGAACAGGCCGTCACGCTCCGGCTTGAAGGTGCGGTAGTTGATGGTCTCGGGCTTCTTGACCTCGCCGAACGACCAGGAACGGATCTTTTCGGGTGAGGCCATCCCGATGCGGATGGCATCGAAATGCTCATCGGGAGTGAATTGCTTGAACAGGTCGAGTAATGATTTCATGTGTCGCTCCAGTTTCTTGCTTAGCCGCGCTCGAGTTCGATGTCGATCCCGAGTGAGCGGATCTCCTTCACCAGCACGTTGAACGACTCCGGCATGCCGGCCTCGATCGCGTGCTCGCCCTTGACGATGTTTTCGTAGACCTTGGTGCGGCCCTGCACGTCGTCTGACTTCACAGTCAGCATTTCCTGCAGGGTGTAGGCGGCGCCGTAGGCCTCCAGCGCCCAGACCTCCATCTCGCCGAAGCGTTGTCCGCCGAACTGTGCCTTGCCGCCCAGCGGCTGCTGCGTGACCAGGCTGTACGGGCCGGTCGAGCGGGCGTGCATCTTGTCGTCCACCAGGTGGTGCAGCTTGAGCACGTGCATGTAACCCACCGTGGTCGGGCGCTCGAACGCTTCTCCGCTGCGGCCATCGAACAGGTTGGCCTGGGTGCGCGTGGCGGTCAGGCCCTTGGCCTTCGCGATGTCTTCCGGGTAGGCCAGTTTCAGCATGCCGCGGATCTCTTCTTCGGATGCACCATCAAACACCGGGGTGGCAAAGGTCGCGCCCTTCGCCAGGTTGGCCGCCATCTCCAGCACGTCGTCGTCGTCGAGTTTGGACAGGTCTTCCTTGCGTCCGGAGCCGTTGTACAGCGTATCCATGAAGGCCCGCAGTTCAGCCACCTTGGCTTCGGCCTGCAGCATGTCGCCAATACGCAGGCCCAGACCCTTGGCGGCCCAGCCCAGGTGCACTTCGAGCACCTGCCCGACGTTCATGCGTGATGGCACGCCGAGCGGGTTGAGCACGATGTCGCACGGTGTTCCATCTGCCATGTACGGCATGTCTTCGACCGGGACGATCTTGGACACCACGCCTTTGTTGCCATGGCGGCCGGCCATCTTGTCACCCGGTTGCAGGCGGCGCTTGACCGCCAGGTAAACCTTGACCATCTTCAGCACACCGGCGGGCAACTCGTCGCCCTGGGTCAGTTTCTTGCGCTTTTCCTCGAATTGCAGGTCGAAACTGTGGCGCGTCTGCTCCAGAGAGTTCTTGATGCTCTCGAGCTGCGATGCCGTCTCGTCATCAGCCGGCCGGATGTCAAACCAGTGGAATTTCTCCACCGATGTCAGATAGGCCTTGTCGATTTTCGCGCCCTTGGCGAGTTTTTGCGGGCCGCCGTTGGCGGTCTTGCCGTTCAACAGTTTTTCAATGCGGTCGAACGCATCGGCTTCGACGATGCGCAACTGGTCGTTGAGGT
Organism: Betaproteobacteria bacterium; assembly: GCA_031363785.1. Lineage (GTDB taxonomy): Bacteria > Pseudomonadota > Gammaproteobacteria > Burkholderiales > Burkholderiaceae_C > CAISIP01. Next base: position 2,427 of record JANLVB010000078.1, read on the forward strand.
CCAGCCGGAAGCGCTTGAGTTCGTCGTCGATGATCTGCTGGGCGCGGCGATCGCGCACGATGCCTTCACGGGTGAAGACCTGCACGTCGATCACGGTACCTTGTGAGCCCTGGTCCACCCGCAGCGAGGTGTCCTTCACATCGCTGGCCTTCTCGCCGAAGATCGCGCGCAGAAGTTTTTCTTCCGGCGTCAGCGTGGTCTCGCCCTTGGGCGTGACCTTGCCCACCAGCGTGTCACCCGGCATGACTTCGGCACCGACGTAGATGATGCCGGATTCGTCGAGCCGATTGAGCTGCTGCTCGCTGAGGTTGGGGATGTCGCGCGTGATTTCCTCGGCGCCCAGCTTGGTGTCGCGCGCCATCACCACCAACTCTTCGATGTGGATCGAGGTGTAGCGGTCATCGGCCACCACGCGCTCGCTGATCAGGATCGAGTCCTCGAAGTTGTAGCCGTTCCAGGGCATGAAGGCGACCAGCATGTTCTGCCCCAGCGCCAGCTCGCCCAGATCGGTCGATGCGCCGTCAGCGATCACGTCACCCTTGGCCAGCCGGTCACCCTTCTTGACGATCGGGCGCTGGTGGATGTTGGTGTTCTGGTTGGAACGCTGGTACTTGATCAGGTTGTAGATATCCACCCCGACCTCACCCGCCTGCGCTTCCGCGTCGTTGACGCGGATCACGACGCGGGTGGCATCGACATAGTCCACCAGACCGCCACGCGTGGCAACCACCACGGTGCCGGAGTCGATCGCCGACACGCGCTCGATACCGGTGCCGACGAAGGCTTTTTCCGGACGCAGCACCGGCACCGCCTGGCGCTGCATGTTGGCGCCCATCAAGGCACGGTTCGCGTCATCGTGCTCCAGGAACGGCACCAGCGATGCCGCCACCGAGACGATCTGCGCCGGCGACACGTCCATGTACTGCACACGCTCCGCACCGACCAGGATCGACTCGCCTTTTTCGCGGGCGGACACCAGGTCGCCGGTCAGTTTGCCATCCCGGTCGAGCAGCGCATTGGCCTGGGCGATGACGTACTTGCCCTCCTCGATCGCCGACAGGTAGTCGATCTGCATCGTCACCGCACCGTCCACCACACGGCGGTACGGGGTCTCGATGAAACCATATTCGTTCAGGCGGGCATACAGCGCGAGCGAGTTGATCAGGCCGATGTTCGGGCCTTCCGGCGTCTCGATCGGGCATACGCGGCCATAGTGCGTGACGTGCACGTCGCGTACCTCGAAGCCGGCCCGTTCACGGGTCAAACCGCCCGGGCCAAGGGCTGAGACGCGGCGCTTGTGCGTGATCTCGGACAGCGGATTGGTCTGGTCCATGAACTGCGACAGCTGGGAGGCACCGAAGAACTCTTTCAACGCGGCAGAGATCGGCTTGCTGTTGATCAGGTCATGCGGCATCAGGGGCTCCTGCTCGGCCTGACCGAGGCGTTCCTTGACCGCCTTTTCGATACGCGCCAGGCCGGTGCGGTACTGGTTTTCCGCCAGTTCGCCAACACAACGCACACGGCGGTTGCCCAGGTGGTCGATGTCGTCGACTTCGCCGCGGCCATTGCGCAGGTCAACAAGGATCTTGACCACAGACAGGATGTCTTCGTTGGTCAGCACCATCGGACCGGTCGACTCCGGGCGGCCCATCTTGGCGTTGAACTTCATGCGGCCGACGCGCGACAGGTCGTAGGTGTCGGGGTTGTAGAACAGCCGCTGGAAGAGTGCCTGCACCGCGTCTTCGGTCGGTGGTTCACCAGGGCGCATCATGCGGTAGATGGCGACCCGGGCGGCAAACTCGTCCACCGTCTCATCGCTGCGCAGGGTCTGCGAGATGTAGGCGCCTTGATCGAGCTCGTTGGTATAGATGCACTGCAGCTCCTGCACACTGGCGGTGCGCAGCTTCTTGAGCAGGGCGTCGGTCAGTTCCTCGTTCGCCTTGGCCAAAATCTCGCCGGTCTCGGCATCGACCAGACTACGGGCAACAACACGGCCAACCAGGAAATCCTCCGGGACGCTGATGTGGGTGGTGCCGCTTTGTTCCATTTCGCGCGTGTGGCGTGCCGTCACGCGTTTGTCCTTGGCCACGATCACCTTGCCGCTCTTGTCGGTGATGTCGAAACGGGCCACCTCGCCGCGCAGGCGCTCGGCGACAAACTCCATCTGTGCGCCGCTGTCCATCAGACGGAAGTTGTCATTGACGAAGAAATTCGCCAGGATGGACTCCGGATTCAGGCCAATGGCCTTGAGCAGGATGGTGACCGGCATCTTGCGACGGCGGTCAACGCGGAAGTACAGAATGTCTTTCGGGTCGAACTCGAAGTCGAGCCAGGAGCCGCGGTAGGGGATGATGCGTGCCGAGAAAAGCAGCTTGCCCGAGCTGTGGGTCTTGCCCTTGTCGTGCTCGAAGAACACGCCAGGCGAGCGGTGCAGCTGCGACACAATGACGCGTTCGGTACCGTTGATGATGAACGAGCCCTTGCCGGTCATCAGGGGCACCTCGCCCATGTAGACCTCCTGCTCCTTGACCTCTTTCACCACCTTGTTCTGTGATGTGGACGACTCGCGGTCATAAATGATCAGTTGCACCTTGGCGCGCACGGCAGACGCAAAAGTCAGGCCTCGGGTCTGGCACTCGCGCACATCGAACGCCGGTTTCGCCAGGTTGTACTCGAGAAATTTCATCTCGACGAAGCCGTTGTGCGACACGATCGGGAAGGCGGCGTCGAATGCGGCCTGCAGTCCCTCGACAGTGCGCTTCTTGGGCGCGGCGTCAGCCTGCAGGAACGCGGTGTAGGCGTCTTTCTGCATCTGCAACAGGTACGGAATTTCCAGCACGCTGTCGCGGTTGCCAAAACTTTTGCGAATCCGCTTGCGTTCGGTATATGAGTAAGCCATGAGATCTCCGGGCAAAGACTTGGGAATCCATTCGGTCCTGCACTGTGGCGCCGAGCATCACACTCGGCAGGCTTGGTGATTGGCCACTACCAATCATTGGCGGACGGCTGCACATTGCGCGCAACCCGAACCAAGGCATCTTCTGCAGTCGGGGTCAGAAGACACTAGAAAACCATGGTCTCGTGATGGCTTTCTGGTGTGCTCTCAAGTTGAACCGGCTTCGCCGGGCAACTTGGACCCCTTCGAGGGGGCCGGCCAGCCCTGTCATGCTGGCTCATTCAAGCACCAAGGGCTGGGGAGCGTTTCCACGCGCCCCAGCCCCGGATGTGGCGAAAGTTACTTCAACTCGGCCTTGGCACCGGCGTCTTCCAGCTTCTTCTTGGCGGCTTCGGCGTCAGCCTTGGCAATGCCTTCCTTCACCGCCTTGGGTGCGCCGTCAACCAGATCCTTGGCTTCTTTCAAGCCCAGACTGGTGATTTCGCGTACGGCCTTGATGACCGACACCTTGTTGGCGCCGATTTCGGTCAACATCACGGTGAACTCGGTCTGCTCTTCCACCACCGCCGCGACGGCACCACCCCCCGCAGCGGGTGCCGACATGGCTGCGGCGCTCACGCCAAATTTCTCTTCGATGGCTTTCACCAGGTCGTTGAGTTCCATGACCGTCATGCTGTCCAGCGCGGTCAAAAATGTGTCTTTGTCGAATGCCATTTCAATTTCCTTCTTGTCTGTTGGGGCTTGACGACCGCTACCGCAGCGCCCTGCCGAAAAGTTTCACGCCCGGCTGACGCCGGGACTCGCCATCAGGCGGCCACCACCTCGCCCTTTTTCTCAGCCAGCGCCGCGAGAACGCGTGCAATACGGGAAATGGGGGACTGCATCAAGCCCAGCAACTGCGCCAGCAATACTTCCTTGGGGGGAATGCTGGCCAACTGCTTCACGCCGTTCACGTCCAGAGCTTTTCCACCGGTTGCGCCACCGCGAATCACCAACTTGTCGTTGGTCTTCGCGAAGTCCGCCACCACTTTCGCGGCGGCGACTGCATCCTTGGAAAATCCATAGATCAGCGGGCCGGTCATCAGGTCCGACGCAACCGCGAATCCGCTGCCGGCAACAGCACGGCGCGCCAGGGTGTTTTTCAACACACTCAGGTCAACACCATTGCTGCGCGCCGAAGAGCGCAATCGGGTCATGTCTGCGACCGTGATTCCACGGTACTCCGCGAGCACGAGCGTTTGAGCTTTTGCGGCGAGGCCGGTCACATCACTGATGACGGCTTCTTTCTCACTGCGATTAAGACTCAAGGTCTACTCCTTCTGTTTGTACCGGCCCTGCCGATGCGGGCATCTGGCCAGAGTCCGGTACGCCACACTGCAGCGACCAACTGTTCGGGGACAACATCCTCGTGCAGCGGGATCGCCATCTGCGTTGGTTTTCACTGATTAAGTGCTTCCTCAGCACACCAACGGTCTTGGATGGCCCGACGGCGCCCTGCAGCACCGCCAGCCCACCGCATCTGGTCACCCTTTCGGACGACCGGAATTTCCTCTCAATCCAGAGCCATCAGGCATTCAGCGACTGGGTATCCACCCGGACACCCACACCCATCGTGCTGGAGACGGCAATCTTCCTCAGATAAATGCCCTTGCTCGAAGCCGGCTTGGCTTTCGTCAAGGCTTCGATCAGCGCTGTCAGGTTGCCCTGCAGCTTGTCGGTGTCGAACGAGCGACGGCCGATCGTGGAATGCACGATGCCGGCCTTGTCGACGCGAAACTGCACCTGGCCGGCCTTGGCATTACGCACCGCAGTGGCCACATCGGGTGTCACCGTGCCGACCTTGGGGTTGGGCATGAGGCCGCGCGGGCCCAGAATCTGACCCAGCGTACCGACGATACGCATCGCGTCCGGGGCGGCAATCACCACATCAAAAGGCATCTCGCCGGCCTTGACACGTGCCGCCAGGTCTTCCATGCCGACGATATCGGCACCAGCTGCCCGCGCCTCCTCGGCCTTGACGCCTTGGGCGAACACCGCCACGCGTTTGGTCTTGCCGGTGCCGTTAGGCAACACGACCGCGCCGCGCACGACCTGGTCAGACTTCTTGGCATCGATGCCGAGTTGCACGGCAACGTCGATGGATTCGTCGAACTTGGCAGTAGCGCACTGCTTGACCATGCCCAGAGCATCGGTCAACAGGTACAGCTTGTTGCTGTCGATCTTGACCGGAGCGGCCTTTTGCTTTTTGTTGAGCTTGGTCATTTACACACCCTCCACAGTAACGCCCATGGAGCGCGCAGAACCGGCAATGGTGCGAACTGCAGCGTCAAGATCGGCGGCGGTCAAGTCCTTCATTTTTGCCTTGGCAATGTCTTCGAGCTGCGCCCGCGTGATTTTTCCGACCTTGTCGCTGTGCGGCTTGGCCGAACCCTTGTCCAGCTTGATGGCCTTCTTGATCAAGGTGGTCGCCGGCGGCGTCTTGATGATGAAGGTGAAACTCTTGTCCGCAAACGCGGTGATGACCACCGGCAGCGGCAGCCCTGGTTCAACACCCTGAGTCTGGGCATTGAACGCCTTGCAGAACTCCATGATATTCAGGCCGCGCTGGCCCAAAGCCGGCCCTATAGGTGGCGATGGGTTGGCCTTGCCGGCCGGTACTTGCAGCTTGATAAAACCGACGATTTTTTTCGCCATATCTTGCTCTCCTTGCGGGTGATGACGCCAGGGCCATCAGCTTTTGCTGCGGCCGCCAGCTCCCCGGGGTTAACGACTCATCTGCATCATTCGCGCCGAGTCGAAAAGCGCGAAATCCCCAAAACTCAGGTTCTGCCCAAACTCAGGTTTTGTCGAAACTTGCGTTTTGCCGAAACTTATGTTTTCTCGATCTGAGAAAACTCCAACTCGACCGGTGTGGAGCGGCCAAAGATGGTGACCGCCACACGAACCTTGCTCTTGTCGTAATTCACGTCCTCGACCGAGCCATTGAAATCGGTGAAAGGGCCATCCTTGACGCGCACATATTCGCCCACCACAAACTCGATCTTGTGGCGCGGCTTCTCCGTACCCTCTTGCATCTGATTGACGATTTTTGCAACTTCCGCCTCGGAAATCGGCGACGGGCGATTCTTGGCGCCACCCACAAAACCGGTCACCTTGTTGGTGTGTTTCACGAGATGCCAGGTGTCGTCGCCCATGACCATTTCGACCAGCACATAACCAGGGAAAAACTTCCGCTCCGTGGTTTTTTTCTGGCCATTCTTGACTTCAACCACCTCTTCCATCGGCACCAGGATGCGGCCAAACTTGTCCTGCATGCCGGCACGGTTGATGCGCTCGAGGATGTTGCGCTCCACCGCCTTCTCCATGCCCGAATACGCATGCACCACATACCAGCGCAAATCCGGATTCGTGGGGGGCGCAAGCACTGCGGCATGCGCTGCAGCTGCCGGGGTTTCTTCGATGTCGGTCATTATTTTCTCCACCCCAGGACCAGGTCATAAAAAACCCACTCGAGCGTCTTGTCGGTGAGCCAGAGAAACAGCGCCATCACGAAAACGAAGGCGAAGACATAAGCCGTCATCTGTATCGCCTCTTTGCGCGACGGCCAGACCACCTTCTTCACCTCGCGCCAGGCGTCCTGACCAAATGCAAACAGTTGCTTGCCTGGCTCCGAGGTCAAAAATACTGCAACCGCTGCTGCCAAACCAACAACCAACGCTCCCCATTGCGCGATCTGCCCCTGCTTGGTCAGAAGGTAAAAGGCCGCCAGGGCCGCCACCACCAAAGCGGCAGCACCGGCCAGTTTGGCCTTGTCCATCGAGGAGACAACGGTTTGAACTTGTGACGTGGCCATGTTTACTTTATTCAGAGGCCACCGGTTTGGGTGAATCCGGTGGCAGGGGCGGAAGGAATCGAACCATCAACCTTCGGTTTTGGAGACCGACGCTCTGCCAATTGAGCTACGCCCCTACTTCAACTCTTTGAAAACCCGCTCGGCATCGCCAGGCAGATATTCCCGGTTACGCAATGATCTTTGCAACCACACCGGCGCCGACGGTTTTGCCGCCTTCGCGAATCGCGAAACGCAGGCCCTCCTCCATCGCAATCGGGTTGATCAGCTTGACCGTTATCGACACGTTGTCCCCAGGCATCACCATCTCCTTGCCCTCGGGCAATTCGATCGCCCCGGTCACATCCGTGGTGCGGAAGTAAAACTGCGGGCGGTAGTTGTTGAAGAACGGCGTGTGGCGCCCGCCCTCGTCCTTGGAC
>JANLVB010000170.1:0-17043 GCA_031363785.1 Betaproteobacteria bacterium
CAGCGCGGTGCGCGCTGCAACCCCGCACAGCTCAAACGACTCCCGACTTGCGCAAGGCCGCAATGGCCAGTGCGTCCAGCCCCAACTCGGCCAACACGTCGTCCGTATGCTCACCCAGCGCAGGCGGCGCGTAGCGCAAGGTCGGCGGCGTTGCCATCAGGCGCAAGGGGCTGGCAACACCCCGAATGCTGGGTATGCCATCCTGCGCCTGCAAGTGTGCAGCGCGTGGCTGCTCGACCACCAGACCGCGCGCCGTGACCTGTTCGTCGGCAAAAGCACGCCCCACATCATTGATCGGACCACACGGCACCGCCTTGTCGCCGAGTAGCGTTATCCAGTCCGCGGTGCTGCGGGAGCGGGTCACGGTTTCCATCAAGGGGATCAACTCCGCGCGGTGGTTGACGCGACCGGCCATGCCGGCAAAGCGCTTGTCGTCACTCCATTCGGGACGACCCGCCGCATGGCAAAAGCGGCTGAACTGCCCGTCATTGCCGATTGCCAGCAACATCGAGCCGTCAGCCGTGGGAAAGTCCTGGTAAGGCGCAAGACTGGGATGGCTGTTGCCCAGGCGAACCGGCACCTTGCCGGTGTTCAGGTACCCGCTGGCCTGGTTGGCGAGCAAGGCCATGCCGACATCGAGCAAGGACATGTCGATGTGTTGCCCCTGCCCGGTCCGATTGCGCACCTCGAGTGCAGCAAGAATGGCGGAAGTGGCATAGACACCGGTGAACAGGTCGGTCAGCGCCACGCCGACCCGCTGCGGGCCAGCACCCGGCTGGCCATCGGCACGGCCCGTGATGCTCATCATGCCGCTCATGGCCTGAATCATCAGGTCATAGCCGGCGCGGTGCGCGTAGGGGCCGTCCTGGCCAAAGCCGGTGATCGAGCAATAAATCAGGCGCGGATTGACGGCCTGCAGGCTCGCGTAGTCCAGGCCATAGTGTTTCAGGCCGTCGACCTTGAAGTTCTCCACCAGGATGTCGCTGCCCAACGCCATCTGGCGCACCAACGCCTGACCCTGCGGGTGCGCCAGGTTGAGCGTGACGGAACGCTTGTTGCGATTGGTGCAGGTGAAGTAACTCGCCTGGTCGGTATCCTTGCCCTGCGCATCCTTCATATAGGGTGGCCCCCAATGGCGCGTGTCATCACCCTCACCCGGGCGCTCCACCTTGATCACGTCGGCACCCAGGTCAGCCAGCATCTGGGTGCACCACGGCCCGGCCAGCACCCGCGACAAGTCCAGCACCTTCAAATGGGATAACGCGCCCATATCAATTCGCAAACGCCGCTATCCCGGTCTGGGCACGGCCCAGAATCAGGGCATGGATATCGTGTGTGCCCTCATAGGTGTTCACCACCTCCAGATTCACCAGATGGCGTGCGACACCGAACTCGTCCGAAATGCCGTTGCCGCCCATCATGTCGCGTGCCAGGCGGGCGATATCGAGCGCCTTGCCGCAAGAGTTGCGTTTGAGGATCGACGTGACCTCCACGGAAGCCGTGCCTTCGTCCTTCATCCGGCCGAGCCGCAGGCAGCCCTGCAAACCGAGGGCGATCTCGGTCTGCATGTCGGCCAGTTTTTTCTGGATCAACTGGTTGGCGGCCAATGGGCGGCCGAACTGCTTGCGGTCCAGGGTGTACTGGCGGGCACGCAACCAGCAGTCTTCGGCCGCACCCAGAGCACCCCAGGCGATACCATAACGCGCCGAGTTGAGACAGGTGAAAGGGCCCTTGAGGCCCTGTACTTCGGGGAACGCGTTTTCTTCCGGACAAAACACGCCGTCCATCACGATCTCACCGGTGATCGAGGCGCGCAGGCCGACCTTGCCGTGGATTGCCGGCGCGCTCAGCCCTGGCATGCCTTTTTCCAGCACAAAGCCCCGGATCGGGCCGACCTTGCCACCCTCGGATACCTCCTTGGCCCAGACCACAAACACATCGGCGATCGGGCTGTTCGATATCCACATTTTCGAGCCCATGAGCTTGTAACCACCGGCTACCTTGTGCGCACGGGTCGCCATCGAACCCGGGTCGGAACCATGGTCTGGCTCGGTCAGACCAAAGCAGCCAATCCATGCACCGGTGGCCAGTTTGGGCAGATACTTCTGGCGCTGCGCCTCGGTGCCGAATTCGAATATCGGCACCATCACCAGCGAGCTCTGCACACTCATCATGGAACGATAGCCCGAATCCACGCGCTCCACTTCACGGGCGATCAGGCCATACGCCACATAGTTCAGGCCGGGGCCACCATATTGCTCCCCTATCGTCGGTCCCAGCAGGCCCAGGGCACCCATCTCGCGAAAGATAGCGACGTCGGTCGTGCCATCACGAAATGCCTGTGTGACGCGCGGCGCCAGCTTCTCCTGGCAATACGCGGCAGCGGCGTCCTGCACCATGCGTTCGTCGTCAGTCAGTTGGTTGCCAAGCAAGAAGGGGTCTTGCCAATTGAAGGTGGCGTGGGCCATGGGGTCTCCGCAGGGATGGTTGGATTGGGGCAAATTACCGTGTCTACCCGATGTTAGTGCCTGTGCCTGCTGGCCCCCGTCAAGTGGCCCCGGGCGAATCTGGCCCGGCTGGAAGCCGGGGCAGTCAAGGCTACCCGCAGCGCAGTGGTGCGCGAGAAGTTGTCGGTCGATTCGGCATTGGCCGTGGGAAACAGCGCGGCCGAATTCGACGCCTTTATCCGCGCCGAGCAGGCACGCTGGAAACCCGTCATCACACGCGCGCAAATACGGCCTGAGGGTGCCTGACACGCCGGCATTGTGCGGCCTCTGCGAACCCGGGATAATGCCACCATGACTGCAACGAAAAAACCTGAAGAAACCGGATTTCCGCCCATCGACTGGGTGGCGGAAGAATTGTCGACCCGCCCAATGCCCTTGCATGAGTTGCCGCGCCAGGTGGGCATCGACAACGCCATGGCGATCATCAAGAAGCACCATGAGCGCATTGCGCGCTCGATCGACCTGTTCTGGGGCACGCGCGACTGCGTGGAGTACATCCAGAAGCTGGTCATGAGTGGTGGCGACGGCCTGGACAAGACCCGCGTCGGCTTCAAACCCGAAGTGGTGAGTGCACTGCTCAGTCTGGTGTCCATGCACCAGGTGGATCGTTGAGGAACTACTGATTCCGGCGATCGATGCGGCTCAGGCGGCGTTGCGTGTGTTGGCAAAACCCACGTACCAGTCCAGGCACTCCGGGTTGGCCATCGCCTCGCGGTTCACGACTTTATCCAACGGCTGACCCAGCAGCAGTTTCTTGATCGGCAACTCCTGCTTCTTGCCGCTGAGCGTGCGCGGCACCTGTGCGACCTGCACTATCTCGTTGGGCACAAAACGTGGCGAAACGGCCACCCGTATCGCCTGGTTCAGGCGCGCACGCAAGGCGTCGTCGAGCACCAGACCCGCACGCAGCACGACAAACAGCGGCATGTAACTCTGCCGCCCCAGGTACTCCAGGTCAACCACCAGCGAGTCCAGCACTTCAGGCAGCGCTTCCACCGCGCCGTACAACTCGCTGGTGCCCATGCGCAGCCCATGCCGGTTGATGGTTGCGTCCGACCGGCCGTAAACAATACAGCCGCCATGGGCGCCAATCTTCAGCCAGTCGCCATGGCGCCAGACACCCGGAACCATGTCGAAATAACTCGACAGGTACCGCTGCTGCTGGTCATCGCCCCAGAAGTACAGCGGCATGGAGGGAATGGGCTGGGTACACACCAATTCGCCAACCTGATCCATCACCGCCTCTCCCTGCTCGTTCCAGGCAAACACCGCACAGCCGAGCAGACGGCATTGCATTTCACCGGGAACCTGAGGCAGCTCGCGGTTGCCGCCAATGAAAGCGCCGGCGAAGTCGGTGCCGCCGGAGATGTTGCACCACCAGATGTCGTCGCCACACGCGCCTTCGCACTCACCCGGCGACACCTCGGCGCGAACCCGACGCATCTGTTCTGTTCCCCACTGCTGGACTTCGGCGCTCAAGGGTGACCCGGTGCTGCCCAGCGCACGCAATCGCGACAGATCGCCGCAGTCCGTCAGCCGCAGTCCGGCCTTCAGGCAGTTGCCGAAAAATGCCGCACCGGCACCGAAGAATGTCAGCCCCAGATCGGCGGCAAAGCGCCACAAGGTGCTGTAGTCCGGCTCTGCCCGCAGGCCCTGTGCATCCAGAGCCGCACCCGCCGGGCTGCCATCGAATATGCAGCAGGTGGTGCCGTTGAGCAGGCCGTTGACCTGCGCGTTCCACATCACCCATCCGGTCGAGCTGTACCAGTGATAACGCTCGCCCAGCGAATTGGGGGCGTAGCTGCAGCCCACGTCGTCGTGCAGGGTCTTAAGCGCCAGCGACATCAGCATGATGCCGCCGTGGCCGTGCACAATTGGCTTGGGCAGGCCGGTGGTCCCGCTCGAATAGACAATCCACAGCGGGTGCTCGAATGGCACCCAGTCGGGCTCAAAACCCTGTGTCTGGGCATCGTCGCGTGCCAACGCTGCTGCAAAGCCGGTCAGGTCAGTGCCACGAAGCGCCGCATCCGGCTCGCGTGTTCCGAACTGTTCTACCAACAGCACATGCTGCACGCTGGGCAAGCCGGCGCGCAGCTGCGCCAGCACCTCCATGCGGTCCATGTCGCGCCCGCCGTACCGAACCCCGTCGCATGTGATCAATATCTTGGGTTCAATCTGTCGAAACCGGTCGAGGACGGCATGGGTGCCCATATCGGGAGCACACATGCTCCAGATGCCACCGATGCTGGCGGTAGCCAGAAACGCGACCACCGCCTGCGGGATATTGGGCAGGTAGGCGACAACCCGGTCCCCCGGCAATACGCCCTGGGCGCGCAGATGCAAGGCCAGCGATGCCACCTGGCGACGCAATTCAGTCCATTGCAGCAACTGCGCCGGTGCCTTGCCCAGGCTCTGCTCGTTGTGGCTGATGATGGCTGCACAGCCAGCCGCCTGCGCTGCGTCGACGTGCCGCAACACCTGGCGTGTGTAGTTGACCTGGGCGCCTGCAAACCAGTGCGCGTTGGGCATGCCGGGGTTGTGCAGAACCGCCGTGTGTGGTGTCGGTGACTGCAGATCAAAATAGTCCCAGATGCTTTGCCAGAACGCCGGCAGCTCGGAGGTGGACCATGTCCACAGCTCGTGGTAGGTGGCAAACTCCAGCCCACGCTGCTGCGCGAGCCAGTTCTGGTAGAGCCGGAGCTGCGGCACAAACGCTGCTGTGGGTCGGTCTTGCATGGTCATAGATTACCGCATGGGCACAACACACCGCCACCGACGCGGTGCGATACTGAAGTGTCCTTGCGCTGGTTGACCGAAAGTGTCTTTATCGGCACCGGTGCCCGTTATTCCGACCATGTGCTGACCAGCATGTTCCGGGTTGCGTGAGCGCCGCGCCGGGCCGCCCCAGACCAGCTCGCGCCGCAGCTCGTCAGAGCGAAGGTATTTTGATAAATGCAGCACCCAGCCACTTCTATGCAACTGGAAACACCGCCATGCGTATATGGAAAAAACCGATCTCGATCGAACTGTTGACCACCAGCCATGTCGGCACTGCCGTCGCCCATCTGGGCATGGAGTTTGTGCAGGTGGGTGACGACTTCATCATCGGCCGGGTGCCGGTGGACGACCGCACCCGACAACCCTATGGCCTGCTGCACGGTGGTGTGTCGGTGGTGCTGGCAGAGACCCTGGGCTCGTGTGGTGCCGCCTATTCCTCACCACCGGACTACCGCGCCGTGGGGTTGGACATCAATGCCAACCATATCAAGGGTGCCACCAGCGGCTGGGTCACCGGCATCACGCGAGCGGTGCATATCGGGCGCACGACACAGGTGTGGCAGATCGACCTGACAAACGATGCCGGCGAGATCACGTGCGTGTCGCGCATCACGATGGCGGTTTTGGCGCCGCGATGAAACGAACGCTCAGTCGCCCAGAAAAAGACGGCTGACCAGCGGATCCGCCAACAGCGCCGCGCCGGTACCGCGGGCGACCGGCTTGCCAGCCACCAGCACCACGGCCTGGTCGGCAAATGCAAGTCCCTTGCGCACGTTCTGTTCCACCAGCAAGATGGAAGTACCCAGGCGCTGCTGCACCTCGCGCAGCATCAGGAATACCGCCTCGATCGCCTTGGGTTCGAGTCCGATGGAGGGTTCGTCGATGAGCAGCAGGCGTGGCTGCGTGATCAAGGCACGGGCAATTTCCATTTGCCGCCGTTCACCACCCGACAACACCCCCGCCCGCTCATGGCGCCGTTCCGCCAGGCGCGGGTAATGCTGCAGGATCGCCGCCACCGCAGCCCTGGTTTTTGCCGCTGAGCGCAGCGCGTAGCCACCCAGGGCCAGATTGTTTTCGACACTCAAGTCGGGAAACACCGAGCTGTTCTGCAACACGTAGGCCAGCCCCAGGCCACTCAGCCGCTGCGAGGGGTACAGCCCGGCTGCATCCATCCCATCCACCAGGATTTGGCCGCGGCTGACATCGCACAAGCCAAACACCGCATTTAGCACCGTGGACTTGCCCGCCCCATTGGGTCCCACCAGACACAGCGACTGACCGGCACCAAGCTCCAGGTCCAGCCCGTGCAGAATCTCGGCCACGCCGTACCCGGCGTGCAAGTCGCTCACCAGCAGCCGCGGCGGCTGTGCACTGCTCACGCCGCCCCCAGGTAAGCGTTCAGCACCGCCGGATTGGCGCGCACCTGTGCCGGTGTTCCCGAGGCCAGCAGGCGACCACGCGACACGCAGTGGACATGCTGCGCAAGCTCCATCAGGAAGGCCATGTTGTGCTCGATGACCACCAGGGTTACGCCCAGCTCGGCATTGACACGGCGCAGCTTGTCAATCAGCGTGCCCAGCAAAGCCGGGTTGATGCCGGCGGCGGGTTCGTCGAGCAGCATCAAACGTGGTCTGGACATCAGTGCCATCGCGATTTCCAGCAGCTTTCGCTGGCCATACGACAATTCGCCTGCCAGGCGCGCTTCCTGCCCCGCAAGCCCGACAAAGTTCAACAAATCTGTCGCCCGCGCCTGATCAGAACGTTCCGGGCTGGACAACAAAGCCCACCACCTGCCACGGGCATGCGAAACACTCGCCAGCATATTTTCGATACAACCCATCTTGTCGTACACCGCCGTGTTCTGGAAGCTGCGGATCAGCCCCAGTCGGGCAATTTGACCCGGGTCTTTTCCGAGCACGGCGCAGCCGTCAAAAAACACCTCTCCGGAGTCGGCCGGAATCATTCCCGTCACCACGTTGAACAGGGTTGTCTTGCCGGAACCGTTGGGGCCAATCAGGCCGACGATGGCACCGCCTGGCACATTGAATGAAATGGCCTCATTGGCCACCACACCGCCGAAAGTCTTGCATAGCTGCCTTACTTCAAGCACAGTGCCGGCCCCCGGGTTGGCCAAGGGCAGCACAAGGCAGGCGGTGACCGGTAGGCGTCCGGTTGGCAGATACCGGGCGCATGGTTTTCATCCACCCTGTGCGGGTGCACACTGCACCATGCGCATGACCAGCGCAACATACTGCTGGGCAACCTGTTCACCGTTGAGGCGCCCGGCGGTACCAAACCAGTCGGCCACACCACTGGTCAAGGTCAATATGGCAGTGGCCATCAAGCGCACGTCGTCAATGTTGAACGCCCCCTGCTCCACGCCGGCTGACAGGACCCGGCACACGACTGACTGGTACTGGTCGCGCAAGGCCACAATCGCGTCGCGGTGCGCCGGCTCGAGCGCGCGCAGTTCAGTGTGGCTGACAAAGGCCTCTTCCTGGCGCTGTACATGGAAAACGACATGGAAGCGAACCACGGCAGCCAGCTGTTGCCGAACGCTCGCGCCATCTACAAGTACGCGGGTGACGCCGTCGAGCATGTCCTCCATGGTGCGCCGCAATAACTCAAACAGAATCTGCTGCTTGGTTTCAAAGTGGTAGTACAGGCTGGCCGGCTCCAGTTGCACCGCGGTCGCCAGATCCCGCATCGACGTGCCGTGGTAACCGCGTTCGGAGAACAGGCGGATCGCCGCCAGCCGGATCTGTTCCGGCGCCTCGACCGAGCGCGAGCGTGGTGCCTTTTTTGCCATGGCAGACTGCAGGCCACCGTGCAGGTCGGAATGGGAGCCCGTCATACAGCCTGCGCTTTTGCGGTTTGCCGACGATCCGAAGGCGCGCCATGACACAGGCAGAACGCCACGGGCAGCAGCAACCGGCTTGACAAGAACGAGAAGTAATGTGAAACTTGGGTCATGCTATCTAACGAACGTTCGGTAGATTAACATAAACCACCAGTTTCGACCATGCCCTTTTCCTGCCACAACATTCACCCGGAGTGAACCCATGAAACAGAAATTGCCAACCCTGGTACAACACACACGCCGCCTGGCCACCATCATCGCAGCCGCTACCGCACTGGGGGCCTTTGTGCCAGTACCAGCGCTGGCGCAACAGGACGTGATCACGTTCGGTGCCGCACTTTCGCTGACTGGTCGCATCTCGACCGAAGGTCGCCTGGTGAAAGAAGGCTACGACATGTATGTCGACCACATCAACCAGCGTGGCGGTATCAAGGTCGGCGACAAGACCTACCGCGTGGCGATCAAGTATTACGACGACCAGAGTGACGCCAACACCTCGGCCAAACTCTATGAGCGCCTGATCAACGAAGATGGCATCAAGCTGTTGCTCGGGCCCTATTCCAGTGGGGTGACATTCGCTGCCAGTGTCGTGGCTGAAAAGTACCAGTTGCCCATGGTGGCCGCCCATGCCGCCGCCACCACCGTTTTCGACCGCGGCTTCAAGTACATTTTTGCCACGCTGACACCAGTCGACCAGTACACCGGCAATTTCATCAAGATGGCCGTGGAAGCCCAACCACGCGTGCAGCGCGTTGCGTTGATCCACGAGAACGCGCTGTTTCCCCAGGTGAGTATTGAAGCCGCCGAGCGCCAGGCCAAGGCGGCCGGGCTGGAAGTAGTCTACAAAGGGAGTTATCCGACCGGAACCAAGGATTTTTCCGCCATGGTCGAAGCTTTGAAAGCCCGTACACCTGATGCCCTGATAGCCGCCGGGTATACCGGCGACATGATCGTGCTGGCGCGCCAGACCTCGGAGCAAAAGGTGCCATTGAAGATGATTGGCTTCACGCTTGGGCCAACCCTGCCCGGCTTCGTGGAGGCGCTGGGTGCCAAGGCCGAAGGCATTATGGAACCGGTGCAATGGACGGCCGACGCCGGGTACAAGGATGAAATCTTTGGCTGGACCTCGGCAGAATTGGCCGCGTTGTGCGAAAAAGCAACCAAGCGTGTATGCGACTACCACCCACCACAATCGGTCGCAGCCTTGCAGGTCTACCAAAGGGCCCTCGAAAAGGCCGGCACGCTGGACCCGCAAAAGGTGCGTGACGCCATTGCGCAGACCAACATCATGACGGCCTATGGCCCGGTGCGTTTCAACGCGGCTGGCCAGAACATCGCCAAAGGCATGACCGTGGTGCAGATACAAAACGGCAAGCCGGTCGAGGTGTATCCACCCAGCGCCGCCAAGGGCAAATTCGTCTACCCCTTGCCGGCACGTTGAGACTGGCAACGGCGGGCGGACGCACTTGCTGTGCTGACGCTGCAGGTCATCGCGTCAGGAATATTGCTGGGCGGCTTTTATGCCTGCCTGGCAATCGGCTTTTCTGTCGCCTGGGGCGTCACCGGGCTCATCAACCTGTCGCATGGAACCTTGATGGTCATGGGTGCCTACCTGACCTGGCTGCTGTACACCCATCTCGGCCTGGATCCATTTGCCGCACTTCCGCTGACGGCGCTGGCCTTGTTCCTGTTTGGTTTGCTGTTGCAGCGTTACCTGCTGGAGCGGGTGATCCGCAGTTCGCTGTTCATGACCCTGGTGTTGACGTTCGGCCTCAACATGGTGCTGGTCAACATCCTGCTTGAGTTATTCAGCGCCGATGTGCGGGCCATCACCCTGCCTTACTCCAGCCTGGCGCTGGAGCTCGGTGGTCTGCGCCTGCCCTGGACCCGCATCGCCGTGTGTGTGCTGGCCCTGTTGCTGACACTGTTGCTGCACCTGTTCATGGGTTATACACGCACCGGCCAAGCGATCCGGGCCACGGCGCAGAACCCGGTTGCGGCAGCGACATTGGGAATAGACGCCCGACGCATGCGCATGATTGCGTTTGGCCTGGGCGCCGGTCTGGCGGGGGCCGCCGGCGCACTAATGGCGGCGCTTTACGCATTCGCTCCGGGCAGCGGCGACAACTACACCATGAAGGCATTTGTCATTGTCTTGCTGGGTGGTCTGGGCAATATGGGCGGCGCCATCGCGGCCGCCATGTTGCTCGGTGTTGCCGAAAGCCTGGTGTCCGGGCTGGGGGTGCCAGGGCTGCGCGACGCGGTGAGTTTTCTGCTGCTGCTGGCGGTGCTGTTATTGCGCCCCCGCGGCTTGTTTGGCACACGCCATGTGGTCGACGCCCGGGTTCGCTGACTGGCGCAGCGGGTCGGCTTGCCGCGTGGCAGCCGCTGCTGCGGTGGCTGTCCTGTTGCTGCTGTTTGCCGTGGCCCCGATGGCGCTGTCGGGCTACTGGCTACGTGTGTTGTCGATGGTGTTCATGCTGGCTGTGGTCGCCCAGGGTATCAATCTCATGGCCGGCTACACCGGTTACCCGGCTTTTGGCAATGTAGTGTTTTTTGGCATTGGTGCCTATGCGACAGCCATGCTGATGGTGAACCTGCAGTGGTCGTTCAGCGCTGCCGCGGCGCTGGCGATACTGGGCTGTATCACGCTGGCGCTGTTGCTGGGGCCACCCCTGCTGCGGCTCAAAGGCCATTACTTTGCCATCGCCACACTGGGGTTGAACGAAGCATGCAAGGAGCTGGTTGCCAACGCCGGCAGCTGGACCGGCGGCGGCGTGGGCATGTCGCTGCCAATTCCGCCGGGCGGGCCGGCGGCCAACGCGATGCGTTTCTATTACCTGTTTCTTGGCCTGCTGCTGATTGCCACCGTAACGACCTGGTGGTTTAGCCGCAGTCGACTCGGCCTGGGTTGCCAGGCAATCCGCGACAACGAGGAAAAAGCATTGTGCAGTGGCCTGCAGACCACGCACTACAAGACTGCCGCCTGGATGCTTAGCGCGGCCTTGACTGCGGCCGCTGGCGCCATTCAGGCCTGGTGGTTGACCTATATCGACCCGCCGACGATGTTTGACATGGCATTGGCAGTCAAAGCGTTTGCCATCCTGCTGCTGGGCGGCGCG
The DNA here is from genome assembly GCA_031363785.1 of Betaproteobacteria bacterium. Lineage (GTDB taxonomy): Bacteria > Pseudomonadota > Gammaproteobacteria > Burkholderiales > Burkholderiaceae_C > CAISIP01. Next base: position 11,268 of record JANLVB010000170.1, read on the forward strand.
GGGACCGTAATGGGCCCGGTATTTGGCGCTTTTTTTGTCGAGCTGGTAGCGAATCTGACCTGGAGCCGCCTGCTCAACTGGCACCTGGGCGCGACGGGGCTGATCATCATGCTGGTGGTACTGTGGTTTCCGGACGGATTTCTTGGCACCGGCCTGCGGCCCAAGGCATGGCTGGGCAGGCTGGTGGGGCGTTGGGTGACACGCCGCGGCGTGCCAAGCAAGTGACCTCCCACTCAGCGTTGCCCGCGCAGCAGCCGCCACAATCGCGCCGGGGCGGTTTTCACCATCTGCGCACCGATATGCCGCATGGCGCCGCGCACACCACGCCAAGTACGCCGATTAAACGCGGCAAGGCCGATGCGCTCACGCTCCTGCGGGGCCCAGTCCTGTGCGAATTCGGCAGAGACATCGCCAAAATCCAGCTCGTCCACATGGTCTCCATCGATCAGGCACAACAACATCAATTGGGTCAATACGTCGTCGATCGGAAAAGCGCGTTGTCCCGGCACGGTCCAGATACGCAGGCAACGTGCCTTGCCGGCACTGACTATCCAGAACTGCATGGCCACCGGTGCGCCATCGAGCAGAAATAAGCCCAGACGCAGCGTACCGGTATCGGCCGCGCTGGTCAGCATCGCCGCAACATAGGCCGGCGGATCCTGCACCTGCTCTTGTGGAACCTGCTGAATCACGTACCGCACCATGTCCCAGGCCTCGGTAATCAATTCGGGCGAGTTGGCGAACTGGAAAACACCGCGGCCGCCCTGCAGCAACAATCGGGTGTTGACTTCCAGTGACTCCCGCAGTGTGCGTGGGCGCTGCGCCAGATAGTCCTTGAAGGTCATTCCAGACACCACCGCAAAACGGCCTTTTGGATGGTGGTACAACTGCACCCAATGCCCGTTACCGCTCAGGGCACCGGCAATCATGGACAAAAACGGTTGTCCAGGGCTCAATGGATTGACACGCACCACATCGAAAGCCGGTGAGTGCTCACATAACCATTTGGCAACGCAGTCAGCCACTGCCCGAGTATCAACGACCGGTCCTATCGGCTCGTACACCTGTTCCTCGCGCTGCAGAAAGTGCAATACACGTGCGCCGGGGTATGAACCGTACAGTCGCGAGTAGACCGCCGGCAGCATGGCCAGTGGCGTGGCCTGTGCGGTGTCGTCGGTGACCAGGAGCAACTGCAGCCTGTCGCCAGCTTGCAACGCTGCCGGAGTGACCCGTGTCAACCACACAGCACTGTTGAACACCGAGCCAGTGCCGACATCGTCATACAGAGCCAGCGCCGCCGTGGGCAACTCGCGCAGGTCGTCAAAAATGTGGATCTGCAAGACAGTAGTGGTATTCAAGCTCGCCGGAGCTGCAGCGCGTCGGACCCAACCGGCCGAGGCATTCGCTGGTCAAGACAGGCCGATGATAATGTGTCGGCAAGGCGACAGTCGGGGGCACCGACTACCGACGCAAAACAGGCCGGCCGCCGTCCCAGTTGTTGCCTTTGTTATTTCAACCTGATGGCCGAGGCTGCAGACGATGATTGGTTACCAACTCGAAATTCAGGCCGCACACCGCCCCGACGCGGTCGCGCTGGCCTATGGCGCACGCACACTTAACTACCGCGATTTGCGGCAACGTGCCTGCAAACTGGCCCAGGCGATGTCGGCTGCTGGTGTAGCGCCCGGAGACCGCGTGGCGGTGCTGCTGCACAACTGCCCGCATTTTTTCGAAGCCTTGTTTGCCAGCGCGATGCTGGGCGCGGTGTTTGTTCCTGTCAATTTTCGCCTGGTGGCGCGTGAAATCGGGCAGGTATTCGCCGCCTGCTCGCCCAGCCTGTTGCTGGCCGGCGAAGGATTCGCCCCGTTGCTCGACACTCTGCGCACAGCCGCATACTTTCCGGCGCAACTGCACTGGATCGACGATGAGCCTCCCGCGTCCCCGATCACGGCAGATGGGCCGTATGAGCGGTGGATCAATGCCTTTGCGCCCGATGCGCCTGAGACCGTGGTGGCAGCGGATGCAGTACACATGCTGCTGCATTCATCCGGCACCACCGGACTGCCCAAGGGCATTGTGTTTACCTACGCCGGCACGTGGGCATCGTCAAGCGCCAAAATCATCGACTTTTCGCTGACGCCGCAGGACGTAACGGTCGTATTTGGCCCGCTGTTCCATGCCGGCCCGCTGATGGACCTGGCGTTGCCCTTGCTGCTGCGCGGCGGACAAGTAGTGCTGGGTGCATCACGCCAGTTCGATCCGCGAACCCTGCTGCACACGATCGCCGCGCACCGCGGCACGGTGATCCCGATTTATCCGACCATGTTGCGCCGGGTATTGGGCACCCCGCCAGAGGCAGACCCGGACCTCAGCAGCCTGCGGCTCATCATCACCGGTGGCGAAGCGGCGCCGGTGCCGGTGATCGAGGGCGTATTGCAACGGTTCCCGCAAGCTGCATTCGTGAACAACTATGGCAGCACCGAGGGTGGACCCGTCACCACCTACTTGGCGCCTGAACACAGCCGGCGCAAGATTGGCTCGGTCGGCAAGGAGTCCTTTGGTGTGCAGGTGCGCATTGTCCGCCCCGATGGCGCGAGCGCTGTGCCGGGCGAGGTGGGCGAACTCACCGTGCGCAGCGCTTTTGTCACGCCGGGATACTGGAATCGTCCAGACGCCACCGCAGCGCAATTACACGCCGGCTGGTGGTTTACCGGTGACCTCGCTTGGCGGGACGACGAGGGTTTCCTGTGGATTTCGGGCCGCAGCAAGGACATGATCAAGAGCGGCACCGAGAACATCTATCCGATCGAGGTCGAGCAGGTGATCGCGGCGATCCCCGGAGTGGTTGAAGTGGCTGTCATTGGTGTACCGGACGAATCCTGGGGCGAGTCAGTGGCGGCTTTTGTGGTCGCGGCGCCGCACAGTGGTCTGGACAAAGCGGCCATCGTCGCGTATTGCCGCATCCATCTGGCCAGCTACAAAAAGCCCCGCCATGTGCGTTTTATTGACAACCTGCCGCGCGGCACAACCAACAAAGTCGCCAAGGGCGTTTTGCGCGGAATGTGGGCCAACGACCTGCCATCCGCTTGACACGATCACCCAGCGCACCGCGCTGTGCGACTATCGCGCAGCCCCCTGGCGCCAGCGTTTCCAGGTTTTGGTGGAGAGGTGACGCAATAACAGTGCCGGCGGCATGCGCAACCAATGGGCGCGCAGGTAAAACAGGGTATCAGCCAAGGGTTTCCAGCCTCCCGCACCAGCGGGCCGCGCAGGCATCAAGTGCTGTCGCAGCAAAAACCGCATCAACAGGCGTACCGGTGCGGGAGGGGCCATGCGCGCAACCAGTTGCGACACGGCAGGCGGCCAGGCCGTACCCAAGGTATCGCGGGTATGCCAATGCAGGTGGTACAGGACACGCTGCAAGCCATGCAATCGCGTGCGCAGGAGCAGATCATCCCAAAACCCGGGCAGGGACGAAAAATGGCCCAGCAGATCATGCAGATCGAACAGGTCGCGCAAGGGCATGCTGACCTCGTCATTGAACAGATGTAAAGCGCTGTGCAACACCATGTCCGCCGGGCACATCACGCGCAGCCGCGCGTCCGCCAGCGGCAGGCTGGCACGCAGTATGGCGGCGGCATCGGGGCGGACCCTGCTGGTGAGCGGCGCCAGTGTGTGGTGGATGTCGAGCGGCGTGTCGCGCTCGGGATGTTGCAGCGGCGGAATCTCATGCGCCCACTCACGGTAATACCGCTGGTCGTAGGCATCCAGATCGGCGCCCTGCCAGCCCTGCGCAATCAGCAACCGCTCGACCTCGTCGATGCGCTGGCGCGGCACCATCAGGTCCACGTCGCCGATAAACCGCCCGTCCGCCGGCGGCAGGCCGGCATGCAGGTAGGCTGAGCCCTTCATCAATACCACCGGCACATCACAGCCACGCAAAGCGCGCAGCATCCGGTTGACCTCAAAGCGCACAGCGGTCTGTGACGACTGAGCGGCAATCTGCGCTGCGTGCATGTGTGCGCGGGCCTTCTGCGGGGCCGCTGCCAGCAAATCCCGCTCAGCCAGGCGCACCGCAAGTTTGGCCAACAAGCCATTCTGACGCGCCTGCAGCAACAGATCGTGCCAGCCACGCGCCTGCAACTCCAGCGTCGATTGTGGTTCCAGCAGGCTCTTTACCAGCATCGGCGGGCACCAGACACGGCACAGGCAGTAGCTGGCGGCAGGCGCTGCGGCACAATGGCAATTATCGGGTTCCAGTCCATCATGTTCCAAACCTTTGGTACCTACTATCGCACAGCGGTCGCTGACCTGCGTTACCAAGGCATCGAGGTGCTGATGTGGCGCGTTTTGGTCAAGTTGTTTTCGCCCTTGGTCAAGCTGGATTTACAGATCTTGTTCGACCTCGACCTGACGCAAGCTTTTCAGGTCAAGAAGGCAAAGCTTGAATGCACCATCGAGCAGGCCAGTGAAGCAGACATCGACGCCATCCTGGATATGCAGATGCAGCGGTTCGCGCCAGACGAAGTTGCGCAATTGGGCGATGGGGCGGAATTACAGTACGCACAGTTGCTGCGCCTGCGCGCCACCGCGCACGAAACCTACCAAAAAGCCATGTACGCCGGAGAACAATGCTACGTGGCCCGGGTTGACGGGTCTATTGCCCACAGCAACTGGTTGCGGGTGTACGGGTGTGCGCCGCTTGACACCTGCGCACTGGACCTGAAACCGGGCGAAATTTATACCACCGATGGTTTCACACGCGAAGTTTTTCGCGGCCAGCGGCTGCATGAGGCGGTGGCGACGCATATGCTGCAGGTAGCCAAACAACTCGGCTACCAACGCGCCTACACCATCACCGATCTGACCAAGGCCGGTTCACGACGCGGCGTCAACCGGATCGGTTGGGCGCGGCGCGGCAGCATTCTGTATGTAAGCCCGCGCGGGCTCAAGCGAACCTGGCTGGTTCGCCTGGGTGGTGACCTGACGCCACTGTTTGACCATGTGCGCGCGGGCATGACAGTCGAACGCTGACTGCGTCGCCGCCGACACTGTCGAGAAACTTTACACTTGTTGGAAATTACACTCAAAGGCGCTCCAATGTCAATGACAAGTACTTGATTTTAAGGGAATAATTAATTGTGGTATGAATTTTGCTTTCATATTGACTGATGACTGACATGATGCTAACGAAGGCCGGGGAGCGGGTTGGCTTCTGCTAGCATGTCAGCAGGCGCTTCATTTGCCATTCGAAAAAGGCGTTGCCCATGAGTACCGAACCCAAACATACGCCAAAAACGCACCAGGCGACGCAAGATGCCCTGGATATCGCTGAAAACAAGCGTGTTGCAGCGCGGCGCCGCTTCCTGCGCACCGGTGCCAGCGGCTCTGCAGCACTGATCATGACGGTGACACACAAGCGTTCCTTTGCCGGCGGTATCAAGAAGGGTGTCTTGGCGTCCAACTGCACCTCGCTGCGTGGTATCGCTGACCTGACGGGCACCAAACACAAGACACCTCTGGAAGTCAGTGCCATGGGCACGCCCAAAAACCTGATTTGCCGCCACCCCGACAATCCGCAGCCGGTAGGTAACTGTGCTGAAATTTATCCGTCACGTTATGTGGATGTCAATCGCAACACTTACTTGGTGGCAGACGGCGACGAACTCAACAAGGGCTGCGGAAACCTGCAGCTGACGGTGCAGAGGTCGCAAAATTACCGCCTGTACGGGCGGGACAAAGTAGGCGGTAAAGCGCCCGGTAGGGGCGAAGGAAG
>JANLVB010000178.1:0-2180 GCA_031363785.1 Betaproteobacteria bacterium
CGCCGCGCCTTCCAGTGCGTCAGTTGCGCCGGTGCCACCCACCGCGGCCAACCGCGCCGCCAGAATGCCGTTTCTTGCTGCCAGTCCCATGTGAAACTGCCACTCCTGGGTTCCTGCCACCCATGTTTGATTGGTACCGCCAGCCATGCTGGCGACGATGCCGATGGCGTTCGTCGTGGCGTCGGCGTCGAGACGCAACAGCCGGGCAACCGCGGCAGCGGCGCCAAAGCCACCGTAGATGCCGCTTGCCCTGAAGCCGCGGGCCGTGGTGCGTTTGGCGAAGCCCTGGCTGATGGTGCCGGCGGCTTCGTAGCCGGCCACCAATGCCGTCAACATGTCGCGCCCGGAAACTCCCAAATGCTCGCCCACTCCCAGTACCGCTGGTGTGGTGATGGCCCCTATGTGCGTCAGGCCGGGAAAGTACGTGTCGTCCTGTGCACGGGCATGCATCAGTGAGGCATTCACGAAGGCCGCAGTCTCGGGTGTTGCCGCCCGACCACTCAGCAAGAGCCGGGCATTGGCAGTCGGACCCTGCTCGCACAGAGCCTCTGCGTAATGCAGGGAAGCGCCAAGCAAAGGTCCGCCGGCGACTGCCATGCCCAGGTTGTGCAACAGACTGACTTTGGTTTTCTCCAAGATGTTGTCTGGAATGTTTTCGTACTCCAGTGTTGAAGTAAACGCGGCAATGCGTTGTGAGATCGTGAGCATGGTGATTCCTTTTGGAAATTCCGGACAAGGGTTCGCAGTTGCTGATTGACTTAAGTCCCCGATGGGCTGACCAGCTTCAGCGCCATCTGCGCGATGCGTTCGGCCACTTCGTGACGCTTCAGACGGCCGTCCTCGCGATACCAGGCGAACGCGAAACTCGACATGCCGGCAATGACCAATGCCGCCATGCGGGTGTCACCAACCTGAAACTCACCAACGCGCTCGCCCTCGGCCAGCAGCAGGGTCAGCCGCGTGGAGATCGCCTTGCGCATTTCGTCGATGCGAAGAGCAGCCTCGGGCGGCAAATTGCTCTGATCGCGGAAGTAGATCGCCACGTGCTGGTGCAGCCGCAGCACGACGTCGGTGAACTCGAGCATGAATCCCGCAAACCGCTCGCGCGGACTGCCTGCACCGGACAGCGCCCGTTCGGCGGCACCGGATGCCTCGCGGTTGCTGCGCTCGCACACCTCCACCAACAGGTCGATCTTGGAGCCGAAGTGCGAATACACAAACGGCTTGGTTGCACCTACCCGCTCCGCGATTGCATCCACCGAGGTCTGCGCATAGCCACGTTCGTAGAACAGACGGCTTGCTTCCTGCAGGATGCGTTCGCGCTTCAACGCGGTCAACTCGTCCCACAGACTTTCGCCACCGGGCCTGGCCGCGCGTGGCACAGTTTCGCCACTTTTCTCGCCGACCCTCGTTGCCACGTCTTTCTTGCGCGTGAGTGCCACCACCCGTGGCGCTGGAGCGCGGCGCGGCATGTCGCTTTCGATGCCGGCGCAGCGAAGGCGCAGGAACCGCTCGCGCCAGCGCGCCACCCGCACCCGGCCAATGTTGAGCTGGGCCGCAATCTCCTTGTTCTGCAAGCCCTGGCCGGCCAACAACACGATGCGCGCACGTTGGCCCAACCTCTCATCGCCCGACCCAGGTCGCGCCAGCTCGCTCAGCTCGGCCTGCTCTCGCGCCGTCAACATAACTTCGGGCGCTAAGCGCATCGGCCAACTCCGGTCTGCTTCTCGACGTCACGTCGGTGCATAAGTTTCATCGAGTCTGGAATGAGATGATCCATGCTGATTGGTTTGGTTTCACACACCGAGCGCATCCCAGCGGGCCAAATCAACGCGCGGCGCTACGCCACTTCGAGCCAGTTGCGACGCACCTCCGCGTTCTGCCTCAGTTCGTCGCTGGAGCCCTGAAACACGATCTGGCCGTGGCCCATCACCAGCAGGCGCTGCGAAATGCGCAAAGCAAAGGTGAGCTTCTGTTCCACCAGCACGACGCCGACGCCTCGGTTTGCGATGTCGGTGATCATGTGGATCACCGCATCGACGACCTTTGGCGCCAAACCCTCGGTCGGCTCGTCAACCAGGATCACGCGCGGATTGCCCAGCAGTGAACGGCTCAGGGTCAGCATCTGCTGCTCGCCGCCGGACAGGCTGCCCGCCAATGTTCTTGCCCTCTCCTGCAAC
>JANLVB010000186.1:0-16023 GCA_031363785.1 Betaproteobacteria bacterium
GACGGTGATCCCGCGCGGCGGCGGCACGGGTTATACCGGTGGTGCCTGTCCATTGACCTGGAAGAGTGCGGTGATCAATACCGAGAAACTCGAGGCCATGGCGGAGCTGGAACTGCGACATATCGGTGGTGTCGAACACGCGGTGCCGACTATCTGGACTGAGGCCGGTGTGGTGACGCAACGCGTGTCCGACGCCGCCGAGGCCGCCGGCTACGTGTTCGCGGTGGACCCGACCTCGGCCGAAGCGTCGTGTATCGGCGGCAATATCGCGATGAACGCCGGCGGCAAGAAGGCGGTGTTGTGGGGCACGGCGCTGGACAATCTGGTGTCCTGGCGCATGGTGACGCCCCAGGCCACCTGGCTCGAGGTCACACGGCTCAACCACAACCTGGGCAAGATCCACGATGCGGCAGTGGCGTCTTTCGAGCTGAAATATTTCAAGGCCGATGGCAAGACCCTGGAGCGCACGGAGCAGCTCGACATACCAGGCGCCAGCTTTCGCAAACAGGGCTTGGGCAAGGACGTCACCGACAAGTTCCTCAGCGGCCTGCCGGGCATCCAGAAAGAGGGCTGTGATGGCCTTATCACCAGTGCACGCTGGATCATGCACCGCATGCCGACACATGTGCGCACGGTGTGCCTGGAGTTTTTTGGCAACGCCCGAGATGCCGTGCCCGGTATTGTCGACATCATCGACTTCATGGCAGCACAACAGGCCGGTACCGGTGTTTTGCTGGCGGGGCTGGAGCATCTGGACGACCGTTACCTGAAAGCGGTTGGATACGCCACCAAGTCCAAGCGGGTTGCAGGTAGCGGGCGTCATGGCGGTTTGCCAAAAATGGTGCTGGTCGGCGACATTGCTGGCGACGATGCAGACGCGGTCGCGCAGGCCACGTCAGAAGTGGTGCGGCTGGCAAATCGTCGCGGGGGCGAGGGTTTTGTCGCCATCAGCCCCGACGCGCGCAAGAAGTTCTGGCTCGACCGCAAGCGCACTGCGGCTATCTCCAAACATACCAACGCCTTCAAGATCAACGAAGACGTGGTGATTCCACTGTCGCACATGGGGCAGTACACCGACGGAATCGAGCGGCTGAACATCGAACTCAGCCTGCGCAACAAGCTGGTGTTGTGTGATGCGTTGGCCGAGTTCTTTGCGCGCGCGATGCTGCCTCTGGGGCGCCAGGACGATGCGCAGATGATCGCGCCGACCGAGTTGCTGGAGGACCGGGTGCTGCAGGCCCAGTCCGTGCTGCGCACCGTGCGCGCCCAGTGGCAGGGTTGGCTGGACGATGTCGATGCATTGTTTGTTTCGCTGCAGGACCATACGCTGCGCGCCAGCTGGAAGACACAATTGCAAGCGCCATTGCGAACCATGTTTTCCGGCGCGGCCTTCGAGGCGATCCTCGAAGAGTGCACCCAGATACACCGCCGTGTGCTCAAGGGCCGGGTGTGGATCGCCCTGCACAAGAAAGCCGGCGACGGCAATGTGCACACCAACATTCCGGTCAACAGCGTTGACTACGAGATGATGCAGACAGCGCATGCCGCAGTGCGGCGCATCATGGCACTGGCACGCTCGCTGGACGGCGTGATATCGGGTGAGCACGGCATTGGCATCACCAAGCTGGAGTTTCTGACTCCCGAAGAACTGCAGCCGTTTGCGGACTACAAGCAACGCATCGATCCGCTGGGGCACTTCAACAAGGGCAAACTGCTGCGCAACTCGGCGTTGCTGGCGCAGGCCAATCGCGGCCTGGAGCCCGACCTGGTGTACGGCGATCTGACAAATGCGTACACACCGAGTTTTGGCCTGATGGGGCATGAGTCACTGATCATGCAGCGCTCGGACATCGGGGCCATCTCCGATTCGGTGAAAGACTGTATGCGCTGTGGCAAATGCAAACCGGTATGCGCCACCCACGTACCGCGTGCCAACCTGTTGTACAGCCCGCGCAACAAGATACTGGCCACGTCCTTGCTGGTGGAGGCCTTCCTGTACGAAGAGCAGACACGGCGCGGCGTGAGCGTGCGCCATTGGGAGGAGTTCGAGGATGTGGCAGACCACTGCACGGTGTGCCACAAATGCCTGTCGCCGTGCCCGGTGAATATCGATTTTGGCGATGTCTCGATGAACATGCGCAACCTGCTGCGCGAGATGGGGAAAAAGTCATTCCGTCCGGCCAATGCAGCGGCCATGCTGTTCCTCAATTCGACCAATCCCCAGGCCATCAAGCTGATGCGCACAGCGATGGTCGGTCTCGGGTTCAAGGCCCAGCGGCTGGCCCATCGCGTGCTGCGTACGTTTGCGCGCAAGCAGACAACGCGTCCACCAGCGACCGTCGGGCCGGCGCCGCTGCGGCAGGAGGTGATCCATTTCGTCAACAAGAAGATGCCGTCTGGCTTGCCGAAGAAAACCGCCCGTGCGCTGCTGGACATCGACGACGCCGCCTACGTGCCCATCATCCGCGACCCGCGAAGCACCAACTCGGAAACCGAGGCGGTATTCTATTTTCCGGGCTGCGGCTCGGAGCGGCTGTTCAGCCAGGTCGGGCTGGCCACGCAGGCGATGTTGTGGCATGCCGGGGTACAGACCGTGCTGCCGCCGGGTTACCTGTGTTGTGGTTATCCACAGCGCGGATCAGGCCAGTTTGACAAGGCCGAGAAGATGATCACAGACAACCGGGTGTTGTTCCATCGGGTTGCCAATACGCTGAACTATCTCGACATCCGGACCGTGGTGGTGAGTTGCGGCACCTGCTACGACCAATTGCAGGGTTACAAGTTCGAGGACATATTCCCCGGCAGCCGGATCATCGACATCCATGAATACCTGTTGGAAAAAGGCATTCGCCTGGACCATGCCGGCGCCGGTGGCTACCTCTACCATGACCCGTGCCACAGCCCGATGAAGTTGCAGGAGCCACTGCAGACTGTGCGTGCCCTGGTCGGCGGGGAAAACCCCGGGTCTGTGCGCTTAAGCAAGCGCTGTTGCGGCGAAAGTGGCACGCTGGGAATCACCCGCCCCGATGTTGCAACCCAGGTCCGGTTTCGCAAGGAAGAGGAGTTGCTGCAGGATGAGCGGGCCTTGCGCCAGACCGGCGGCATTGCACCGACCGGCAACATCAAGATACTGACGTCTTGTCCGAGCTGCCTGCAGGGGCTGAGCCGTTATGGGGATGACCTGCAAAATGGACTGCTGGAGGCGGACTATGTGGTGGTGGAAATGGCCCGACGTATTTTGGGCCCACAGTGGATGGAGTCGTATGTGGCAGCCGCCAACGCGGGCGGCATCGAAAGGGTCTTGGTATAGCGCAGAACCGGTCAAGGCCACGACTTCGTGGTAACTTCTGACCGGGGTTCACTCAGTGTGTTGTCGCCCGGAGTCGGGCCGAAGGAGTTGGAATGGCAGGTTTGCAAACCGGTGCACCGGTAACGCAGTCGATCACCGTGCATGGCCAGTCGCGTGTGCTCGAGGTCGGTTTCTCCGATGGCAAGATTTTCCGTATTCCATTTGAGTTGATGCGCGTTTATTCGCCGTCGGCCGAAGTCCAAGGTCATGGCCCGGGCCAGGAAGTGTTGCAGACCGGCAAGCGCCTGGTTGGCGTCGATTTGTTGGAGCCGGTTGGCAACTACGCGGTGCAGCCACGTTTCTCGGATGGCCATGATACCGGCATCTTTTCATGGGACTACCTGTACTTTCTGGGGTCGCAACAAGAGCAGTTGTGGGCACAGTATCTGGCGCGCCTGCAGGCCGCTGGCGCTAACCGGGAGGCGCCGATGGTCGAACCCGCCGGTCACGGGTGTGCCAGCCACTGACGGACGCATTGAAGGTTGAGCGCCCGGTTGCGGCTCCGCAGCACGGGACCAGTCGCGCTGGTGCCGACCGCGGATTCGGCAAAATTGCCACACTTCGCCATGCCGTATCCATCGGCCGCACCGGATACCACGCGTGCCCGGCGATTAGCCTCTAGCATGTGGGCTTATGCGTTCCACCCATTTCGGATTCGATACGGTTGACGAGCGCGACAAGGCGCGTCGGGTGCGCGGCGTGTTTGACTCGGTCGCACCCCGGTATGACGTGATGAACGACCTGATGTCGTTGGGGTTACACCGTGCCTGGAAGGCCTATACCGTCATGGTGGCGAATCCGCGCGAGGGCGCCCGGGTGCTCGATATCGCAGGCGGCACCGGGGACCTGGCGCAAGCGTTTGCCCGGCGCGTCGGACGTTCCGGGCAGGTAGTGCTCACCGACATCAATGAATCCATGCTGCGAAGTGGTCGCGATCGCATGCTTGACTCGGGCTGCATCGTGTCGGCGCTGGTATGTGACGCGGAGCAGTTGCCTTTTCCCGATGCCAGCTTCGACCTGGTCAGCGTCGCGTTTGGCCTGCGCAACATGACACACAAGGAAATCGCGCTGCGTGAGATGGGCCGGGTACTCAAGGCCGGGGGAAAACTGCTTGTGCTGGAATTTTCCCAGGTTGCCAAACCGTTGGCGAAAGCCTACGACTGGTATTCGTTTCAGGTGTTGCCCCGACTTGGCCAGCTGGTGGCGGGTGATGCGGCGAGTTATCGTTATCTGGCCGAGTCGATTCGTATGCATCCTGGTCAGGAAGAACTCAAAGTCCTCATGAAAAATAGTGGCTTTGGCCATGTGGACTATCACAACCTGACCGGTGGGATGGTGGCATTGCATGTTGGAATTCTCTGTTGACTGGTGTGCTGGTTGGATGTTTGGGTGAGTTGATTGAACGCGTTATGGAGGCAGTATGAAAATTTGGACCGTGGTCGCTGCATTGGCCTTGACACTGACAAGTTTGAGCGCCGACGCGGCGCGTCTGGGCGGTGGCAAGTCGGTGGGAAAACAGTCGGGCAATGTCACACAGCGCGAATCCGCGAGCCCGGCGGGGCCGACCCAGGGCGCGACCAACTCCGCTGCCAAGCCGGCGACGCCTGCCGCAACGGCGGCGCCCAAACGCCCCTGGGGTGCCATGCTGGGTGGTCTGGCCGCTGGGCTGGGGCTGGCCTGGCTGGCGCATTCGCTCGGTATGGGTGAGGCCTTTGGCCAGGTATTGATGTTCGCCTTGCTGGCGCTGTCGGTGATAGTGGCCGTGGGTTGGTTCATGCGCAGCAGGCGATCGGTTGCGGCCCCGCTCGGCAATACGGCACTTGCATTTCAGGGCGCCGGTGCACCGACAGTGGCCGAGTCCAAACCGTATCGCCCGGAGAATGTGGGCAACGATGCCTCGGCGCGGCCTTGGGAACGTGCCAGCACCATGGGGGCGCTGGAACCCATGGGCAGCGCGAATAGCGCGCGCTCGATGATCGGATCGGGCCTTGCCGGGTCGCAGTCCTGGGGCATACCCGCCGGTTTCGATGCCGAAGGTTTCCTGAACGCCGCGAAGAACAACTTCGTCACCTTGCAGGCTGCATGGGACAAGTCGGACGTGAATGCGCTGCGCGCCATGATGACCGACAGCATGCTGGGCGAGATCCGGATGCAACTGGCCGAGCGCGAGGCGCATACGGGTGGCCCGGCCAACCATACGGAGGTTGTCATGATCGACGCCAAGTTGCTCGGCATCGAGGACCTCGCGGATGACTACATGGCCAGCGTGGAGTTCTCCGGCATGATTCGCGAGGATCCATCAACCGGACCGCATCCGTTTCGCGAGGTGTGGAACATGACAAAGTCGAAATCCGGCTCCAGTGGCTGGTTGGTAGCCGGTGTACAGGCCCTACAGTAAGTCGCGCCCATTGGCCAACCCGCTCGCGTACTGCGAATGCGGGAATAATCGGGGACCATGGCAACACAGTCCCCTTTTCTTTTGCTCGAGTCACTGTTGCGCGACGTTGCGGCACGGGTCGAACCGCCCGTCTGGTTGGTGCAGGAAGCGCAGCGGCGGCTGATCCTGTTGTTCAACCATGTGCTGCTGCAGGAGCCGGTTGCCGCGCAGCGCTTGCGCCGCCACGCCGGACAGACGGTACTGGTGCAGTGGCAGGCCTTCAGCATCGAGCTGGTCGTCACCCGCGCTGGCCTGTTTGATCTGGGCCAGGCCGGACAGGATGCGGACCTGCGTTTGACGATCACGGAGCCGTCCGCAGGCGAGCTGGCGCAAGCGGCGTTGCGCGGCGACAAGCCGGCAGTCCGTATCGACGGAGATGTGCAATTGGCGGCCGAGGTGAACTGGTTGGTCGACCATGTTCGGTGGGATATGGAGGAAGACATGGCACGGCTGCTTGGTGATGCGCCGGCGCACCTGGTGGCTGGCCTGGCCCGCCGCGTTATGGAAGGGGTTGCCGCCGTGGCCGGTGTGCGAAAGCCGGAGCACAGTGCCGGGCCGCGACCATGACCCGGTTGCTGCGCGGCTTGTTTATCGTCTGGATCGTCTTCCGTTATGGGCTCGATGAGCTGCTCCTGACGAGTTTTCACAAGCCTTGGCTGCGCGTTGTTGCGAAAGTGCTTTCGCTGGGCCGATCTCTGGAAGCGCCGCGCGGGCAGCGGCTGCGCCAGGCACTGGAACATCTGGGGCCGATCTTCGTGAAGTTCGGGCAGGTGTTGTCGACCCGGCGCGACCTCCTGCCGCTGGACGTCGCGGATGAGCTTGCCCGGCTACAGGACCGGGTGCCTGCATTTCCCTCGGCCATCGCAGTGGCGACGATTGAACGGGCGTTTCGCAAGCCGTTGGCCGACATCTTCGAGTCTTTCGAGCAGGAACCTGTGGCCAGCGCATCGATTGCCCAGGTGCATTTCGCGGTGCTGCGCGACCGCGGCGGCAAGCCCCGGCATGTTGCGGTCAAGGTGTTGCGGCCCGGCATGCTGCAGGCGATCGAAAAGGACCTGGGCCTGATGCGCATGATGGCAGGCTGGGTCGAGGGTATTTCGGCAGATGGCAAGCGTCTCAAGCCGCGCGAGGTGGTGGCCGAGTTTGACAAATACCTGCATGACGAACTCGACCTGGTGCGCGAAGCCTCGTGCGCCGCGCAATTGCGCCGCAACATGGCCGGCCTGGACCTGGTGCTGATCCCCGAAATGGTCTGGGACTACTGCACGCCCGACGTGATCGTGATGGAGCGCATGCGTGGCATTCCGATCTCCCAGGTGGGCCGGCTGCGCGAGGCCGGGGTGGACATTCCCAAGCTGGCCCGTGACGGCGTGACGCTGTTTTTCACCCAGGTTTTTCGTGACGGCTTCTTCCATGCCGACATGCACCCGGGAAACATCCAGGTCAGTGTCGAGCCGGCCACATTCGGCCGTTACATCTCGCTTGATTTCGGCATCGTTGGCACTTTGACAGAGTTTGACAAGGAATACCTGGCGCAGAATTTCACAGCCTTTTTCCGGCGCGACTACAAGCGGGTCGCCGAACTGCATATCGAGTCCGGCTGGGTGCCGGCCGGGACCCGGGTCGATGAACTGGAGAGTGCGGTACGGGCGGTATGTGAGCCCTACTTTGACCGGCCATTGAAAGAAATATCACTGGGCATGGTGCTGATGCGGCTGTTCCAGACTTCACGGCGCTTTCATGTGGAGATCCAGCCGCAACTGGTCCTGTTGCAGAAGACGCTGCTCAATATTGAGGGGCTGGGTCGCGATCTGGATCCGGAGCTTGACCTGTGGAACAGCGCCAAGCCGTTCCTGGAAAAATGGATGGTTGACCAATTGGGGCCGCAAAAGCTGCTCGACCAGTTCAAGGACGAGGCACCGCGTTACGCCAAGCTGATTCCCGAGTTGCCGCGCCTGTTGCATGACTTCCTGAAGCAGCCGCCGGACCACCTGCGACGCGAACTGGGCGAACTGATCGTGGAGCAACGGCGCACCAATCGGCTGCTGCAGGCCATTGTGTTTGGTGGTGTCGGATTCCTACTCGGGTTGATGACAATGCAACTGGTTGGGCGCTGGTGGTTATTCTGACGCGCGTGGGCCCGTTGTGCCATTGGCGAATCCGCAGCTGCTGCCCACAGGCCGGGAGAACCAAGCCGCGTAGTTATAATTGAAGGTTTTGCAGCTCGCAAGACCAGACTCCAACACCATGCCAATCTACGCGTACAAGTGCGACACCTGTGGGTTTGCCAGGGATCTACTGCAAAAACTCTCTGAC
This sequence comes from Betaproteobacteria bacterium, assembly GCA_031363785.1. Lineage (GTDB taxonomy): Bacteria > Pseudomonadota > Gammaproteobacteria > Burkholderiales > Burkholderiaceae_C > CAISIP01. The sequence continues at coordinate 8,103 of JANLVB010000186.1, forward strand.
GCTCCCCTGACCGACTGTCCGTCCTGCCACGCGGCGTCGTTCAAGAAGCAACTCACAGCGGCGGGCTTCCAGCTCAAGGGATCGGGTTGGTATGTCACCGACTTCAAGGGTGACAACACAGGCAAGCCCGCAGCCACGGAAGACAAGCCGGCCAGCGGCGGCGAAGCAGCTGAAGCCAAGGCGCCATCCGCTGCGACTGACGTCGGCGCCACCAAAAAGACCGAGGTTGCAGCCACTGCACCGGTGAAACCGGCAACCCCTGCCGCATCCGGGTCGGATTCCTGAAGCCAGACGAAGTTTGATTTCCATGCCGATCAAGAAGTACTTGCTCACCGGATTGCTGGTCTGGCTGCCGCTCGCCATCACCGTGTGGGTGATGTTGTGGCTGGTTGGGCTGCTCGACTCGGTGTTCGGCGGTGTGTTGTCTGGCATCGAGGCGCTGGTTCCCGGAGCCAACAGCGCGATCTTCGACCGTCTGCGTGCCATGCACGGACTGGGCGTGATCCTGGTGTTCCTGACCCTGCTGATTACCGGTGCCCTGGTGTCCAATGTCGCCGGCCGCTGGTGGGTACGGCAGTGGGACCGCCTGTTTGCCAACATTCCGATATTCAAGTCGATCTATACCAGCGTCAAGAAGGTGTCCAATACGCTGTTTTCAAGCGACGGTAACGCCTTTCGCACGGCGTTGCTGGTGCAGTACCCGCGCGCTGGTTCGTGGACCATTGCGTTCCAGACCGGGACACCCTCGGGCGAGGTAGCCGGTCATCTGGGGCCGGACTTTGTCAGCGTGTACGTGCCGACGACGCCCAATCCGACCAGTGGATTCTTCCTGATGCTGCCACGTGCCGACGTGGTGGAACTGTCAATGAGCGTGGATGAGGCGCTGACCTATGTCATTTCCATGGGCGCGGTTGTGCCCGGATTGGCCAGCAACCGCAAGCCCGCGAAATAGTTTTCCAGCACTGCCGCCGGTTTTTTCCCCGGCTTCCCGAAAGTTGATTATGGCCATGCGTTCACACTATTGCGGTCTGGTGACCGAAGCCCTGCTGGGCCAGACCGTCGCACTGTGTGGGTGGGTCAATCGGCGGCGCGACCATGGGGGCGTGATTTTCGTCGACGTTCGAGACCGCGAGGGTTATGTGCAGGTGGTGTGTGACCCCGACCGGGCGGTCATGTTTGCGGCGGCCGAGGGGCTGCGCAACGAATTCTGCATTCAGGTGCGTGGTGTTGTGCGGGAACGGCCGTCTGGCACGGCCAACGACAGTCTGCGCAGCGGAAAAGTCGAGGTCCTGTGCCATGAACTGACCGTGCTCAACCCATCGGTCACTCCGCCGTTCCAACTCGACGATGACAACCTGAGCGAAACCACCCGGTTGACACACCGCGTGCTGGACTTGCGCCGCCCGTATATGCAGAACAACCTGATGCTGCGTTACCGGGTCTCGATGGAAGTACGCAAGTTTCTGGATGCCAACGGCTTCATCGATATCGAGACGCCCATGTTGACCAAGTCGACCCCGGAGGGTGCGCGCGACTACCTCGTCCCGAGCCGGGTGCATGACGGCTATTTTTTCGCCCTGCCGCAGTCGCCACAACTGTTCAAGCAATTGTTGATGGTGGCTGGTTATGACCGCTATTACCAGATCACCAAGTGTTTTCGGGACGAAGACCTGCGCGCCGACCGCCAACCCGAGTTCACGCAGATCGATATCGAAACCTCGTTCATGGAGGAGGGGGAGATCCGCGCAGTGACGCAGTCGATGATCACGACGGTGTTCCGCAATGCGATCAACGTCGATCTGGGCGAGTTTCTGGTCATGTCCTACGTTGATGCGATGCAGCGGTATGGCTCGGACAAGCCCGACCTGCGCGTTCAACTCGAGTTCACTGAATTGACGGATGTCATGCGGGACGTTGACTTCAAGGTCTTCTCGGCAGCCGCCAAAGCCAAGGGTGGCAGGGTGGTCGCGTTGCGTGTGCCGGCCGGGGCGCGCGAGACCGGCGGCATGAGTCGCGGCGAGATCGACGCCTACACCGAATTCGTCAAGATCTACGGCGCGAAGGGTCTGGCCTACATCAAGGTCAACAACGCGGCACTTGGTGCGGGCGACGCCACGGCGCGCTGGCCTGGTCTGCAGAGTCCTATCGTCAAGAACCTGCACGACACGGCACTGGCGGAAGTATTGCGGCGTACCGGAGCGCAGGATGGCGACCTGCTGTTCTTCGGTGCCGACAAGGCGAAGGTGGTCAATGACGCGATCGGTGCCTTGCGGGTGAAGATTGGCCACAGTGCATTTGGGCGTGCCAACGGCCTGTTTGTGGCTGGCTGGCGGCCATTGTGGGTGGTCGACTTTCCGATGTTCGACTTCGACGAGGAGGCGCAGCGTTACACGGCGACGCACCACCCCTTCACCGCACCCAAGGACGGGCACGAGGACTGGATGGTGACGGCGCCTGAAAAATGCCTCTCCAAGGGCTACGACATGGTGCTCAATGGTTGGGAAATGGGTGGCGGTTCAGTCCGCATCCATCGTGCCGACGTGCAGCAGAAGGTTTTCGATGCGCTGAAGATCACGCCGCAGGAAGCACAATTGAAGTTTGGGTTCCTGCTCGATGCGCTGCAATACGGTGCACCACCGCACGGTGGCCTGGCGTTCGGACTGGACCGTATCGTCACCCTGATGACCGGCGCGGAATCGATCCGCGACGTGATTGCCTTCCCCAAGACCCAGCGCGCACAGTGCCTGCTCACCAACGCGCCCTCGGCGGTGGACGAGAAGCAGTTGCGCGAGTTGCATATCCGGCTGCGCAGCGCGGCGCCAGCCTGAGCCGGGGAGCGCCCGCGCCGTCCGCGTTGTCAGACCACAACCGGCGTGATGTCCAGGAGCTTCAAGATTCCGCAGTCGGTGCTGGTGGTGATACACACCGCGGCGCTGAATGTATTGTTGTTGCGGCGCAGCGACGGGCAGGAGTTCTGGCAATCGGTGACCGGCAGCAAGGACCACGTCGACGAACCCTACGCCGTGACGGCTGCGCGCGAGGTCCTGGAAGAAACCGGCATAGACTGTGCTGCCCTGAGCGGTTTGCGCAGCCCACTGGTCGATTGGCGGCTGGAGAACGTGTATGCGATTTATCCCCGCTGGCAGCATCGTTACGCACCTGGCGTGCACTTGAACACCGAGCATCTTTTCGGCCTGCTGGTGCCCGAGGCAATCGGCGTGCAGCTGAACCCGCGTGAGCACACGGCGAGCCGGTGGTTGCCCTGGCGCGAAGCTGCTGACGCCTGTTTTTCACCGTCCAATGCGGAGGCGATCCTGACGTTGCCGCGCATGACCGGCGACGGAGCCGGAACATGACGCGTTTGCGTGTTGCGACCTACAACATCCACAAGGGCGTGCGCGGGCTCGGACCCAGGCGCAGGCTCGAGATACACAATCTCGGTTATGCCATTGCGCAACTGGACGCGGACATCGTCTGCCTGCAGGAGGTGCGCAAATTGCACCATGGGGAAGCCCGATTCTTTACACACTGGCCCAGCCTGCCGCAGGCCGATTTTCTGGCGCCGGATGGTTATGAGGCGGTGTACCGCACCAATGCCGTCACCAGGGAGGGTGAACACGGCAATGCCATGTTATCCCGTTGGCCCGTCCTCGATCACCGCCATGAGGACATGTCCGATCACCGCTTCGAGCAACGCGGACTGCTCCATTCGGAAGTGGTGGTGCAGGGCTGCACAATCCATGTCCTGGTGGTACATCTGGGTTTGATCCGCGCCAGCCGGGTGCGTCAACTGGCGCAATTGCGCCGTTATGTCGAGCGCGAAGTGCCCCCGCATGCGCCACTGCTGGTAGCCGGCGACTTCAACGATGGCAGCACGATGGTGACGCGGGAAATGGCGCCGCTCGGTCTGCTTGGTCTGGCTGGTGTGAGTCATCCCACCTTCCCCGCGCGGCTGCCGCTGTTGCAGCTCGACCACGTGCTGGCACGGGGCATGGTGGCCACCAGTGTGCATGTACCGAGGGGACGCAGTTGGTGGCGCATGTCCGACCACCTGCCGCTGATTGCCGAATTCACGATGCAGACTCCTGGAGCAATCGGTGCTGACGGCGCTGCGTGACGGCCATCGGGTCCAGCTGCTTGAAGGCGGTGGCGAGTTTTTCACGGCACTGGTCCAGGCCATCGACGCCAGCGAGATCGAGGTGCGCATGGAAACCTACATCTTCCATATCGACACGTCGGGCGAACGCATTGCATTGGCATTGGAGCAGGCTGCGCAAAGGGGCGTCAAGGTCTATATGACCGCAGACGGGGTCGGTACACCGGGACTATCCGGTGACTGGGTGCAGCGTTTCAGACGTTGCGGCGTGATGTGGCATGTGTTCATGCCACTGGGCCGGTTCGGAATCCTGGTTCCCAGCCGCTGGCGCCGCATGCACCGAAAACTGTGCGTTGTCGATGGGCGCATCGGCTTTTGCGGCGGTATCAATGTGCTGGACGATTATGTGGATCCCAATCACGGTGAACTGGTCCAACCGCGCTTGGACTTCGCTGTTCGCGTGGAAGGCCCCCTGGTGGCAGACATGCACCAGGCCATGGTCCGCCTGTGGTGGCGGCAGACACTCACACAGGATGCAAGATCACAGAACTTCTCTGCTGTCTGGCGCGAGCTGCAGCGCTCTCTGCGCGGTTCTCGGCGCGGCCCGGCCGAGCCGGACGCGTCGCGTGGCCGATTCGCACCAAGTACCAGCGCGGTCCCGGGTGCCGTGCATCTGGTGCCAGCTGCATTGCTGTTGCGCGACAACCTGCGCAACCGTCGCAAGATCGAGCACGCCTACCTCGCTGCGATCGCGGGCGCGCGTTCTGACGTCGTGGTGGCCAATGCCTATTTTCTGCCGGGTGCCCGCTTGCGCCGGGCCTTGGTGCTGGCGGCGCAGCGCGGCGTGCGGGTTCGCCTTTTGCTGCAGGGGCGCTACGAGTACTTCCTGCAGTACTACGCCTCCAGGCCGGTGTACGCGGCCATGCTGGCGGCGGGCGTGGAGATTCACGAATACGCAGCCAGTTTCCTGCACGCGAAAGTTGCCGTCGTGGACGGTCGCTGGGCCACTGTGGGGTCGTCGAATCTCGATCCCCTGAGCCTGCTGCTGGCCCACGAGGCCAATGTGGAGGTGCGGGATGAGGCTTTCGCGCTCGCACTGCTGGCGCGGCTGGAGCAGGCGATGCGCAGCGGCGGGACCATGGTCGATGCGGCGGTATTCGCAGCCCGGCCATGGCAACAACGTGCCAAGGAGTCGGTGGCCTATGCACTGATGCGCATGGCCCTGTTGCTGGTCGGACGTCGCTATTGAATGCATAGCAATCAGGCGTTGTGCCGCGAACCCCATGCACAAAGACCCTGGTTTCCAAACACTGGTACGATTCTTTCATGTTAATGCCTGCCAACACCACCATGAGCACAACCGAGCCTGACGGGGGGACGCCGGTATCGGTGAAGATTCGCGAACGTCTGCTGGCTGCGCGCAAGCGTTTCAATGCCAATGACAACATCGCCGACTATGTGCTGCCAGGCGAACTCGAACAGTTGCTCGACGAGGTGGAGGTCAAGATGCAGGAGGTGCTGAACTGCCTGGTGATCGACACGGAACGTGACCACAATACCGACCAGACCGCGCGCCGCGTTGCCAAGATGTATGTGAACGAAGTGTTCCGTGGGCGTTATGTGCCGGCCCCGGCCATCACCGAGTTCCCGAATGCCGAACATCTCAACGAGTTGATGATTGTCGGCCCGATCACCGTACGCAGCGCATGCAGCCACCATTTTTGCCCGGTGATCGGCAAGATATGGATTGGTGTGATGCCCAACGAACACACCAACGTGATCGGTTTGTCAAAATACGCCCGGCTCGCGGAATGGATCATGGGGCGACCGCAGATTCAGGAGGAGGCGGTCGTGCAACTGGCTGACCTGATCCAGCAAAAGACGCAGCCGGACGGGCTGGCCATCGTCATGGAGGCCAGCCACTACTGCATGGCGTGGCGCGGCGTGAAGGACATGGACAGCAAGATGATCAATTCGGTCATGCGCGGCGTGTTCCTGAAGGATGCCGCCTTGCGGCGTGAGTTTCTCTCGCTGATTCCCGGGAAAGGCTGATCATGCTGGTACGACTACTTTATGCAAGCCGGGCCGTGGACACCACCACGCAGGCGATCGACGCTATCCTGTCGCAGTCGCGGCAGTCCAACCCGCTATGTGGCATCACCGGTATCCTGTGTTACGGGGGCGGCATTTTCCTGCAGGCCATCGAGGGCGGCCGCATGGCGGTGAGCGAGTTGTTTGCGCATATCCAGAAAGACTCCCGCCACAAGGATGTGGTGTTGTTGCACTATGAAGAGATATCGGAGCGCCGGTTTGGCGGTTGGACCATGGGGCAGGTCAACACGTCGCGGCTGAACACGTCGATTTTGCTCAAGTACGCGGAGAAGCCCGAGCTCGATCCTTATGCCGTGTCGGGCACGGTTTCGCTGGCGCTGCTCGAAGAGTTGATGGCGACTGCCTCCATCATGGGACGCGCCTGAACCTGGCAAACCAGGACCTGCTGCATGGCGGCGCGGACCATCCCGCGCCAGGATCCGAACTGCTTGGCTGTGATTTCACCAGCCGCCCGGGCAGACACAAGCCGATCGTGCTGGCGCGTGGCAGTTCGAACGGGTCTGTGGTCCAACTGCGCGACCTGTTGCGCTTCGACGCACTGGATTCGTTTGGCAATTGGCTGAGCCGCCCGGGCGACTGGGTCGGGGCGTTTGATTTGCCGTTCGGATTGCCGCGTGAACTGGTACTTGCCATGGGTTGGCCATTGGCCTGGGAGCCGTGCATGCGCCACTACGCCAGCCTGTCGCGCCAGGATATCCGCGCCCGGTTTGCAGCCTTTTGTGCTGCCCGCCCGGTTGGCGGCAAGTTTGCCCACCGGCTGACAGACCGGCCGGCCGGCTCCAGTCCATCCATGAAATGGGTCAATCCGCCGGTGGCTTACATGTTGCACGCCGGTGTGCCGCTGCTGCTCGAAGCCGGCGTATACCTGCCTGGCCTGCACCCGGGCAACCTGGCCGACCGGACGCCCGGTGGCGCAGCTCGACGGGTCGCCGTAGAGGCTTATCCGGGCCTGTTGGCGCGTGAAATACTGGGCCGCCAGAGTTACAAGAGCGACGACCGGTCGCGACAGGACCAGTCACGCCTGGACGCCCGTCATCGGTTGCTGAGCGCGCTGGAGCAGGGTCGGACACGACTGGCACTACGCCTTGAGCTCGGGCACGCCATGCGCCAGGCATTGCTGCAGGACGCCAGTGGCGACAGTCTCGATGCCGTGTTGTGCCTGCTGCAGGCGGCCTGGGCCCTGCGCTGCGGCTGGCCGCGTTATGGGCTGCCTGCGGAAGTGGACCCTTTGGAAGGCTGGATAGTGACGGCATCAGTGGACCGGTAGCCGCACGCACTGGTCAGCCGGTCTTGGGAATGACCGTCTCCTCCAGCTTGGCCGCGAGTTGTGTGACTGCCAGCGCCGCCGGGCATCCAGGCATCGACTGCATCAGCAACTGGCGGCGCATGACGGCCTGGCGCACCGACGGATCAGCCGGTATGTCTGCCACATGCACCAGGCGCACACCTTTGCCAGGCTCGGCGACCACAAAACGATCCAGCACCTGCTGCAACTGGCTTGTGATGGCGCGTCCGTCACCAAGGCGCGCGGTCTGGTTGATCACCATGTGGATGGCGGCGCGCTTTTGCTGGCCAGCCAGCACCTTGATGGTGGCGTAGGCGTCGGTCAAGGAGGTCGGCTCCGGAGTCGCCACCACCAGCACCACCGACGCCAGTGATACCGCAAACAGCACCACGTCGGAGATGCCGGCGCCAGTGTCGAGCAGCACGACG
>JANLVB010000214.1:0-2159 GCA_031363785.1 Betaproteobacteria bacterium
CGCGCGCCGGCGCCACCGGCCCGACCTTTTATCTGCATTCCGATGTCGTTGCGCCCTATCTTGTGCATTATGGGACGGAGGCGCAGAAGCGAAGCTGGCTTCCGAAGATGGCGACGGGCGAAGTCGTGGTGGCGCTGGGCATGACCGAGCCATCCGGCGGCAGCGATGTGGCGGCGATGCGCACCACCGCGCGGCGCGATGGCGATGATTACGTCATCAACGGCCAGAAGGTGTTCATCACCAACGGCCACAGCGCAGACCTGCTGCTGCTGGCCTGCAAGACCGACCCGAAAGCGCGTGGCAAAGGCGTCAGCCTGATCCTGGTCGAAACAGATCGGCCCGGCTTTACGCGCGGGCGCAAGCTGGAGAAAATTGGCTGCAAGGCACAGGACACGTCCGAGCTGTTTTTCTCGGACCTGCGGGTGCCGGTGGGCAACCTGCTCGGCCACGAAGGTGCTGGTTTTGCCATGCTGATGACCCAGCTGTCGCAAGAGCGGCTGGTGCAGGCGATTCGGGGTGTGTCAAGCTCCGAGGCGGCGCTGCAATGGACGATTGACTACGTCACCGAGCGAAAAATGTTCGGCCAGACGCTGGGCGATTTTCAGAACACGCGCTTCAAGCTGGCCGAGCTGCACGCCGAGGTGCTGGCGCAACGCGTGTTTGTGGACCGCTGCATTGAACTGCACCTGCAAGGCAAGTTCGACGCGACCGATGCCGCCGCCGCCAAACTGGTCACCACCGAATTGCAGGGCCGTGTGATGGACCAATGTCTGCAATTCTTTGGCGGCTGGGGCTACATGTGGGAATACCCGATTGCGCGCGCTTTTGTCGACGCGCGCATGTGCCGCCTGGGTGGCGGCACGGCAGAAGTGATGCGGCAGATTATTGGCAACGCCTTGTTGCCCAAACAGAAGAAAGAGACAACCCCATGATTTCAAGACGTTCACTGGTCCAAACCGCCGTTGCATCCGCTGCAACTGCCGCCCTTCCGACAACATTGACGGCTGCCTTTGCGCAAACCACCAGTTGGCCCGAAGCCCCCGTCAAGATCATCGTGCCATTCACGGCAGGCGGCGCGTCGGACGTGCTGACGCGCGCATTGGCCGAGAAGCTGCAAGGCCGGCTTGGGCAGAACTTTGTCGTGGACAACCGCACTGGCGCGGGCGGCAACATCGGCATGCAAGCCGTGCGCGGTGCCCCGGCAGATGGCTACACCATCGCCTCGGCCACCATCGGCACGCTGTCAATCAACCAGTTTCTGTTCGCCAATCTGGGTTACGACCCGGCGAAAGATTTCGAGTACGTCTCGATGATCTGGCAAAACTGCAACGTCTTTGTAGTCGCAGCCCAGCACCCCGCAAAAACGGTGCAGGAATTCCTGACCTGGGCGCGCGCACAGGCCAAGGGCGTGAGTTATGGTTCGGCGGGCGTCGGCACCACGCCGCATCTGTCGGGCGAATTATTCCGCGCCCGCACCGGCATCAATGCGGTGCACATCCCCTACCGGGGTGCCGCGCAGTCGATGCCAGCCCTGATGGCAGGCGACACTGATTTCGCCATTGACAACATTGCCAGCTACACGCCGCTGATCAAATCGGGCAAAGTCAGGGCGCTGGCCGTGACGGCATCTGAGCGCTGGCCCACCATGGCTGAGGTGCCGACAATGGCCGAGGCCGGTGTGCTTGATTTCATCATCACCTCCTGGGGCGCGTTTGTGGTGCCCAAAGGCACGCCAGTGGCTGTCGTGGACAAGTTGTCTGCCGCCATCAAGGCGATTTCTGCCGAGCCCGCCACGCAGCAGCGCTTCCTTGAAGCCGGTGCGCGTTCGGTCGCCACTACGCCGAAAGAGACCGCCGCATTTGCCGAGCGTGAGCGTGTGAAGTGGAAACAGGTGGTGCAAATTTCCGGCGCCAAGATGGAGTAATTTTGATGCAAGCACCCTTTGCCCGAACCTTGATGGAGCTGGTGTGTGAGCAGGCACTGGCCTTCCCGCAGGCGACAGCCCTCGTCTGCACGCAGGGGCGTTTCAGCTACCGCGATCTGGCGCAGCGTGCCGCCAAAGTAGCAGGCGCCTTGCAGGCGGCCGGCGTCAAGCACGGCGACCGCGTTGGGCTGCTGCTGGGCAACTGCGTGGAGTGGCTTGACGTGTGTCTGGGCGC
>JANLVB010000241.1:0-7199 GCA_031363785.1 Betaproteobacteria bacterium
TTCAACCTCTTCGTGCTGCAAAACATGACTGGCAAGGACAGCAACCTGATTGCCCGCGCGGCGATTCCATTTTTCGGCTGCCTGGTGTTGTGTATCGCTTTGGTGACCGTGTTTCCGCAAATTGTTACCTGGCTTCCGGACCAGGTGATGGGCAAGGAGAGGTAACCATAGTGCCGTGCTGCGGGAAAGTCCGGGGCTGCTGGAGGGCCATTTGCCAGTAAGCTGCAATCCCTGCCGACGCGTCGGCGCATTTCTTTGCCCTGCAACTCATATACAAATACGGAGTCTCCATGGTTTCCAAATTTACCCTGACCGCTCTCGCGTTGGTTCTCTCCACCCCTGCCATGGCGCAAACCAAATGGGATTTGCCAGCGGGTTACGCCGCCGGCAATTTCCACACCGAGAACCTGGTTCAATTTGCCAGCGACGTCGACAAGGCCAGCGGCGGCAAGCTGAAAATTCAAGTCCATGCCAACGCGTCGCTGTTCAAAGCGCCGGAGATAAAACGTGCCGTCCAGGGAGGGCAGGCCCAGATCGGGGAGATCCTGCTGGCCAATTTCGACAATGAAAACGCGCTCTTTGGCCTGGACGGCATTCCGTTCCTGGCGGCAAGTTACGCCGACAGCAAAAAGCTTTATCAGGTACAGAAACCGGCGCTGGACAAATACCTTGCGAACCAGGGCATGCAGCTGCTGTTTGCAGTGCCCTGGCCACCTCAGGGCATTTACGTCAACAAGGAAATCAGCTCGGTCGCCGACATGCGCGGCATCAAGTGGCGCGCTTATTCACCAGCCACAGGAAAGATTGCGGATCTCATCGGCGCACAACCCGTCACCATCCAGGCCGCAGAGTTGTCACAGGCACTTGCCACCGGCGTGGTGCAGTCCTACATGAGCTCCGGCTCCACCGGCTACGACAGCAAGACCTATGAACACATCAAGTACTGGTATGACACCCAGGCCTGGTTGCCGAAGAACGCGGTGATCGTGAACAAGAAGTCGTTTGACGCGCTCGACGCGGCTACGCAGGCAGCGGTGACCAAGGCGGCAGCGGAAGCGGAAACCCGTGGCTGGAAAATCAGCCAGGAAAAGAACGACTGGTACAAGAAAGCATTGACCGAAAAGGGCATGAAAATCATGACGCCATCGGCCAAGCTGACAGCCGACATGAAACAGGTCGGTGCCATCATGTTGTCCGATTGGGAAAAACGCGCCGGCCCGGAGGGTCAGGCCATCGTGGCCGCATTTCGCAAGTAGCAGGCAATCGCGTTGGCCGCGTGATCACAGCGCATCGCCCCAACATCATCTTCATCGTGGCCGACGATCTGGGTTATGCCGACCTGGGCTGTTATGGCGGTCGTGATGCCCGGTTCGGCCCGGTGTCACCGGAGCTCGACGCGTTGGCTGCGCAGGGCATGTTGTTTACCGACGGTTACTCCAACTCGCCGGTTTGCTCGCCGACCCGCTTTGCCCTGATGACGGCGCGTTACCAGTACCGCCTGCGCGGTGCCGCCGAGGAGCCGCTCAACAGCCGCAGCCGCACCAGTACCGTGCTGGGTTTGCCCCCCGAGGTGCCAACCCTGCCCTCGTTGCTGCGCGCTTCGGGTTACCGCACCGCCCTTTTTGGCAAGTGGCATCTTGGGCATCCGCCGTCCTTCGGGCCGCTGCGTTCCGGCTACGAGGAGTTTTTCGGGCCGATGGCCGGCGGCGTCGACTATTTCACCCACCGGGCGTCGTCGGGCGCCCATGACCTGTGGTCCGGTGAGCGGGAGCAACCTGAAGACGGTTACCTGACCGACCTGATATCGCAGCGCTCGGTGGACTACATCCGGCGCATGGCGACGGCCGCACAAGGCGGCAGCCCGTTTTTCCTGAGCATGCACTACACCGCGCCCCATTGGCCTTGGGAGACGCGCGACGATCAAACACTGGCGCAGGAGATCAAGGACAACCTGTTTCATTTGCACGGCGGCAACATCCACACCTACCAGCGCATGATCCACCACATGGACGAAGGCATTGGTCAGGTGGTGCGGGTGCTGCGCGAGTGCGACCTGCTCGACAACACCCTGATAGTCTTCACCAGCGACAACGGTGGCGAGCGCTTTTCTGACAACTGGCCACTGGTCGGCGGCAAGATGGACCTGACCGAAGGCGGTATCCGTGTGCCCTGGATTGCGCACTGGCCAGCAGCCATTGCGCCCGGTGCCGTGAGTGCGCAACACTGCATGACCATGGACTGGTCGGCCACCATGCTCGATGTGGCCGGTGTGGCGGCGCACCCCGCCCATCCGCTCGACGGTCTGTCATTGGCTGCTGTCTTGCACAAGCCGCAGCAGCAGTTTGAACGGCCCCTGTACTGGCGCATGAACCACCGTGGCCAGCGTGCCTTGCGCAGCGGTGACTGGAAGTACCTGCGTGTCGATGGCCACGACTATCTGTTCAACCTGAGCGCCGATGTGCGGGAGAGGGCCAATCTTGCAGGCCACCAGCCAGAGCAGCTGCAGTCCATGCGTCGCGACTGGGAGGCATGGAATGCCAGCATGCCGGCCATTCCCGCCGACGCCACGGTGAGTCTGGGTTACTCGGTCAAGGACATGCCGCAGCGTTGACGCGGCACGGCCTCAACCGCCGCCGCGTTGCATGTAGAGATCAAAGCGTTTCATAAACGTGAGACGGGCCTCGTCACCCAGCCCGACGAAGCGGAAACTCACCAGCAGCCGCGGGATACGTGCCAGGCCGATGGCGCGCGGCTCTGCGGTTCGCCATGACAACTCCAGGCTGCCGTCGCCGATCTGCGCCGTCAACGACTGCGCACCAAGCTGGTAGGGATACACACCCATGGCCTTGGGCAACCAGCCCAGCCACTCGCGTTCGGTGCAGCCCATTTCACGCTCGAACGCCGCCGCATAAAACGCCTGCATGCCGGGCTCTAGCCGCCAGCGATCGGTGGCCAGATAGCCAGCACGTCACCCTCAGCCAGCGTGGTGCTGTGCCGATCCAGCGGCGCCACATACTTGCCATTCACAAGCACCAGGTGCACCATCTTCTCGGGCAGGGCCATGGGCTTGATGATCTGCATGATGCTGGCATCCGGCGCGATGTCCAGCTCCAGCATGTTGCTGTACTTGTTCTCCGGCGGCAGATAGTCTGTCAGCGAGGCAAACAGCTTGAGTGTGATTTTCATCGCCTGCTTCAGCGGCGACGCGCATCCTGGGCGCCGCTCCAGTCACCCTGCCCCTGGGCGCTCGCCAGGTAGGCATCCATCAGCCGGGTCGGATCGGCTTTCAGCGTGTCCTTCCAGGCGCCCAGATGAATCTGCCCCTCGACCAGGCCACGCATCACGCCCACATGGTTGGTCCAGCCGACGCTGTTGCAACCCACCAGTACATCGTCCTTGAACTGCAGGCTCAGGTGGCGGCCGGCCGCCTGGTCGGTCAACTCCACATGCTCGCCACCAGGCAAGCCCTGCCATTCGCCAAAGCTGGTGGAAATCAGGCCCAGTGTGTCGAGCACGTTGATCTGCGTCACCCCCTTGAGTGCGGCGCCACGCCCTACCATGTTCAGCGCCGCCACCCGCGCCTGCTCGGCCGCATTGGGCTGAATGGCGCTCACAATCGTCTTGCCACTGACCTTGTCAAACGCCTCGGCGCAGTCACCCGCCGCGTAGATGCCCGGCACGTTGGTCTGCAGGTGTTCGTCGGTCAACACACCCAACAGGCACTTGACACCGGATTTTTCCAGGAAACCGATGGCCGGCCGTACACCGGTGGCGCTGATCACGAGGTCCACCTCAATGGCCTGGCCGTTCGACAGCCTGACCTTCAATGCTGCACCATTCGCGCCTTTCTCGATGGCGTCGACCCGGGTGCCGGTAAACACCTGCACCCCCTTGGCGGCACACCAGTCCTTGATCATGGCGCCGGCCGTGGGCCCCATCATGCGTGGCACCATGCGGTCACCCATTTCCACCACACTGAGCTTCACGCCGCGCGCCGCCAGCGACTCCATGATGATGCAGCCAATAAAGCCCGCGCCCATCTGCAGCACGCGCGCGCCCTTGGTGGCCAGCTTCATGATGGCGCGGGCATCCTCCATCGTCCAGCAGGGGTGGATGCCCGGCAGCTCCATGCCGCTGATCGGCGGGCGCATCGGGTGCGAGCCGGTGGCGATCAGCAACCGGTCGAATTTCAGTGTGGCGCCGTTGTCAAGTGTGACGGTTTTGGCCGCCGCATCCACCGCTGTGACACGGCCATGGACCTGCTTGATGCGCAGGTCGGAATAATGCGTCAGGCTCTTGCGCAGATAGGTGCCGGTCTCACCGACGTTGCCCATCAACAGGTAGGGAATCGCCATACGCGAATACGGTGGCTCCTGCTCGTCGCCTACCATCGTGATGCTGTCTGCCGGCGCGTGTTTGCGAATGGTCTCGGCGGCGATCACACCGGCCGGGCCGGCGCCAAGAATGACGTGGTGGGTCATGTCGGGTTCTCCAGGTTAACTGCTGCGCGACACGTGCGCTGGGACGATCAGAAATACAAACGGTGCTACACAAACCAGAAGCGGCCCTCTCGAGCCGCTTCTCTGTTGCCAGTTGGCGGGCAGGCCTCAGAGCCCCAGGCGTTCCCGGGTTGCGGCCGTCGGTCGGCCCTGCTGGTCCCAGCCACGCGCTTCATAATACTTGGGCAACATCTCGGCCAGCATGTTGACCTTGCCCTTGGCCGGGCCGGTCTTGCAGGCTTCGGTCAGCAGGCGTTTCGGCAGGCTGTCGTCCTTCTCGGTGAAGCCGGCGCGGTTGTTGAACTCGCGCTCCATGTTCCAGATGCGCTCGCCAATCTTGGCCAGTTCTTCCGTGGTGAACTCGTCACCACAGGCGGTGGACATCTGCGGCGCCAGGTCTTGCAGGCCCCAGGCGAAGGTGGTGAAGATACACAGGCCGGACGAATCGAAAGCTGCCGTTGCGTCCTGGAACGCCTTCACCAGGTCTGCCTTGCCGACGTGCTCCAGCGGATCGGTTTTCACCGGAATACCCAACACCTCAGAGGCGATGGTGTAACCACGCAGGTGGCAGCCACCGCGGTTGCTGGTGGCATAAGCCAGGCCGATACCCTGGATCGCACGGCCGTCATAGGCCGGGAATTCCTGGCCTTTGGAGCTCATGCTCAGGTCCGGGTGGCCATACTTTGCGGTCAGGCGCTTCGAGCCCTGGCCGATCTCCTTGCCAAAGCCGCGCCCGTTGACGGTTTCCTCGGTCAGGAATGCCAGCGCCTGGGCCGAACCAAATTTCGCCTCGCAACCGACCATCTCCTTGGTCAGCACGCCCATGTCGTAGAGTTCCATCACCGCGCCAACCGTGGTGCCGAAGCTGATCGGGTCGATGCCTTCCTCGTTGCACAACATGTTGGCGTATTGCAAAGCCTCCAGGTCGTTCACGCCATTGGCCGCGCCCAGCGCCCACGCCGCCTCGTACTCCAGGCCGCCGTTGGCGCCCCGGTACTGCGGCTTGTTGACGATGGTGAAATGGTTCTCGTCCATCTTGCTGATGCGCCCGCACGCGATGGTGCAGCCAAAACAGGCCTGGTTCGTCACCAGGTGTTTCTTGCCGTCACTCTTGCGCGGGGTCGCCATGGCTTCGGCCGAGATGTCCTTGGCGCCTTCGAACTGGTTGTCGCGGTGGTTGCGGGTTGGCAAGGCACCGGTTTCGTTGATGACATTCATCAGCACCTGCGTGCCGTAGGCAGGCAGGCCCTGGCCAGTGACCCCGTTCTCGGCCAGCACCTTCTTGGCGGCGCTGACCGCCTTCATGAAACCTTTCGGGTCCTTGATATTGCCAACACCCTTGGTGCCACGCACGGCAATCGCCTTCAGGTTCTTGCTGCCCATCACGGTGCCGACGCCGGAGCGGCCGGCCGCGCGGTGCAGGTCGTTCACCACGCTGGCAAAAAGCACGCCGTTCTCTCCCGCCTTGCCGATGCTCGATACCCGGGTCAGCGGGTCCTGCAGCGACTTCTTGAGGGACTCCTCGGTCTCCCAGACACTCTTGCCCCACAGATGCGCCGCGTCGCGCAACTCGACCTGGTCGTCATTGATATAGAGGTACACCGGCTTCGCGCTCTTGCCCTCGAAGATCAGCATGTCCCAGCCGGCCATCTTGAACTCGGCACCCCAATAACCACCCGAATTCGAGCAGGCCACGGCGCCGGTCAACGGGCTCTTGGTGATCACGGTGTAACGGCCACCCGTGCTGGCCATGGTGCCTGTCAGCGGCCCGGTAGCCCAGATGATCTTGTTGTCGGGCGACAACGGGTCCACCTTGGCATCCACCTCTTCCACCAGGTATTTGGTGCCCAGGCCTCGCGAGCCGATGTAGGCACGCGCCCAGTCCATGTTGGTCGGCTCGACCTTGATGGCGCCGGTAGTCAGATTGACGCGGAGGATTTTTCCAGTCCATGACATATCAAATCTCCTTAAGCAGCCGAGGGTTGGTTGCCAAGCTTGTCGGCCCACTGGGCCATCTTGCCCAGACCAGTCCAGTTGGCATCGATGAAGGTAATGGCACCAGTCGGGCAGGCGTCGGCACAGGCCGGCTCACCGCCACACAAATCGCACTTCTGCACCTTGCCGGTTTCTTCGACGTAATTGATGGTGCCAAACGGGCAGGCAATCGTACAGACCTTGCAGCCAACACAGGTGGCCTCGTTGACCTCCATGGCGCCGGTGGTCTTGTTCATGGTGATGGCCTCCACCGGGCAGGCGTGCAGGCACCAGGCCTCGTCGCACTGGGTGCAGGTATAGGGCACTTTCTTGCCCGTGTGATGGAAGTCAAACACCTTGATGCGCGACTTCGCCGTGGCAAACGTGCCGTAGTTCTCGAACGAACAAGCCATCTCGCACTGCAAGCACCCGGTACATTTATCCGGGTTGATGTGCAACACCTTTTGCATCTGTGTCTCCTGTGGGTAGTGGCACTTGTGCAGTGCCTTGCCTATGAAAGAATAAACATACCCATTGTTGAAGCACAACCAGGGAATGCGCCTAGGGATAACCCTAGTCAGGTAAGCGAGCCCGTCGAAAATTCTCAAATTGAGACAGGCTGCGCGTCGGGCCGCTCATTCGGCGCCGACACTCCACACCTCAAATAGCCGCAGGTCCAAGAAGATATGGATACTGTTAGGCGGCGAAATGATTCACGTGCGTCGG
>JANLVB010000263.1:0-2589 GCA_031363785.1 Betaproteobacteria bacterium
TCCCTTGTACGGTACGCGCCCTTCGATTCCCTCCGGCACCAGCTTGTCGGCGTTCGGGTTGCCGGTAGTCGCTTCCTGGAAGTAACGGTCGGCGCTGCCCTGCTGCATGGCGCCAATCGAGCCCATGCCGCGGTAACTCTTGTAGCTGCGCCCCTGATACAGAATTATCTCGCCAGGCGCTTCCTCGGTGCCAGCGAACATGCCGCCCATCATCACCGAACTGGCACCCGCTGCTATCGCCTTGGCTATGTCGCCGCTGTAGCGCACACCGCCATCGGCAATCAGGGGCACGCCGGAACCACGCAGGGCGGTAGCCACGTTGTCGATGGCCATGATCTGTGGCACACCCACACCAGCGACGATACGCGTGGTGCAAATCGAGCCGGGGCCAATGCCCACCTTGACGGCATCCGCTCCCGCCTCGACCAGCGCCAATGCCGCTGTACCCGTGGCGATATTTCCGCCCACCACATCGACCTGCGGATAGTTCTTTTTCACCCAGCGCACGCGTTCGATCACGCCGTGGCTGTGCCCATGTGCCGTATCCACCACGATGACATCCACACCGGCCCGCACCAGGGCCTCGACCCGCTCCTCGGTACCCTCTCCCACACCTACTGCAGCCCCGACCCGCAGCTTGCCAAAGGCGTCACGCGCGGCATTCGGGAAACTGGTCTGTTTGGTAATGTCCTTGACCGTGATCAGCCCCTTGAGCTCGAATGCGTCATTCACCACCAGCAGTCGCTCGAGCTTGTACTTGTTCAGCAGCGCCTTGGCTTCCAGCAAGGTCGTGCCATCGGGCACCGTGACCAGCCTCTCGCGCGGCGTCATGATGTGGCTCACCGCAATGTCGTATCGGGTCTCGAAGCGCAGGTCGCGGCCAGTCACGATGCCAACCACCTTGCCTCCATCACAGACCGGAAAGCCCGAAACGCCAAGTTGTTCCGACAGATCGATGACCTGGCGTACGGTGTGTGTCGGCGTGATGGCCACCGGGTCGCGCAAGACACCCGACTCGTACCGTTTCACCCGCGCCACATGGGCTGCCTGGTCTTTCGCCGACAGGTTCTTGTGGACAATTCCAATGCCGCCTTCCTGGGCGATGGCAATCGCCAGGCGTGCCTCAGTGACAGTGTCCATGGCGGCCGACACCAGGGGCAGGTTGAGCGGTATGTTGCGGGAAAAAAGGGTGGCGAGGGAGGTGTCCTTGGGCAGGACCTGGGAGTACGCCGGCACCAGCAACACGTCGTCGAAGGTGAGCGCTTTGCCGAGCAGGCGCATGTAAAAGCTCCAAACTGGCAATTGTACCCGTGTGGTCCGTGTGGTCCGTGTGGTCCGTTGCCGCCGGGGCCAACGGCGGTACACTTCGCGCATGAAACGCTTCCGATCACTGCTGGCTGCCGTGTTCTGCCTGTGCGGCGCTGTCGCATACGCACAATGGCAGTGGATCGACAAGGACGGCCGCACCGTTTTTAGCGATCGGGCGCCGCCGCCTGACATCGCCCAAAAAAGCATCCTGCGCCAGCCTGGCAATGCGGCCCGTGTTGCGCCGGCCTCCCAAGCGCCGACGACACCTGCATCGGCAGCCAGCGCCGCTGCGCCAGATGCCCTGGCGGGCTTGCCGGTGCCCAAACTGGGAACGGTCGACAAGGACTTGCAAGAGCGCAAGAAACAGGCACAAGCCAGTGCTGCGGCCAAGGAAAAGGCCGAGGCCGAACGCAATGCCAAAACCAAGGGCGAAAACTGCGAGCGCGCCCGTGCCAGCAAGGCACTGATGGAGTCAGGAGTCCGGGTTTCCGTCGCCAAGCCCGGTGGGGAGCGTGAAATCATGGACGACGGCGCGCGTGCCGCCGAACTCAAGCGCGCCCAATTGGTCATGGAAACCAACTGCAACTAGCACGATCTCGGTGATCAGTAGCCGGCCTTGCCGCCAGGTCGCCTGCGGGAAAACAGGCCACTGCTGCGTACACCCTGGCGCACGAAGCGCGCTCGCCGCGCCACCTTGGGATCGACCACGAGCGGACGATACACTTCCACGCGGTCCAAGTCCTGCAAAACCTGCTGCGCAGAAACATTGCGCCCCCAGATGCCGCAATCGGGTGTACCCGGCGGGTCTGCGGAAAAGCAGCCGCTGGCCTGCAATGCGTCGGCGACGGTCGCGCCGACCGGCAGTTCCAGAATGGTTTCCCGCACCTGGCGTGGCGCCAGACAAAGCACCACGGTGATACGCATCAACGCGGCCATGCCTGGCCAGGTTTAGCCATACACCTGTTCGGCACGCTTCACAAACGCATCGACCAAGCTGCCTGCAATACGGTCGAACACCGGGCCGACCAAACGCCCCAGCGCCGCGTTGTCGAAGCCATAATGCAGCAACAACTCGACCCGGCTGGCGCGTTGCTGGCCGTCCGCCAACGGAATGAACTTCCAGCGACCTTCGAGTTGTGAAAACGGACCACTCAAGAGCTGCATGGCCACTTCACGCCCGGCGATATGCCGGTTCTGGGTCGTGAAAGTCTGGCGCACACCACCAAACGCGATGCCAACTTCGGCCGTCATGCCGTCTCCCGCATCCGCCAGCACCAGCGC
>JANLVB010000296.1:0-6088 GCA_031363785.1 Betaproteobacteria bacterium
ATCAACCGCCCCGCCAACAAGCGCCGCATTCCCGGCGTGTTGACCCTGGACGAGGTTGCCGGCGTGCTGGCCCAGATGGAAGGTGAAACGGCTCTGCTGGCGCGCCTGCTGTACGGTACCGGTATGCGCCTGATGGAAGGCATTCGCCTTCGGGTCAAGGATGTGGATTTTTCCCGCCACGTCATCATTGTTCGGGAAGGCAAGGGCAACAAGGATCGCGTGGTGATGCTGCCGCGCTCGCTCGTCCAGGAGGTCGAGATCAACGGGCAGGTGCGGGAGATGGATACCTCTGGATGGCATGACTATCGGTCTTGGGGGCGGGACGACCACGATCGGTTCTTCACTCACATCGTCCAGTCGGAGACTGGCCGCATCGCAAAGATGTTGTTGTCTAAGCGTTGGTCTGTCGTGTGCAGCGACGAGGATGCCTTCATCACGACGGACAAGCCGGTGTCTTTGCATCACATGGAGCGTGAGAAGTTTGGCTTTGGTACGCCGGGCGTCATGGTGACATTTCCGCTGGGGCCCAAGCGTATGCTGGCCATGGACGACATGTCCCATGAGCCCGCCAATCAGTATTACCCACTCAAGGACGGCAGTGCGGGTTCATTCAACTTGACCACCTGGCGCAATGGCCGTCGGTTCATGATCACGGGCAGGCCGATTTTCGAGGTGTTGGGCGAGATCGTCTCGCTCACCCCAGAAGGCCCTATCTAAGTTCGGAGCGGACGTTCAGATTCCTCGAATGGGCGACTGCTTCTGGTCGTCTGCTACCTGACGATTTCAGCGATCAACACGAACCCCTACCAGGCGCGGCCGCCTCCGCTCAAACCGGCGGGCGCCTTTTCGGCGTGAAGTCAATGTGTAACTCCTTCAGGCAGCGCAGGTAAAAGTTGGGCACATGGCGCAACTGGTTCTTGCCCGGTGCGAGCCGGAATTCTTCGATGCGGTCCAGGAAGGCCGTGAAGCCCCACCACAACTCGCGCCGTGCCAGCGGCGCACCAAGGCAATGGTGCACGCCGGAGCCAAAGCCCAGGTGGCTGGCGGCGTTCTTGCGCGTCAGGTCGATCCGGTCCGGCTCCGCAAAATGCGCCGGGTCGCGGTTCGCGGCGGCATACCGCACGTTGACCACCGTACCCTTGGGGATGGTTACACCATGCAGCGTCACGTCGCGTGTGGTAAAGCGCTGCAGCCCCTGCACCGGCCCTTCCAGGCGGATCACCTCCTCGATGAAGGTGCGCAGGTATTGCTCCGGGTCGGATTTCAGCAACGCAAAACAATCCGGGTTCTGCGCCAGCAGCATGATGCCGGCCGACAAGGCGTTGGTGGTCGTCTCCGAGCCGCCGACAAAGGTGTCGGCGGTCATCTCGGCGTGCAACTCGTTGTCGTTGAGCTTGCGGCCCCATTCGGGAATCTCGCGGTTCACCAGCTCCGACAGCAAGGTGTCGTTCGGCGCCCGGCGCAACTGCTCAAAGATCGGCTGGAAGTAGTGCTGTTGCTCGATCTCCATCCCGGCCGACCAGAGCGCCTCGTCATCGGTCTGCATCAGGCCCAGCCGCTTGACCCAGGCGTCGGTCCAGGCCTTGATGCGCCAGATGTCGCGCTCGGGCGCGCCCATCTGCTTGCCGATGATGATCAGCGGCATGGGCACCGCAAACTGGCGCACCCAGTCGCAGTGGCCATCGTCGATGAACGCATCGATCAGCTGGTACGACAGCTCCTTCACATAGGGGTCCATCAGCTTGATGCGGCTGGCGCGGAAGGTGTGGTCGAACAGCGTGCGCATCTGTTTGTGTTCCGGGTCGTCGCGTCCCGACAGCGTGGGCGCGGGCAACCAGCCTTTGTCGCGGTAGAGCTGCGCGATACGCTGTGCGCGTTCCGGCGCAATGTGATCGGGCCCGCGCGGTCGCAGGTTGGAGAAGGTGACCGGGTCCTTGAGCACCTCGCGCATGTCGTCATAACGTGTCAGCACGTAGAAGCCCGTCAGTTGATCCCTATAGACCGGTGCCTGTTCGCGCAGCACCCGGTAGGCCGGGTACGGGCACTCCTGAATCTCGACGTCCATCAGGTCCACCTCGGCCACCGTCTGCGGCACGACCGGGCACTCCATTCGGTTGGTCAGGGTCATGAAACAAGTCTCCTTTGAAAGCCAAACGGTATGCTTGCGCGTCAAACGGCTGAGGTGGTTGTGGTCTGTTTACACGGCGCAAAAATACGCACGGTGCAGTTGCGGCATACGTCTGCGTTGAGCCGCTGGTACAGCACGCCGAACACATCCTCCCCGAGTTTGAAAAAGTTCTCAGCCCCGATTTCGGCAAATGCGCCGCTGCTGCGCAGCATGTCCAGCGGTTCGTTCTTCAGGTTGAACAGGGTCAACGAGCCACCGATGGCGCGGCGCCGGCGTGCTTCATGCGCCAGCAGATGGGCACCGGCCAGGTCTACAAAGTTGATTCCCGAGGCCACCAGCAACACATGGCGCTGCGCCGGGTTGTGTTCGTCGATCTGCTGCAGCGCCTCTTGCAGATGATTCACGGCGCCGAAATAGATCGAGCCATTGAGCCGCACCACCTTGAGCTGCGGGCAGTCGGGCAGGCCGGTGTCGGTGCTGAATCCGAGCACATGGTCGTGGTCGGCCGGTTTGACGTCTTCGAGTGGCGGGCGCGAGGTGCGGTTCAGGTACAGCATCAGCGACAACAGGACACCGATGTAGATGGCAAATTCCAGGTTCAGCGTGAGGGTGGCACCAAAAGTGACCAGCAGCACTGCCGACTCAGCCCGGCTGGCGCGCATGATCTCGCGGATTTCGTGTGTGTTGACCAGCCCCCAGGCAACGACAAACAGGATGCCGGCCATGGCGGGCAAGGGCAGGTACTTGGCCGCTGGCGCCAGAAACACCATGATCAGCAGCAGGAAAACTGCCGACAGGATGGCGGCCAACGGTGTCTTGGCTCCGGAGTCGTAGTTCAGTCCGCTGCGGTTGAACGAGCCGCTCGACACGTATCCTGAAAAGAACGCGCCGGCCAGGTTGGACAGGCCTTGTCCGATGAACTCCTGGTTGCCGTCGATGCGCTGGCCGCTCTTGAGTGCCACCGCGCGCGAAATCGACACCGCTTCGGTCAGAGCCAGCAACGCGACGGCCACCGCGATGGGCACCAGTTCACGCACGGTCTGCAGCGAAAAGTCAGGTTGCGACAGGGGTGGAAAAGTGATCGACAAGTCACCGATGCTCTGGATGCCGGTATTTGCGGCGCCGTACACCGCATTCAGGATGGCCGCCAGCACACTGCCCGCCAGCAGACCGGTGATCATAGGCGGCACGCGGGGCCAATACTTGCGCGTGACAACACTGAACAACACAGTACACACGGCAACCGAGGTGACTGCTGTGTTGATCTGCCAAAACTGCTGGACCAACTCGGCGAGCACCTTCCACACGGAAGCGCCGCGTTCGATGGTGATGCCGAAGAAGTTGCGCACCTGGCTGGCGGCGATCAGTAACGCAGCGCCAGTGGTGAAACCAACCAGCACGGTGTGCGAAACAAAATTTCCCAGCGCGCCGAGTCGCAATACTCCCAACAGCAGCTGGAACACACCGACCAGCAGCGTGAGGGTCAACACCAGCCGTATGTAGTCCGGGCTGCCAGTGGCCGCCAGCGGGCTGATGGTGGCAAACACAACAACAGAGATCGCCGTGGTCGGCCCCGATACCAGATGCCAGGACGAACCCCACAAGGCCGCCACGATGGCCGGCAACATGGCGGCATACAGCCCGTATTCGGGTGGCATGCCGGCGATGGTGGCAAAGGCTACACCCTGCGGCACCAACACCAGAGCGCCGGTCAGCCCGGCCATGGCGTCGGCACGAAACGTCTGTTGCGTGACCATCGGCCACCAGCGCAGGAAGGGGAATAGCCGCAGCAGCCAGGGGGGCGGAGGCATGTTTCTATTTGGAAAAATTGATGCCAACGATTTGGGCTTTGTTTGCAGCCGATGGTACTGGGTAAATGTCCGCTGACGTCGCTTTGCGCAGGTCGGCGGTGATAGCATGCAAGCGGCTGTACGAGTCGAAACAATCAAACGAAAGAGTCTCGCCTTGCCCCGATTTCTCCATACCGCTGATTGGCAGATCGGCCGTCAATACAGTCAGTTCCCCGCGGATGACGCCGTGCCGCTGGCCGAAGCACGATTGGCAGCGGTCGAGACCATCGCGCGGCTGGCGCTGGAAAACAAGGTTGATGCCGTGCTGGTGGCGGGCGACGTGTTCGATGCGCAGACGGTGGCTGACCGCACGATCCGCAAGCTGTTCAATGCGCTGGGGGGTTTTCCCGGGCCCTGGATCATGATCCCGGGCAACCATGATGCGGCCCTGACCGAAAGCGTCTGGACACGGGCCGCGCGCCTTGGCGCCCTGCCGGCCAACCTGCATCTTGCGCTGCAAGGCAAGGTGCTCGACTTCACCGCGCTGGGTTTCTCGGCATTGACCGCGCCGCTGACGCAGCGCCACACCTACAACGACCTGACTGAGTGGTTTGACGAAGCACCCACTGCGCCGGGTCACGTGCGTATCGGCATTGCCCATGGCAGTGTGCAGGGCGTGCTGGCCGAAGACATCGATTCTGCGAACCCCATCGGTGCCCGGCGGGCCGAGCGGGCCAGGCTCGACTATCTCGCCCTCGGCGACTGGCATGGCTGCAAACAGATCGATCACCACACCTGGTACAGCGGCACGCCCGAGCCCGACCGGTTCAAGGGCAATGAGCCGGGTTACGCGCTTCTGGTCGAGATCGAGACCCCCGGCGCGGTGCCTCGCGTGGCCCGGCTTGCGACCGGCCAGTTCAACTGGCAGGTCTGGGAGCAGACCGTGGCAGTGGCGAGCGATGTTGACGAGTTCACTGCCCGTTTGGACAAGGCCGGCACAAGCGACGTGCTGAGCATCCGTGTCGACGGTCAGATCGACCTTGCCGCCCTGCAGCGCATGCGTGCAGCATTGAGCCAGGCCGAGGCGAAGGTGCGCAGCGTGTTGGCCGATCTGAGCGCGTTGCGCCTTTTGCCTACGGCTGCTGACATCGCAGCCTTGAAGGCCGACGGTTATCTGGGCGACGTGATCGTCGAGCTGCGGGACAAGCAGGCAGGCCAAGCGGGTGATGCCGCGGGCGAGGTGGCCGCGCACGCGCTGGGCCTGCTTACCAGCATCCTGGCTGAGCGGCAGGCTGCAGGGGCCGCTGCATGAGATTGCACCGGCTCAAGGTCGAACAACTCCGGCAGTTTCGCCAACCCTTCGAACTCACTGGCCTCGAGCCGGGTTTGAACCTGTTTGTTGGCCCCAATGAGGCCGGAAAGAGCACGCTGGTTCGCGCCATCCGCGCCGCATTTTTCGAACGCCACCGGTCCGCCAGCGTGGATGACCTGTTGCCCTGGGGTGAGCCATCGGCCGCGCCCAGCGTCGAGCTTGATTTCTCGTTCGGTAACACCGACTACCGGCTGCGCAAGAGTTTCATGCATCGCAAGCGCTGCGAGCTGAAGGTCGGATTGAGCGACCTGGACGGCGAAGATGCAGAACAGCACCTGGCTGAACTGCTCGGTTTCAGGTTCGCCGGCAAGGGTGCCAGCCGGCCCGAACATTGGGGCATTCCTGGCCTGTTGTGGATCGAGCAAGGCTGCGCGCAGGACATCACCGAATCTGTAGGGCACGCGACCAACCATCTTCGCAATGCGCTCGACCAATCCGTCGGCGAGGTTGCGAGCAGCCAGGGCGACGACGTCATCAACCGCGTGCGCACAGAACGCGAGGCGCTTCTCACCACTACCGGTCGGCCGCGAGGCGCATACGCCGAGGTCATCACCGAGCGCGAGGCCGCGGCCAAGCGTGTCGAAGAACTCGATACCCGCATCACCCACTACCGCCAGCAGGTAGATCAACTCGGCGAGCTTCGTGCGGAGAACGTGGCCGATGCCACAGCCAAGCCGTGGGAGGGATTTCGGGCTCAGCAGAAAGAGGCCGCAGGCCGCCTTGCGACGATCCAGGCATTGAAGGTGCAGCTCGATGCCGACAAGGCGTCGCTCAAGCAGTTCGACGACAACCTCAAAC
>JANLVB010000347.1:0-2358 GCA_031363785.1 Betaproteobacteria bacterium
GCGCTTTGACATGAGTGAGTACATGGAGCGGCACGCGGTGAGTCGGCTGATTGGCGCGCCACCGGGTTACGTCGGTTTCGACCAGGGAGGCTTGTTGACGGAGGCCATAACCAAGAAGCCGCACTGCGTGTTGCTGCTCGACGAGATCGAGAAGGCGCACCCGGACATATTCAATGTGTTGTTGCAGGTGATGGACCATGGCACGCTGACTGACAACAATGGGCGCAAAGCGGACTTCCGCAACGTCATCATTGTCATGACCACGAACGCCGGCGCGGAAGCGATGAACAAGGCGGTTATCGGGTTCACCACCAAACATGAGATGGGTGACGAGATGGCGGACATCAAGCGCCTGTTCACGCCCGAATTCCGCAACCGGCTCGATGCCATTGTCAGCTTCAAGTCGCTCGATGAAAACGTGATTCTGCGCGTTGTTGACAAGTTTCTGTTGCAGCTTGAGACGCAGCTCGCCGAGAAAAAAGTGGATGTCACCTTCACCGACAAGTTGCGCAAGCACCTTGGCAAGAAGGGGTTCGACCCGTTGATGGGTGCGCGTCCGATGCAGCGCCTGATTCAGGACACTATCCGCCGCGCACTGGCCGACGAGTTGTTGTTTGGCCGCTTGACCGACGGTGGTCGTTTGACGGTGGACCTGGACGACCGGGACCCGGAGAAGACCGAGGTGTTGCTGGACATTGAGCCAGTGCCCAAGAAAGAGGGCAAGCCCAAGCCGGAAGCTGCGTCGGTGGGGCTGAGCGGACCTTAGCCGCTGAGCTGCGCCAGGATCGTTTCGATCCGTGCTCGGTTCACACCGAAATCTTTGCGGCCAAGCCGGCTGGCCGATCGGAAATGGATCAGGCCGGCAGGAGTGTCGAGCCAAAATTCGACGTCGTCCGTAAACTTGAGCACGGGCGTGCTGCACTGCGCATACAGGTACTCGGGCTCGTCCCTGATCAAGCTGGTTCGTGGCATCCCCTGCAGCAGTGCTGCTATTTTTCGCATCGTGACCGCTCCATCACCCTGTATGGCCAGTGGCTGCATCGCGGCGTAGGAAAACTGCGCATGTTCAGGGTACAGGCTGGTTTGGCTGGAAACACTGTTAGGCGTGCTGGACGGTGGCTTCAAGCGGCCGTCTGTCACGCCGAGCCGCTTCGGCACCGTGCCGGCCAGCAGGCCCAACTGGCCAACAACAAGCAACAGTACAGCGAGCAGCGCAATAGCCGCTCCGGTCCAGGCAACAAATTTCATTTGATCGGTACTCCGGCGACGCGCCGTGCGGGTTGCGCAGGGCGACGCGCAAGCATACAGGATGGCCGCCCCGGGAACGGGGCTACCAGCTATTTGAAGCCGACCCGATCAAGCATCTGCTGCACCTTCACCTGATTCATTCCGACGACGCTGATGGGCACGGTTTCACTCTTGAACGCGCCGCCACTCATGGCTTGCAGCGCCGGATTGCTGATTGCGACGCCGCGCGCGGTGGGCCATTCATTGTTGCCATTGGCAAAGTGTTCCTGGGCTCGCGCACTGGCCAGGTATTCCAGAAAACGCACAGCATTCTCCGGGTGTTTGGCGTTCCTGGCGACCGCTGCGCCGGCGATGTTGACATGGGTTCCCCACGACGTCTGGTTAGGGAACACCACGCCGACCTTATCCATGATCGCTTTGTCATCAACCGCCTCCGAGCGCATGAGCCGTGCCACGTAGTAGGTATTGGTCACTGCCACCGCACATTCGCCCGAGGCGACACCCTTGATCTGGTCCGTGTCGCCACCCTTGGGCGCGCGGGCAAAGTTGGCGACCATGCCGCGCAACCACGACTCGGTCCTTGCTTCGCCCAGGTGCTCGAGCACCGAACCAAACAGGGACAGGTTGTAAGGGTGTGACCCCGAGCGAATGCACAGGCGCCCCTTGTGGCGCGGGTCTCCCAGCATTTCGTAACTTTCAACATCTTCCTTCTTGACCTTGGCCTTGTCATAGACGATGACGCGAGCCCTGGTGGAGAAGCCATACCATGATGACCGCCCTTCGGCGTCTGGTTTGCCCTGCAGCTGCGCCGGAATCGCCTTGTTCAGCACGGTGGACTTGACACCCTGGAACAGGCCATCAATTTCGCCACGCCACAGGCGTGCCGCGTCGACCAGCAGGATGACATCGGCCGGTGATGCGTTACCCTCCGCCCTGAGTCGCGCAAGTATCCCGGCATCGTCCGAATCCACACGATTGATCTTGATGCCGGTGTTTTTGGTGAAGTTTGAATACAAGGCCTCGTCGGTCGGGTAGTGACGGGCAGAATAGATGTTGAGGATCGCATCTTGGGCCATACCACTGCTGGCGGCGGCGGCGAGGCAGATGAGG
>JANLVB010000351.1:0-4626 GCA_031363785.1 Betaproteobacteria bacterium
CTCAACCCCGGCGAGAAGGTGGGCCTGGTGGGGCGCAACGGCGCGGGCAAGTCGAGTTTGTTCGGCCTGTTCAATGGCTCGCTGCACGAAGACGGCGGCGATTTTTCCATCCCAACCCAGTGGGAGATGGCCCAGGTGGCGCAGGACATGCCCGAGACCGACCAGCCAGCAACCGACTTCGTGGTGGATGGCGATACACGGCTGCAGGCGGCGCAGGCCGAGGTGCAGGCAGCCGAGGAGTCGGACGACGGCGACCGCATGGCCCATGCCTACATGGAACTGCAGGATGCCGGCGCGCACGACGCACCGGCACGGGCGCAGGCGCTGATCCTCGGGCTGGGATTCAAGACCACCGAGCTCAACAACCCGGTGAGCAGTTTTTCCGGCGGCTGGCGCATGCGGCTGCAATTGGCGCGCGCCCTGATGTGCCCGGCCGACCTGCTGCTGCTGGACGAACCCACCAACCACCTTGATCTGGACGCCCTGGTGTGGCTGGAGACCTGGCTCAAGCGTTTTGAAGGCACCATGGTGGTGATCAGCCACGACCGCGAGTTTCTGGACGCGGTGACCAACGTCACGCTGCACATCGATGCCGCAAAACTGCTGCGTTACAGCGGCAACTACAGCAAATTCGAGGACATGCGCTCCGAGCAGATGGAGCTGCAGCAGAACGCGTTTTCCAAGCAGCAGGACAAGATCGCGCATCTGCAGAAGTTCATCGCCCGCTTCAAGGCCAAGGCCAGCAAGGCGAAACAGGCGCAAAGCCGGGTCAAGGCGCTGGACCGCATGGAGAAAATTGCGCCGCTGCTGGCCGAGGCCGATTTCAGCTTCGAGTTCAAGGAACCGGCCAATCTGCCCAATCCGATGTTGTCCATGCAGGGCGTGGCTTTTGGTTACCCGCCGCTGGCCGATGCCGCACCGGGCACGCCGCCCACCGTGATCGTGCGCAACGTCAGCCGCTCGGTGCTGGCCGGCCAGCGCATCGGCATCCTGGGTGCCAACGGCCAGGGCAAGTCGACCCTGGTCAAGACCGTGGCACGTGAATTGGCACCGCTCAGCGGTGAGGTGACAGAGGGGCGTGGCCTGAACATCGGCTATTTCGCGCAGCAGGAGCTCGATGTGTTGCGCCCCACCGACACGCCGCTGGACCACATGATCACCCTGGTGCGCGAGATGACGGCGGCGGGCAAGATCGCCGGCCAGGCCACGCGCGAGCAGGATCTGCGCAGTTTCCTGGGCACTTTCAACTTCAGCGGCGACATGGTCAAGCAGGCGGTGGGCAGCATGAGCGGCGGCGAGAAGGCACGCCTGGTGTTGTGCATGATCGTCTGGCAGCGGCCGAACCTGCTGCTGCTCGACGAGCCCACCAACCACCTGGACCTGGCAACGCGCGAGGCACTGGGCATGGCTCTGAATGAATTCGAAGGCACGGTGATGCTGGTAAGCCACGACCGGGCCCTGCTGCGCTCGGTATGTGATGAATTCTGGATGGTGTCGCGCGGTGGTGTAGCGCCTTTTGACGGTGACCTGGACGACTACCAGCGTTACCTGCTGGACGAATCGAAACGCCAGCGCGAGGATATCCGCCAGGCCAGCGCTGCCGGCAGCCGGTCCGGCGCACGCACCGACGGCAAACGCCCGGCCAAGGGCACTGGCACGGCGGCGCCGCGCAAATCCGAGCTGGAGCGCATGGAGGCCAGAATGGCCCTGCTCAACACCGAAGGCTCGTCGCTGGAAGCGCACCTTGGCACGGCGGTGCGGCCATCCGAAATCGCCGAACTTGGCAAAAAGCTCAAACTGGTGAATGATGAGCTGCGCCAACTGGAAGACCAGTGGCTGGAATTGTCGGCACGCATCGAAACAGTTGGAGTCTGATCGGGAGGCACAGACAGCATGTCCAGCATCGACAGTCCCCTGGCGAATCTGGCACCGTACCGCGATCACAAGCGCTACGCGTGGTTGTTGTCGGTGCTTGTTCCCTGCACGGTAGTGATCGGCCCGGCGCTGATCACGCTACTGCTGTGGACGGCCTTGACGCTCTGGCTCGGCCTGCAGATCATCCCGTTCCTGCTGGTGGCGTCGTTCTGGGCCAACTTCCAGCTCACCTCAGCCAACTATGTGGAGCACTATGGCCTGCTGCGGCGCGAGCTGCGCCCCGGCAAGTTCGAGCCCTGCCAGCCGCACCATTCCTGGAACAGCAATCACATCTTCTCGAACTGGGCCGTATTTCACCTGCAGCGCCATTCGGACCACCATGCCCATCCGTTGCGGCGTTACCAGTCGCTGCGCGACTTCCCGTTGTTGCCGCGCCTGCCCAGCGGCTACTTCGGCATGTTCCTGGTAGCCTATGTGCCCATCTGGTGGTACCACCTGATGGACCAGCGGCTGCTGGCCGTGGCCGGGCAAGATGCAGCGCGGCTGAACATCGACCCGCGTCGGCGCACCGCGCTGGTGGCGCGTTATGCCCTGCACGATCAAGCCGAGGCTGGTACCCCATGAGAGCCGCGCCGGGCCGCCCCAAGCAAACTCAAACCGTAGCGCTTTGCGCGGAGGTTATCCGATGAGCACCAGCACTGCCGCACCCTACCCTGTCGCCATCGTCGAGCCGGCTGGGCGACTGTCGCAACTGGTGGTTAATTTTGTCGGCGTCGTGCCCGACTCGACCAGGAAGACCGCACTGCAGCCGCGCGCGGCGGCACGCAGCCTGGCGCGTGCTGCCGCACGCAAGGCCGCAGCAACCTCGGGCTCGCTGGCGCTGCCACCCGGCCCGCTGGGCCTGCTCACGCTGGTGCCCGACCTGATCGCGGTGTGGAAGATCCAGTCCCAGCTGGTGGCCGATATCGCCGCCGTGTATGGCCGCAGCGCAACGCTGACCAAAGAGCAGATGGTGTATTGCCTGTTTCGCCATCTGGCCTCGCAGGCGGTGCGGGATCTGGTGGTGCGCGCCGGTGAGCGCTGGCTGGTGCAGCGGGCTTCTCTGGCCCTGTTGCAGACCGTAGCCAGCCGCATAGGTGTGCATCTGTCAAAAAAAATGATAGGCAACAGCCTGTCGCGCTGGTTGCCGCTGGTCGGCGCCCTGGGTGTCGGGGCCTACGCGTACTACGACACCAACCAGGTGGCCAGCACAGCGATGGAATTGTTCGAACGGGACATCGAGCTGCTGCCCTGATCAGCAGCCAACTTCAGGTGACGGCGACAACGTAAGCTGCGAGCGCCTGCAGATCGGGCGCCACACCCAAGCCCGGCTGCTCTGACAGGGTGACCCAACCGTCATGCACGGTCAGCGGAAACACCTGCTCGCGCAGCGGATTCGGATTCGCGTCCACCTCGGCCCAGCCGTTCACCGACCCCGAGGCAGCCAGAGCGTGCATGGACGCGGCCAACCCGACACCACCGGCCAGCCAATGCGGGCAATAGGCGATGCCGTGGCTACCCGCCAGACGGGCCACCTCCAGGCCGCCACCGATGCCGCCCCATTTGCCCACATCGGGCTGCACAAAACGTAAATAACCCGAGTCAATGGCCTCGGCAAACTGCGCCGCGCCGCGCAGGTTTTCGCCCGCTGCAAGCGGCACGGCACTGGAGCGGGCCAACGCCAGCCAGGCAGCGTGGGCTTGGTCGGCACCGATCGGCTCCTCGATCCAGAACGGTCGCCAGGGTGCCAGCTCGGCAATACGCTGCGCTGCGTTGTCTGGTGTCCAGGCCTGGTTCGCATCACACATGATGACTGCGTCGTTGCCAAGCGCTTCACGCAGGGCGCGCAGGTTGGCCACATCGCGTTCTGCGGCAAATCCCACCTTGAGCTTGAACGCTCGGTATCCCTCGCGCTGCTTGGCCAATGCCACATCCACCACCTGGTCCGGTCCGATACCACTGGCGTAGACGCGCACGCGCCCGCTGCCGCCGCCCAGGTGGCGCCACAGCGGCAGGTCGGCGCGGCGCGCCGACAGGTCCCACATCGCCTGGTCCACCGCGCCGGTGATCTGCGCAAACGGCCCAGGCTCGCCACATTGGATGGCCATCTGACGCGTGCGCTGGTCCAGCAGCGACCGCACGGCCTGCGGGTCATCGGCTGCGACACCGTGCAACAAGGGGGCGAATATGCTGTGCACCAGCCGCGCGCGGTGCTCGGCACCGACCTGCGGGAAATTGCTGAACACCTCGCCCCAACCCGTTGCGCCATCACTGGCCGTCAGGCGCAGGAACACAGCCGGCCGGTTCGTCATGGCACCAAAGGCGTTTGCCACCGGTTCGGCGATTGGTGCCCGTAGCACCCAGCAGTCCAGTCGGTCGATGGTTGTGGTCATGGTGCAGCGCGGTCTGTGTCTGCCTGGAAGTGTAGACTGGCACGAAAAGGAGACAGCAACCATGCATACTTTTCATCCGTGGCGGCATCTGTGGGTTGCAGCCATTGGCTTGGCCATGGCAGTGACTGCGGCGGCCCAGGCCTACCCCGCCAAACCGATCCGGCTGGTGGTGCCATTCCCGCCGGGCGGCGCGGTGGACTTCTATGCGCGTGTCGTACAGCCCGCGCTGTCGGAGGCGCTCGGGCAGTCTGTGCTGATCGACAACAAGGCGGGCGCCAGTGGCATGGTGGGGGCGGGCATCGTGGCGCAGTCGCCACCA
>JANLVB010000385.1:0-9739 GCA_031363785.1 Betaproteobacteria bacterium
CATACACCTTGCCGCTGACCAGGGTGGCGGAAATCGGCAGGTAGGAGCTCGACAGCGCCTTGGCCACCGAGATCATGTCCGGCTGGATGTGGTAGGTGTCGCAGCCGAACCACTGCCCGGTGCGGCCAAAGCCGGTGATCACCTCGTCGGCCACCAGCAGGATGTCGTGGCGGCGCAGCACCGCCTGCACCTTCTCCCAATACCCGGGCGGCGGAATGATCACACCACCCGCGCCTTGCACCGGCTCGGCAAAAAACGCCGCAATGGTTTCGGCACCCTCGCGCGTTATGAGTGCTTCGAGTTCAGCCACGATGCGGTCGATGAATTCGGCTTCGCTCTCACCCGGTTTGCCATAGTGGTACAGGCTGGGGCAGGCAGTGCGCAGCACGCGGTCGCCAATCGGCAGGTCGAAGTCCAGGTGGTTGCCGGCCAAGCCGGTCAGGCTGGCCGACATCACCGTCACCCCGTGGTAGCCCCGCTCGCGCGCGATCAGCTTCTTCTTCGCGGGTTTGCCAATGGCGTTGAAGTAATACCAGATCATCTTCACGGCCTGATCGTTGGCCTCGGAACCCGAGTTGGCGAACATGGCTTTCTCCATGCCCAGGTGTTTCGTTTTCTCGATTAGGCGGTGCGACAGTTCGATCGACGGTTCGTTGGAGCGGCCATTGAACAGCTGGTAATACGGTAGCTGCTGGAACTGGCGTGCAGCCGCGTCCATCAGGCGCTGTTCAGAGAAACCAAGCGAGGTGCACCACAGGCCCGACATCGCCTCCAGATAACGCCGGCCCTGGTCATCCTCCACATACACACCATCGCCGCGCTTGATCACCAGCGGGCCGGTTTCGCGCTGCTTCGCCAGCGGCGTGTAAGGGTGGAACAGCGAATTGACGTCCTGGCTGACATTCAGTTCATGGGTGCGCAGCATGGTTGATTCCTTCTTCTGGTATCACGCCATGGTAACTTTCTTGCGCGCCAGCGCCGCCAAGACC
Organism: Betaproteobacteria bacterium; assembly: GCA_031363785.1. Taxonomy (GTDB): domain Bacteria; phylum Pseudomonadota; class Gammaproteobacteria; order Burkholderiales; family Burkholderiaceae_C; genus CAISIP01. The sequence continues at coordinate 990 of JANLVB010000385.1, forward strand.
TGCTGGGTATGTTCACCCAGGGCGGGCGGTCCCGTATCCACGTTCACCAGCTGCCCATCGATCCGGACCGGGCAACCCACGGTTCGCGTGTCGACGCCATTGGGCAGAGTCATCGGCTGCACCAATTGCAAGTAGCTGGACTGGGGGTCTGCCAGCGCCTCGGCATATCCGTTGATCGGCGCACAGGGCACACCGGCGGGCGCAAACAGCCCCAACCAATGCAACACACCCCGTTGCACAAAGCGGTGTTCCAGCAGGCCCTTCAATGCTGCCTGGTTGGCGGCGCGGGTGGTGGGTGTGGCAAAACGCGGGTCGCGCATCAGCTCCATGGCGGGCGCCAGTTCGCATACCTGCTGCCACAGCTTGTTGTTGCCGGCTGCCACGGCAAACCAGCCATCACTGGCCTGATACGCCTGGTAGGGCGCGTTGCGCGGATGCGCCGAGCCGAGCTTGCGCGGGTTGCGGCCGGTACCGAAATATTCGCTGGTCTGCAGGGCCGAGATGGCAATCGTGGTGGAAAACATCGGTATGTCGAGTCGGCCACCGGGGCCGCCGGCGCGCACCTGTGCCAGCATGGCGGCTATGGAAAACGCGCCGTACAGCCCGGCAGAAAAATCTACCAGCGGCACACCGGCCTTGACCGGCGCACCATCCGGCTCGCCGGTCACGCTCATCACACCGGCGCTGGCCTGGATCGTCAGGTCGAAGCCGCCCTCGTTGCCGCGCGGGCCATCCTGCCCGAAGGCAGAGATCGAGCAGTAGATCAATGACGGCTTGCGTGGCCCAAACCAGTCCCAGCCCAAGCCGAGCCGCCCCATCACCCCCGGGCGGCTGTTCTCGACCATCACGTCGGCATCCAGCACCAACTGGCGTGCCAGGTCGCGCTGGTCGGCATTCTTGAGGTCCAGCACCACCGACTGCTTGCCGCGATTCAGCGAGGCAAAATTTTCGCTATACCCCTGGCTCAGCGGCGGCCACTGGCGCATGGCGTCTCCGTCCGGCGGCTCCACCTTGATCACTTCGGCGCCAAAGTCGGCCAGCAACATGCTGCAAAATGGGCCTGCAGCCACATGGCAGAACTCGACCACCTTGACCCCGGAGAGAGGTTGCAGTGCGTGGGACATGGTTTTCTTTCGGCAGTGGTGGGAAGCACGCCCGATGACTGGCAGTTGTAAACGCTCCGGGCGGCGAAAATACTAGCATGGCGCGACACGCCAGAACCTGGAGACCGTGATGCGCACCACCCCCATCGGAAAAGACCTCGCCACATCCCACTGGGGCGCCTACGACGTGGTGCGCGAAGGCGGCAAAGTGACAGGCCTTACGGGCCGCGCCGACGACCCTGCGCCCTCGCCCATCGGCCCGGCGATGTGGGATGCCTACTTGTCGCCCCTGCGCATTCAGCGGCCTGCCGTTCGCAAAGGCTGGCTAAGCGGCAAAGGCCTGGGTCACAGCGGCGCCGGTCGCGGAAATGAGCCGTTTGTCGAAGTCAGCTGGGACCAGGCCACCACGCTGGTCGCCGAAGAGCTGACGCGTGTCATCAGGAAACATGGCAACACCGCCATCTTTGGTGGCTCATATGGCTGGGCCAGTGCCGGGCGCTTTCACCATGCGCAAAGCCAGGTGCACCGCTTTCTGAACACGCTGGGCGGTTATGTGCGGCACATGGACAGTTACAGCCTGGGTGCGGGCCGGGTCGTGATGCCGCATGTGGTGGCGTCACTGGACGACCTGATCAACAACCACACCAGCTGGGATGTGTTGGCCACCCATACCCGGCTGTTCGTCAGCTTCGGTGGCGTGCCGCAGAAGAACGGCCAGGTCGGCCTCGGATCGGCGTCGGAACACCACACGGCGCAGGCATTGGAGAAGATGGCCCACAACGGCTGCCGCTTCGTCAACTTCAGCCCGATTCGCAGCAACCTCGAAGTGCCCGGTGGCAGCAGCGAGTGGATACCGATCCGGCCCAACACCGACGTCGCAGTGATGCTGGCACTGGCCACCGAGATCATTCTGGCCGATGGGCACGACCGGGAGTTCCTGGGCAAGTACTGCGTGGGGTTCGAGCGCTGGAGCGACTACCTGCTGGGCAAAACTGACGGCGTGGTGAAAAACGCCGATTGGGCTGCCCCCATCGCAGACGTCAATGCGCTGCGACTGCGCGACCTGGCGGCACAGTTGAGCGCCACCCGCAGCATGGTCAACGTGGCCTGGTCGCTGCAGCGCGCTGACCACGGCGAGCAGGCCTTCTGGTCGGTAGTTGGACTGGCGGCGGTGCTTGGGCAGATCGGCCTTCCGGGCGGCGGCTTCGCCGTCGGCTACGGGCCGGCCAACAGCGTGGGCAGCCCGAACCGGCTGTTACCCGGCCCGACCCTGCCACAAGGCGTGAACCCGGTGCCGGAATTCATCCCGGTAGCCCGCATCGCCGACCTGCTGCTGTCGCCGGGTCAGTCGTTCGACTACAACGGCGCGCGCCACGTCTACCCGGACATCCGCCTGGTCTACTGGGCCGGCGGCAACCCGTTTCACCACCACCAGGACCTGAACCGGCTGGCACGCGCCTGGGCCCGGCCCGACACCGTCGTGGTGCATGAGCAGATGTGGAACGCCAACGCCCGCATGGCCGACATCGTGCTACCCGCCACCTCGAACCTGGAGCGCAACGACATCGGCCACGGCGTACGCGACGCGCTGCTGATCGCGATGAAAAAGCTCATGCCGGTGGTCGGCGAGTCACGCGACGACTACGACATCTTCGCCGACATCGCCCAGCACATGGGGCAGCGCGAGGCCTTTACCGAAGGCCGCGACAGCATGCAGTGGCTGGAGTTCCTGTATGCCCACGCGGCGCGCGGCGCCAGGACGGCCGGTGTGGACTACCCCGAGTTCAAGGACTTCTGGGCCACCTCGGGAGTGCGTTTCCCGCCCAGCCCGGGTGGCGTGGTGATGCTCGACACGTTTCGCGCCGACCCGGCAGGCCATCCGCTGGAGACACCGAGCGGGCGCATCGAAATCTACTCCGAGCGCATCGCATCGTTTGGCTACGCCGACTGCCCGGGTCACCCAACCTGGTTCGAGCCCGCCGAGTGGCTGGGCGCGCCAATGGCAAAGCAATACCCGCTGCACATGGTCTCGGACCAGCCGTATACCAAGCTGCACAGCCAGCTGGACCATTCTTCCTACAGCCTGGCAAACAAGGTCGCCGGGCGCGAGCCGGTGCACATGCATCCGCACGACGCAGCCGCGCGCGGCATCGGCGCGGGTGACGTGGTGCGCATGTTCAATGGCCGTGGCGCTTGCCTGGCTGGCGCCGTACTCGATGCTGGTCTGCGCGTCGGCGTGGTCAAGCTCAGCACCGGCGCCTGGTGGGACCCGGACACTCCGGGCAGCCCCGACGCGCTGGACCGCCACGGCAACCCGAACGCGCTGACCCGCGATGTGGGCGCATCCAGCCTGTCGCAGGGCTGCAGTGCGCAGACCTGCCTGGTCGAGCTGGAGCGCTACGCTGGCACGCCACCGGCAGTGCGGGTGTTCACGCCGCCGGTGTTTGCACAGCGTTAACTGGCGCTCATCGGACCGGGCATGGCCAATCTCATCGCGCCTGTCTACACGTGCGGCTACAGCGACCAGGTAGAGGGGCTGGACGCAAGCGGGATGTTGCCGGTGCCAGACGGTCCGGGTCTTGGGGTGACGTACGATTGGTCGTTTATTGAACGACACGCATTCGACCAGAAGGCATTTCGCACATGACCAGCTACAACGGCCAGCCATTTTCCGGGCACATTGGCCAGACTCGCGAAAACTCGACACCCCATTGGCCAGCGCCGCCCAAAGCGCGCGCCCACGGCCCGAACATCGTCATCGTCTACATGGACGACATGGGCTACTCGGATCCGGGCTGTTTTGGCGGCGAAATCGACACCCCGCACATCGACGCGCTGGCCACGCGCGGGCTGCGCTTCAACCACTACACCACACACCCGATCTGCTCAGCGGCGCGCGCGGCGCTACTCACCGGCATGAACGCGCACGCCGTCGGAACCGGCTGGCTGGCGAACAACCACGCGGGGTTCCCGGGTTACTCGGGAGAACTCGCGCTAGACGCCGCGACGCTGGCCGAAACACTGCAGGCCGCCGGCTACGCCACTGCGGCCATCGGCAAGTGGCACAACACACCCACGGTGGAGAGCACACCCTCGGCGCCGCGCCATTCCTGGCCAACCCGGCGCGGCTTCGACCATTTTTACGGCTTCATGGAGGGCGAGGCACACTTCTTCTTCCCGGCCCATCTGATGCGTGGCGAAGCGGTGGTCGATATCGACACCTATCCGGGAGACTACTACTCAACCGACGACTGGACCAACGAGGCGATCGGCTTCGTGAGAAATCTGCGCGCATCCTCACCTGACAAGCCCTTTTTTCTCTACCTCGCCCACAACGCAGTGCATGCACCGCTGCAGGCCAAACCGGATGACCTGGCCAAGTACCGCGGCCGTTATGACGCGGGCTGGACCAGCATGCGGGAGGCGCGGCTGCGCCGGCAGATCGACATGGGAATCGCGCCGCCTGGTACCCGCTTGCCGGAGTCTGACCCGCGCGTGCCGCTGTGGCAGGACACCAATCCGTCCGACCGCGAGATGTTGTCGCGGCACATGGAGGCGTACGCGGCCATGCTCGACAACGTCGACCAGAACCTGGGCCGCCTGGTCACGCTGCTGGAGCAATTGGGCGAACAGGACAACACCATCATCCTGTTTGCCTCGGACAATGGCGGCACCGACGCTGGCGGCCCGGTCGGCATGTTCAACAACTACCGGCGATTCATGGGTTTGGCGAATGCGCCCATCGAACAGGAGCGGGCACAGGCGCACCAGCTCGGCAGTCCGAAAAGCGCGTCGCTTTACCCGACCGGCTGGGGCGAGGTGTCGAACGCGCCGTTCCCGTCGTTCAAGACCTACAGCGGCGGCGGCGGGCGGCGTGTCTCCTTTGTCATCTCGTGGCCGGCGCGTATCGCCGCACAAGGCGCCATTCGCACGCAGTTTGTCCACGTCACCGACGTGCTGCCGACGCTGCTGGAGCTGACCGGCGTTGCACCGCTGGCCCAGGTCAATGGCCGCCCGGCTCGGGCGCTACACGGGATCAGCTTCACGCCCCTGCTGTTCGATGCATCCGCGCCGTCGCTGCGCCGCGAGCAGTATTACGAGGTCTGGTCGAACCGCGCCTTTTACCGCGACGGCTGGCTGGCGCGTTCATTGCAAAAACGCGGTGAGCCGATCAACCTGGACCACTGGACATTGCACGACCTGGAGAGCGATTTTTCCGAAAGCCGCGACGTGGCCGCACAACATCCGGAGAAACTCGAGGAGCTCAAACTGGCATTTGACAAAGCGGCCTGGAGCCATTTTGTCTATCCGCTGGACAACCGCGACCGCAAGGGCAAGTTCACCGATGGTCCACCCGATGATGGTGCGCGCTGGGATCGCCCGCGCACATTTCTACCGGGTGCACAAACTGTTCACCGAACCGACCTGTTTCCGCTGATCACCAACCGCTCGTACCGCATCGCAGTGCGTTTTGCGAAGCGCGCCGACGATGCCGGTGTGTTGTGGGCGATTGGCGAGCCCAACGGCGGCATCGTATTGTGGATCGAAAACCAGCGATTGCTGCTGCACTACAACGTGTTCGGCGACCGCAGCACGGTCAGGGGGCCGCAGCTGGCTGCGGGTCAGCATCTCGCGGTATTCGACTACGAGGCGCAGGCACCGGGCCGTGGCCGGGGCCGGTTGTTGCTCGACGGCGTGCCGGCAACCGAGTTCATCGACCTGTCACCGCCGATGGTGCCGTACGGCATTTTCGAGGGATTGGACGTCGGCCTGGACCGGCGCGGCCCGGTACTGTGGGATCTGTACGACCGGCACGGCTCGTTCGCCTATGGTGGCGCCATCGAGCATGTGATGATCGAGCCCGGAGCACGGCTGGCGCCCTGAGTGACGGTGCACGCGACCGTCCAGAAAACATCACAAACACCACAGGAGACTTCACATGATCCAGCAACATGCCACACTCACCCGGCGCTCGGCCCTCACTGCCGCAGTCGGCCTCGGCGCGCTGCTCACGCCCTTGGCGCACGCACAAACCGATACCGGCTGGCCGAACCGCCCGGTCAAGATCATCGTGCCATTTCCGCCTGGGGTGGGTGTGGATGTGGTGGTCCGTACCATCGCCGGGCGCCTCGGGGACCGGCTAGGACAAGCGGTGGTGGTCGAGAACAAGCCGGGGGCGGGAGGCAATATCGGCATAGAGCAGGCGGCGCGTTCACCCGGCGACGGGTATACGCTGCTGGCCACGTCCAGCAACTTCACGGCGAACCCGAGCCTGTACCAGAAGGTCAACTTTGACCCGATCAAGGATTTCACACCGGTCATCGGGCTGATCCGCACGCCCGGCCTGCTGGTGGTTGCGGCGGATTCTCCCCACAAGACGTTCGATGACCTGCTGGCGCGCATTCGGGCCACTGCCGGTGGGCTTGGTTACGCTTCCGGCGGCAATGGGTCGATCGCCCATTTTGCGGCCGAGCTGTTCAAGATGGGCAACAAGATCGAGGGCCTGCATGTTCCCTACCGTGGTGCGCCGGAAATTTTTACCTCCCTGCTTTCGCAGCAGACCCAATACGCGTTCCCGGTACTGGTCAGCGCCCTCGCCTTGGTCAAGTCGGGCAAGCTGCGCGCGCTGGCGGTCACCAGCCCCAAACGCAGCCCGTTCCTGCCCGAAGTGCCGACCCTGTACGAGGTGTCCAAGGCGGGTTTCGAGATCGAGTCGGAGAACGGCCTGGTGGCACCGGCCAGCACCCCGGCAGCAATCATCAATCGGCTGAATTCGGAGATTGTGCGCATACTGAAAGACCCGGCGGTGGCCGGCCCACTGGAAACCGGCGCATTCGAGATCGTGGCCAGTGCGCCCGATGTGTATGGAGCGAAGCTGCGGGTCGAACTCGCCAAGTATGCTGACGTGGTTCGGGTCTCTGGGGCGCGGGTGGATTGATGCCCTGCCGGGCCTGAAGCGCCACTCAGCGCACATGCCACTCCTGCGTCAGCGGCTTGGCCCCCACCAACTCGCCATAACCGGCGCCCGTGGTGCCGCCCGGGTTGGCGCCAAAGTAACGCTCGTCCAGCGGCAGCGCCGCCGGTTGCCAGCGCACGTCGCAGGACAGCCGAACGCGGTTGATCGGTGAATGGTTTTCCAGTGAGCCGTGCAGGGTGTACATGCCGAACACGGCGATGTCGCCGGCGGCAAAGTTCGTCGTCAGCAGGCGGGCACCGCGCTCTCGGGCCAGGCTCACGGCATCCTGCGCCAGCGTCGCCTTGCGCGTGTTGTCGCGCGCGACGTCAAAACCGATCATCGGGTCGATCAGGTCGCGATAGCGGTTGGAGCCCTCCACCACCACCAGGGGCCCGTCGCTCACCGGCACATCACCGATCGGCAACCACACGGTGAAGACCTGGTCATGGGCGCGGGTGAAGAAAGGATAGTCGAAGTGCAAGCCGGTGGCACGGCCACGCGCTCCGGCACGCAGGAACATATAGTCCTGCGCCCGTGCCGGAACGCCGATGACCATCGCCATCAGGCGCTGCATTGCGCTGCCGTGGCTCAAGGCGCGCAGATGCGGGCCTTCGCTGACCGACTTCCAGAAAGCGCCGCGGTCGGCAATCAGTGTGTCGCGCCGACTGGTGCCAGACGCAATCGCCGCCGCTGCGGGTGGCAGGATTTCGTCAACCTCGATCAGTCGCTCGAAAACCTCGATGCGCGCCGCTGCCACCAGGCTGGTGTCCAGCACGCCCTTGAGATACAAAAAACCATCCGAGGCGAGCCGTTCGCGCAGTGCCACCGGCTGGTTCAGCAGATCGGTGCTATGTGGCAATTCCCCGATCAACGCGTCGGGTACGTCCTGACCCTGGATCATGCAACCTCGCATAACACGCTCCTTGCTACATCGCCGCGGTGAAGCCACCATCCACCGTCAGGACCAGGCCACTCACATAGGAGGCTTCGTCCGACGCCAGGAACACCGCCACCGGGCCGATCTCTTCCAGCCTGCCCCAGCGCGCGGCGGGGGTGCGCTTCTTGACCCAGTCGTTGAACTCCTGGCTCTGCAGCAACGGCGTGTTCAACTAGGTGGCGAAGAACCCCGGCGCGATGCAGTTCACTGTCACGTTGACGCCCGCCAGCTCCACCGCCAACTGCTTGGCGAGCGAATGCACCGCTCCCTTGCTGGCGACATAGGCTGACACCGTGGGCCGGGCGTTGATGGCGCTGATGGAACCCGTCAGGATGATGCGGCCACTGCGCTGCAGCTGCATGTGCCGCGCTGCCGCCTTGCACAACACCCAGACCGAGGTCAGGTTGGTATCCATCACGCGCTGGAAATCCGACAGGTCGAACTCGGTGATTGGCGCGCGGTGGTTGATGCCGGCATTGGCAACAAGGATGTCGATCCGCCCGTGGCGCACCACGATATCGTCCACACAGCGTTCGGCAGCCAAGTTGTCGGTGACGTCAAAAGCCGCAACCTCGCCAGACAATCCCTGTTCTTGCAAGCTAGCCACACGCTGATCCAGCGCAGCTGCGTCCCGTGCATTGAGCACCACATGCGCCCCGCAACGCGCCAATGCTTCGGCCATCGCCCAGCCCAGACCGCGCGAGGCGCCGGTGACCAGGGCCACCTTGTGGCTCAGGTCGAACATGGCCGCCGC
>JANLVB010000387.1:0-12721 GCA_031363785.1 Betaproteobacteria bacterium
CCGCCATTGCCGCACCAAGCGACTGCCAGGGATTTGCCGCAACGTAGACCCTTGCATCGGCGACGGCGTTGCGCCCGCTCGCTGTCAGTGCATCGCCTTTGCAGGACAACCATGCTGCAGTGGGTGTTGCCGCCTCGGCCAACTTGTCAACCGTTTGATGGGCCACTTCGGCAACGCGCGAGACCACTGGTCGGGCTGCGTGGCCCAATGCGCCATTGGGACGAGTGATTTCCGGGTCGAACTGGGTATGGGTGCTGGGTGAATTTTCCATGGGTTGATCCTGTAGAAGTGGGTGACAAGGGCTAAGACGCAAACGAAGTGTGCAGGGTCATCCCCGGCATATCCGTGCGACGGCGCACCAATACGAGGGAGGTTTTGCTCGACTCGCAAACCAGGCCCGTGCGTTCGCTGTCGCACGGACGGCAAGAATCAGAATGCTTAAAGTCCATTTGCGCTGCTGGAACTCAACCTCCGCCAGCCATCACCTCGGAATTTGAAACCGCCCGTGCCTAGTCGGCCGGACCGGCTGAAATTCCGGCCATTGCCTCATATTCCCAAGGATCAACCATGAAAACAAATTACGTCACGCGCGACAACTTCGGCATGTATGCCAGCACTGCGTCAGGGCCTGGCCCCAAGCTGATGGGCGCCGACACCCTCCTGGGCAACGATGTCTACAACAAGAACGGCGACGATCTGGGCGACATCAAGGAGTTCATGATCGACATGGCATCCGGCAAGATCGCGTATGCGGTGCTGTCGTTCGGCGGCTTGCTGGGCATGGGGGACAAGCTCTTTGCAGTGCCCTGGGCGGCACTGACACTGGACACCGCGAACAAGCGCTTCACGCTCAATGTGGCGAAGGATGCCCTGAAAGAGGCACCGGGCTTCAACCAGAACCGCTGGCCCATCATGTCGGACAAGACCTGGGCTAGCGGTGTGCATAAATTCTACGGAACGACCTACTCGGCAGAGTAAGCCGCTCCGCCCCCGCGCGTGCTCATCAGGCAACCTTCGCCCCGCGGGCTGCGGTGCGAGCTAGTCTGGGGCGTCCCGGCGCGGCGCTCATGCAGAGCCGGCGGGCGGTAGCGCCATGAAGAACCCGGACCTTTTCCGCCGACGCATCCGGGCCGGCCTGGTCCGTATAGGAAGCACTTGGGTTGCCACCCGACCAGGCATGTCCACCACCATGTAATGTCCAGCTCTCGATGGGGGGTTGGCCAACAGGTGGGCCCTGTCTTACCTCTGGTCCTCCGCTTGCCTGATAGACGCATCGCGCTCCAGGCCAAATACTGAACCTCCCTTCAATCAACTAACGGAGAGTAACCATGACACGTGAACAAACGGCACACATTCAACCGTCGAAACACTCGACCGATCAGGTAGACGAATTTCTTGACATGGTCGAGGACAACGTCGATGCCAGCGATGGCGCCGGCTCTCCGGCCATCATGCCAAGAACAGACCTCGGGGTCGACGGAAGGCCAATATCCGATACGCCGAAGAACCCCCGGATGTAGCGCGCCCGGCACCTGACCAGCAGAGCCTACCGGGCGGGGCCAAGGCCGCGTACAGCCCTTTCACTGAGGGACGGCGCTTCCCCGCCAGATTGGCCCTTCACCATCCCCCGGGGACGAGCACAACTTGTTGCGCCGTCCACGCTGCCGCGGCGGAAGTGACTCCCGGAGCGCCGCTTGCGTGATCGGGGCGACACGTGCCCTTGTTTCCGTCTTATTTGCCGTCGCGATCAGAGTCGCCCGGGATGGCACGTTCAACTGTGTCACTCACGCGCTTCCAGGCGTCGCGTGTCGCGTGCTTGGCGCTGTTCCAGTCGAGGCTGGAATTTCCGCGCTTGTTGTTCCAGCCGCTTTGGAGTTCCGGCTCGACGTCGTCAAATGTGCGATCAGGATATCGCGTGAAAGCATCGACCCCGTAACCATACGCCGGACGGTATTCGTCATAGTTCGACCCGCTGGCATAAGGATGGTTGGAGTGGTTGTCCCGCCAGTAGGCATCTTCGGCGACAGGATCGGCAGCACTTGCAATGCCATTGCCTGCCAATGCACCAGCCACGGCCCCAATGGCCGCACCTACCGCGAGGCCGACAGGACCCGTCATGCCACCCACGGCAGCACCGGCCGCGGCACCTCCTGCGATACCGCCGGCCGCACCGCCCAGCACGGCACCCACACCCGTTGCCACCGGGCGGCCCGCGCCATCGGCGAGGTCAGTGTTATCGAAGTTTCTCGTCGTCTCTGTGTTCAGATCATTCATAAGTTTCTCCTTGGTTGACTGCGTGAATTACGTACCACCGGTCCGTTCGGGCTCGTCGTTTTGACTCGGTGTATCGCCACTGCCGCGCCTTGGCCACCTGGACAACACAACGGGCGACAAACGGAATTGTTCTTGCCAGTACCGGAATGCCCGCGACTAACCGATAGCGTAGTGGCTTGTGCTGCCGCACCGCATCGGCCAGTGGCGCGGCTGCAGGTAGGAGAAGCACTTCCTTTCGCGAAGGCGAACCCGGTCGCAGATGGGTGCATCATTCGAGAAAAAATTGGGCGGACATGGCGGTGGAACAGCAAACCCAGCATGTCGGCACCGTCATCCATCTCGCCAATGTAATTGCGGCTGCGTGGGTTGTCGCTGCCGTTGCGCTAGAGCACATAACGGCCGAGACAGAGCTACTTCGACCAGGCCTTGCTCAACGAGCCAAACGCCCCAGCAAAAAGCCTGCGGCCGCTGCCACGCCAAGGGATTGCCAGGGATTTGCCATTACGTAAACCCGTGCATCGGCGACGGCGCTGCGCCCGCTTGATGCAAGATTTTCGCTTTTGGCGGACAGCCACTGTGCCGTGGGAGTCGCCGCCTCCGCAACTTTATCGACGGTCTGATGGGCCTGTCTGGCAATGCGCGCGACAACGGCCGGGGCTGCACCTCCATCAACACTGGCCGGTGCTGGCATCGGGTTGACGGGGCCGTGCATCGGGACCGCAGCGTGGTCCACTACGCCATTTGTCTGGCTGATTACAGGGTTAAACCGTTGACCGGCGATAACTGAGTTTTCCATGATTTGATCCTGTATGGGTGAGTGATAGGGTTGTTGCCCGCACACAGTATGGGCAGGCATCCTGCACCCGTCCGTGCGCTCGCACACCGAAGCACATGAAATTCGCTCGCTCAGAGTTGTGTGTGGATCAACGAGGCAAGCCACTCGCGAAACCTCTCGCGCGCTGGCCTGGCCTGCCACTCGGCGTAACTGACCCGGTGCGCCGGCGCGAGATCGGATTCGAAGGCGGTCGTCTGGGCACTCGCGAACGAGGGCTAAGCCTTGTTCGGCGCGACGGATTTGGTGGCGGTCATGGGCAGTCCTTGGTTAGGTAGGGGGAAGAGACATGTGGTGTCAAGACACGAACAACGCGATCAAAATGATGATCGGGATGGGGATGCCGAGAAACAGAAGATGAGATGGCCCACACTGGTCGCGCCACCTTGCGGGCTCAAGCAAAATGGCGGCCGTATTCGGTGTGCGCCGATTTCCAGGTGCCTGGGCACACTGCCAATGGCGTCTTATGTGCGGCAGCGCACAGTCGGCGCCACCCGGCGGCCGGACGATCAGGGGATCGGAAATGTACATGAAACTCAACACATTCATCAAGGACAACCTGGACGCGATAGTCGCTGACTGGGAGGCCTTTGCCAGGACCTTGCCAGCAGGCCAGGTGATGTCTGCCCTGGCATTGCGCGACCACAGCCGGGAGATCCTGTTGGCCATCGTCGGCGACATGGAGCTACGACAAACCGACCAGGAGCGGGCCGCGCAGGCGCAGGACATCGTCCCGACTCAAGCGTCCACCACCAGCGCCGCCGCAGAACACGGTGCGCTGCGGCAGATGGCGGGTTTCGATCTGGTGCAACTGTTCGCCGAGTTTCGTGCCATGCGGGCCAGCGTCACGGCGTTTTGGCAGCGTTCTGAAGCGGCCAAGCCAGAATCTTCATCGATCAACGAAATTGCGCTTTTCAATGAAGGCATGGACAAGGCACTGGCGCAGTCGGCACAGCGCTACTCCAGTGAAGTCGCGGCCTCGCGCGACATGTTTCTCGCCGTGCTCGGACATGATCTGCGCGCCCCGCTTTCGGGCATCGACATGTCTGCGATGTTGCTCGCGAAACCTGGCCTGTCAGACGCCGCCAGGCTGCAGTCGGCCGCGCGCATCAAGCGCGCTTCCCGGGACATGAACCGCCTGATCACCGACTTGCTGGAGTACACCCGCACGCGTTTGGGCGCGGGCATTCCGATTGATCGGTTGCAATGCGACCTCGGCCCGGTGTGCGAGGCCTCACTCGAGGACATTCGCGCCGGCAACCCCGAGCAGAAATTCGTGCAGCGGATGTCCGGTGATCTGACCCTGCTGGCCGACGGAGCCCGCATACAGCAAGCCGTGTCCAATCTTCTGGCGAATGCCGTGCAGCATGGCAGCCGGCTGGCACCGGTCACGCTCACCGCCGACAGCGAGGCAGATGCCATTGTCCTGAAGGTCTGTAATTTGGGCGATCCGATTGCACCGGAGGCACTTCGGTCGATCTTCGAGCCACTGGTGCAGGCGCCGGGCGCCAATTCCGAATTGCACGAACGCTCCAAGACCAGCCTTGGACTGGGCTTGTCCATCGTGCGTGAGATCGTGCTCGCCCACGGCGGCACGATCACGGTGGAGTCCTCCATCGCAGCGGGAACGGTGTTCACCATCCGCTTGCCACGCGCGCCGGCCTGACCCCGAGGGTGGTCCGCCAATCAATTGGTCAGGCGGCGTTGTCTGGCGCCGGGCGTCGGTCCTCCAGGACGTTGCCAGTCTACGATTTCAGGCGTTGAAAAAACTATTGTGGCCGCTACGGTCGCTGCCGCGCAGCAGGAAAATCTGGCGCCGGGAATGGTTGGTGGATGTAATGGCTTGCGCCTTGGCTTGCGCCAAGTCGCGATCAAAAACGCTGGTGGTCGGCATGAAGCGCATGGTCATGCCGCGCCGCGACCTGGTCGAGGTGTTGGGCTCGGAGCCATGCAGCAGAAATACATCGTGCAGTGAAATCTGCCCGGCCTGGAGCACGATGTCGACCGCTTTCGACTCGTCGTATTCACTGCGGTCAAGCTCCTGGGTCAGGGTGACATCGCCAGCCGCAACCGTGTTATGGCGTCTGAGCGCACGCTCCTTGTGTGAACCGCGAATCACCCGCAGGCAGCCGTTGTCGGCTGTCGAATCATCCACCGCCAGCCATGCCGTGCAGGTGGCCAGCGGGCGGATCGGCCAGTACTCGCCATCCTGATGCCAGGGTGTTCGTTTGCCATTGCCAGCCGGCTTGGCGAAGAAGCTCATGTTCCAGAGCGCGATGTCACCCCCGATCAGCTGCTCGACCATGTCGAGGATGTCGTGGTTGGCGCCGTAGTCGGCGAAGCCGATGTCATGGTCGAACAGCGCCGGGCAGTAGTCGCGAAACTCCGGGTGACCTGCAATCAGCGCCGTGTGGCGCGCCTTGATCGATTCCAACACTTCCGTTGGCATGCGGAAGTCGGGTACGACATAACCGTCTTCGTGGTACTGCGCGATTTGGGTCTGGGTCAGCATGGACGTCCTTTGCTTTGGCAGGTGATTGCAATGCCTATCTTAGAAGAGAGAGGGGAGGAAATTCGGCTGATCAGAAGAATTTGTGCGCCAGCATGGGCTCTCGCAGCCCGCCAAGCAGCCGGGCGCCGCCCATCGGGCTGCCACCATCGGGCTGCCACCATCGGGCTGGCACTGGCGTTGCGGTACTGCAACGCCTACACTGCGCCCGAGGTGCACCCCATGATCATGACTACCCAATCCGCTTGCAGACAGCTGCGCGCAATTGTGCTGTTGCTGTGCCTGTACGCCAGCGCGGCGCTGGCCGACAACACGGCAGCGGTGGTGGAGCAACTGCGCGACGGCAAGCTGGCACAGGCGATGGCCAGCGCGAACCGGCAGTTGACGAAAAACCCCCGCGATGTGCGGATGCGTTTTATCAAAGCTGTCATCCAGCAACAGGCCGGGCAGACCGCAGCCGCCATCAGCACCTACCAGCGCCTGGCGCTCAACTACCCTGATCTGGTGGAAGTGCACAACAACCTGGCCGCCATCTACCTCGCCCAGGGGCAAAGTGAAAAAGCGCGGGAAACACTGGAGACCGCCAAACGCACCAGCCGCAGCCACGCCGTTACCTATGAAAAGTTGGGGGACATTTACGAAGAAATCGCGCGCAGAAGTTACGCCCAGGTGTTGCAACTGGAAGACGGCAACAAGGAGTTGGCACCGGAGTTGCGGCCCATCCTGCAACTGATCGATCTGCCAACCCAGACTGGCGGGCGTACCTCTGACGCCGTGCGCATGCCAGCCCCCCAATCTACCGCCAAGACCAAGTAACGGAGTTGACCCCGTCCGGCACAGCGCCAGTCAGATCAAGTCACCGCGTCAATCGCCAGCACGGCCGTGCCCTTGCCGCCGTGGCCAGCGGCGATCAGCACATCCATGCGCGCCGCCACACCTGGCAGGGCAGCCATCGGGCGCCCACCGGCAGTCTGCAGCATCAGGCCCACATCCTTGCGCGCCATCGACATCTCGAAAGTGGGCGTGAAGTTGCCCTTGGCCATGCCAGTGGCCGAACCGGCGACAAAGGCGTTCAGATCCAGCATGCCAAACAGCTTGACAGTGTCCAGGGCCGGAACATCGCTGGCCCGAGCCATGGTCAGGACATCCGCCACCACACCGGCCATGCCGATGATCAGGGCGTTGCCAAACAACTTGTTGACGGCGGCCAGGTCAGCGCGTTCGCCCAGGAATTCGAGGCGGCCGGTCATCCTGGCCAACTCCGTCTTCACCTGGTCGAACAGCGCCTGCGGCCCAGCCACCAGCATCGAGCCCTGGGCGTTGCGCGCCGCGGCCGGCCCCATGAACACCGGGCAGTGCAGGTAATGCATGCCCTGGGCCAGCAAACGCTGCGCGCGCTCGGCCGTCAGGCTCGGCAGGGTGGTGCTGTGGTCTACGATCACGGCGTCCGGCGACAGGCCACTGCGCGCAGCTGAGAGCACCTCGTCCACTACGGCGTCGTCGCGCAGCACCAGGTGCACCCGCGCGGCACCGCGCACGGCATCGGCCGGGCTGGCCGCCGCAGCCACGCCGAACTGCGTCAGCGCCAGGACCTTGTCCGGTGAACGGTTCCAGGCGGCAACGGTGTCGCCGCGTTTGGCCGCCGCCTCGGCAAAACCGGCACCCAGCAGCCCGGTACCCAGGTAAGCAATTTTTGTCATGAACAGCCTCTTCAAAAGTAGTGTGTGGTTGAAACAAGCAGCGCGGAAACTAGCCCACTGTCGCACCAGCATTGTCGTCCAGCACCCTTTGGCCTGCTGCCTAACCGACTGCAGGCGAGGGCACGGTGACGACATGCGACTGACGCCGGTCGGACATTCGAGGCTGCTGGACAGTTGTTGCGAGCCCTACACTGTCGCCCACCCATTGCATCTGGAAGCCTCGAAACCATGTTCGGAATCACCCCCTCCGCGCGCCTGCGCCCTTCCCCCTACTACGAGGCCACTCTGGCCGAGGGAGTGACTGCCTTCACCACCTACAACCAGATGCTGATGCCCACGAGTTATGGCAAGCCGCAGGAGGAGTATTGGCGGCTCATCAATGGCGCGTCGCAGTGGGACGTGGCGGTGGAGCGCCAGGTGCAGCTGCAGGGCCCGGACGCCGGGCGTCTGGCCCAGTTGTTGTGCACGCGCGACCTGTCTCGCTGCCAGGCCGGCCAGGGCAAGTACGTGGCGGTATGCAATCACGACGGCGTGTTGATCAACGACCCGATTCTGCTCAAGCTCGCCGACGACCGCTACTGGCTGTCCATCGCCGACTCCAACATCTGGTTCTGGGCACGCGCCATAACCGCCGAGCGGCGGCTCAACGTGAAGGTCAGTGAACCCGACGTGTCGCCCATGGCGGTACAGGGCCCGAAGGCAGAAGACGTGGTGGCGTCGATTTGTGGCGACTGGGTGCGCTCGCTCAAGTACTTCTGGTTCAAGGAGACATCGATCGCCGGCATACCGGTGGCGGTGGCGCGCTCTGGCTGGTCGAAACAGGGTGGCTTCGAGCTCTACCTGATGGACGGGTCCAAGGGCACGCAATTGTGGAACATCGTGCGTGAAGCCGGCAAGCCCTGGGACATCGGACCGGGCAACCCGAATGTCTGCGAGCGCATCGAAAGCGGACTGATCTCGTACGGCGGCGACACCGATGACCAGACGAATCCGTTTGAGGTGCGCATGGACAAATACGTCAGCCTGGACGTGGCGGACGACGTGATCGGCATCCAGGCGCTGCGCAGCATCCACCAGCAAGGCATCAAGCGCCAGCAACTCGGCGTGGCACTCGATGGAGAACAACCGACCCAACTGGGATTTCATTGGCACGCGATCAACAAGGACGGACAACGCGTTGGAGATCTGACCAACTGCGTCTGGTCATGGCGCCTGAAGCGCAATATCGGCTTCGGCCTGGTGGCGTCACGCTGCGCTGTCGGCGACAAGGTGCAGGTGCACAAGGAGGGGCAAACTATCAACGCGACCTTGGTGGCCTTGCCGTTTATCTGAACCGCGAGGCGAACTGCTGTATCCAGCGATCGTCCACCGCATGGTCCCCGCCGATGAGTTGCTTGTGGTGCAGCAAGTGGGTGACCTTGTTGAGGCTTTGGCAAACCGCCATGTTCCGGCCGGCGCTGGAAAACAACTCGATATGGGTGTGGCCGGTATTGCAATGTTTGTACAGGGCCGTGTGCGGCGCCCCGGAGAACAGGGTGGAGATGATGGCACTCATGATGTTGCCGTGCATCACCAACACCAGGGCACCATGGCCGGACGCCAACATTTGCTGCTGCATGGCCCAGATCCAGTTGGCAATTTCATGCGAGCGGGTTTCAAACTCGGCAGCGGTCTCGATGTGCGGCCGGTTGTACCAACCCACACCGGCACTATCCGGGGTCGTGAATTCGGGAAAGCGCTTCGCAATGTCGTCCCAGGTCGCACCCGGCACGCCCTCTGGTGTTCCGTTCGCGCGGTGGTGGTAACAGCCGCCCTCCTCGAACAACCGCGGGCCTACCGTCACTGGCGCGTCCATGCTGGACTGCAGACTCCGTGCCACTGCCCGTGCGGTCAACAAACAGCGCTGCATGGGTGAGGTATAGACCCGGCACTTCGGGAACTGGCCTGTTTTCAGGAAATAGTCGTGCCAGTCATATGCCTGTAGGCACTCCAGCTGCCGCTCGCCGCGCCCGGACAGAGCGCAATCCGGGTCCCTGGCCTGCGACTCCTCGTGCATCAGTAGGGTTTCCGTCACCGCAGCGCCATGTTTCTGGCGAATCGCCTCGGCCAGAACGTTGTTGTTGGATTCGGCATGGCGCAACAGGATCAGATGGACATGGCCATCGCGCCGGGGGGAATGGCTGGGAGTTGCTGCGGACATCCGGGTAGAGCTCGATAGTGTAGGGATCAAGAAGTATCGTACGGCACTGGGCCACATAATTCCGTCACCCACCAGACGCTCATCCGGTCACCTCCAAAACTCAACAATCCGCTGATATTCGCACTGCCATCGCCCCGAAACACCATGACAAGTCCACGCAGCACCATCACCGAGCCCGCACGCCAGATCGATATCGTTCACCGCACCGACGTGCTGGTAGTGGGCTCCGGTCCCGGCGGGCTGGCGCCAGCGTGACGCTGGTAGAACGCTTCGGCTGTTTCGGCGGGAATCTGACCGTGGTGGGTGTGGAGGGTTTTGCCTGGTACCGGCACGAGAAAACGGTCGAGTCGCACGGCATCGGCTGGGAGTTCGAGGCCCGGGCCAAGGCCATGGGCGCCGCCGTACCGGAAAGCCAGTCACTGTCATACGAGATTGACTCCGAAGGCTTCAAGCTGGTCGCTGACCGACTGGTGGAAGAGGCCGGCATACACGCCATGCTGCACCGGCTGTTCGTGGCGCCGATCATGGACGGCGACAGCATCACCGGCATCATCGTCGAGTCCAAGGCCGGGCGCGAGGCGATCCTGGCGAAACGGGTCATCGACGCCACCGGCGACGCCGACGTGGCCGAGCGCGCCGGTGCGCCCACCATCAAGACACCGGTGGAGCACATGCAGGCCGCCTCCGTCATGTTCCACTTGGCGGGGGTCGACAAGAAGGCCTTTCTGGCCGGGGTACGCGCCGACCCGCAGACCTACAAGGACTGGTCGACCGGCGAATGGGAGATCGAAACCTCGGGCAAGGAGGACGCGATGTTCTCCCCGTTCCTGGCCAAGCCGTTTGCCCAGGCTATCCGCGACGGTGTGATCCCGAAACACCTCAACACGATTGCCGGCACCTGGGGCGCCATGCACGATACCGGCGAATTGACCTACATGAACCTGGTGCACCTGGCCGGCTGCGACGGCACGGATCCCGACAGCATGACGCGGTTCGAAATCGAGGGACGCCGCCAGGCGATGCTGGCGATCGAGGCGCTGCGCCGCTACACGCCGGGTTGCACCGCCGCGCGGCTGCGCAATTTCGGCATGACGATCGGCATCCGCGACACGCGCAAGATCATTGCTGCCTACAACATGACCGAATCCGACGTACGCAACGAGGCGCGCTTTGGCGACTCCGTGGGCATCTACCCCGAGTTCATCGACGGTTACGGGGTACTCATCATCCCCACCACCGGGCGCTATATGCACGTGCCCTATCGCTGCATGTTGCCCAAACGGGTGAAGAACCTGCTGGTCACGGGGCGCGCCATCGGTGGTGACCGCATCGCGCATGCCGCCACCCGCAACATGGCATGTTGTGCGGTTGCCGGTCAGGGTGCGGGTATCGCCGCTGCCGTCTCCCTGAAGACAAGTCGCTCGCTGGACCAGATCGACATGGGCCTGGTGCAGACCGAGTTGGCGCGGCAGGGGGTGCGCTACCTTTGAGTTTCAGCGCAAACACTGTTCTGCCGAGAATGCAGATTTTGCAGCTCAATTAAGCGGGTAATTCTGTGCCTGTCAGGCTACGATATGGCACATGAATGCCCCCCTGTTGCCGGCCGGGTTGCCCGCCGCTGAAACCCGTGAAGACACCGACCCCGATGAAACGCAAGAATGGCGGGAGGCTTTTGCGTCCCTGCTTGGCAGCCAGGGCCCGCAGCGTGCGCGCTTCGTGCTTGACGAACTGGTCCGCCTGGCGCGCACGCACCAAGTGGACTGGCAACCCGAGTTGTGCACGCCATATCTGAACAGTATCTCGGTCGAGCGCCAGCCGCCCTACCCCGGCGATCTGGCGATAGAAGAGCGGCTCGCCGCGCTCATGCGCTGGAACGCCCTGGTCATGGTGGTGCGCGCCAACCAGGCCTACGGTGAACTCGGCGGCCATATTGCCAGCTACGCCAGCGCTGCCGACCTGTTCGAGACCGGGTTCAACCATTTCTTTCGAGCCCGCGACAGTCAAAGCCTGGGCGACCTGGTGTTTTTCCAGCCGCACAGCGCACCTGGCGTCTATGCGCGTGCCTTCCTGGAAGGCCGACTGGACGAAGCAGACCTGTTGCACTACCGCCAGGAAATCCGCGCGCCGCGGGCCAGCACCGGCCAGGGCGCGCGCGGGCTTTCCAGCTACCCGCATCCCTACCTGATGCCTGATTTCTGGCAGTTTCCCACCGGCTCCATGGGTATCGGCCCGATCAGCGCGATTTTCCACGCGCGCTTCATGCGTTACCTGACGCACCGCAAGCTGCTTGATTGCACAGGGCGCAAGGTATGGGGCGTGTTTGGTGACGGCGAGATGGACGAACCCGAATCGATGAGTGCGCTCACGCTGGCAGCACGCGAAAGCCTGGACAACCTGGTGTGGGTGGTGAACTGCAATCTGCAGCGGCTGGACGGCCCGGTGCGTGGCAACGGGCGGGTCATCGACGAGCTGGAGAAGCTGTTCGCCGGTGCTGGCTGGCGCGTCATCAAGCTGGTGTGGGGCAGCGACTGGGACGGGCTGTTCGCGCGCGACACCACGGGCGCCCTGGCACGCGCATTTGCCAACACCGTGGATGGGCAGATGCAGACCTTTGCCGCCAAGGACGGGCGCTACAACCGCGACAACTTCTTCGGCCAGAACCCCGAGTTGGTCGCCTTGGCCCAGGGCATGACCGACGAGCAGATCGACCGCCTTAAACGCGGCGGCCATGACCTGGTGAAGATCTACGCCGCGTACGCGGCGGCGGCGGCGCACGCCGGGCAACCGACGGTCATCCTGGCACACACCAAGAAGGGTTACGGCATGGGCAGCGCGGGCCAGGGAAAAATGACTACGCACAGCCAGAAGAAATTTGATGGCGCTGCGCTGATCGAGTTTCGAAACCGCTTCAACCTGCCGCTGAGTGACGAGCAAGCTACTTCGCTGGCCTTCCTCAAGCCACCCAGCGATAGCGTCGAGATGCGCTACCTGCACAAGCAGCGTCAGCAACTCGGGGGCTTCTTGCCCAAACGCGAAACGTCCTGCGACGTCGTGCCGGTGCCCCGCCTAGAAACCTACGCAGCGTTTGCCACCCAAGCCGGCCGACGCGAGATGAGCACCACCATGGCCTTTGTTCGCATGCTTGGTGGCCTGCTCAAGGACAAGACGCTGGGTCCGCGCATCGTTCCCATCGTGGCCGACGAGGC